>DASWMZ010000037.1:0-16804 GCA_036399495.1 Pedobacter sp.
TACCAGTTCTTCCAGGCTGGGCGGAAGTAACTGCAACTGATCGGAATCGTAGGGCTTAAAAACAGGCGTTGTTCCCATGCCTTTAAAATACGAAAAGAGGCGTAAATAAAAAAGAGACTATCCTTTTGAGACAGCCTCTTAAAATTTAATGTTTTTTATGGTAGGGTTTATTTTTGGCTTCAAGTTCTTGGTAGATGCAGGGCCTTCAGTGGTTAGGATGATTCCCTACATCCTTACCATGTACGCAAGTTGAAAAAAATAATTTTAACTATTTTTTATATTACACGAAATGAGCGTTTACCGTGACGAAATGATCCCTCGCGTACACGAAATGATATCGGGAATTTTCCAATTCCATCAATTTTGTTCGAAAAGCTCAATCATTGGAGTTTTCCTTTAGCTTTTTATCTAAGTTTATTTGCTGTTCTGTTTTATCTAGATTTTCGCGAAAACCTTCGATGAGATTTTCTGCATCATATTGAAATATGGCGCTGCTTGCATCGCCCGTGTTTCCCGCATCAAACGCGGCTTGCTCTGCTCCCGGCGGATTATCGCCCAACAAATTTTTAGTCAAAGGCTTGTCATTGCCTATAGGTTGTGATTGATCAGCGTCAGTACTTCTTTCGAGAAAACTGCTCAAATCCTCCTCGCCACTGGAAGGTTGTGTAGTTATCTCATCTATGTCAGGGTTTTCTGAAATAGCTTCTTCTTCAACTCGTTCAACCAGGTTATTAGAGTTCATTTGCTCCTGCTCACTTAAATCGAGCTGATGTTGAGGAACCTCTTCTTCATTATTCCAGGAATTATCAGGGTTAATTATCATAGCATTTGTTTTTTACAGGTAGGATAAAAACAGGCTAAAAATTGATTTGTTCTAGAAAAATGGAAATGACAAAGGGCAGACTTAACCCTCTTCAAGTATATCATTACCCGACCGCCTTTTAGAGGTTATCAACCTTGGATTGACTTTATTGAATAACTCTTTTTTATAGGAAAGGGCATAGATAATAGTAAACTTATCTTCGAGGGTTATTTTATTACCATCAATACAAGAGATCTTTTGTTCGTTGATTAGATAGGATTTGTGAACTCTGATAAACCTGTCCGACGGCAGGAAATCTTCAACTTCCTTCATTGTCAAATAAATCAAATGACTTTTATTAAGAAGATGAATCGTCACATAATTTTGTGAGGCTTCAATATAAATAACCTCATCATATTTTATCCGGGTTACCTTGGTACCGCGAATTTCGTTTCGAACAAAAAAGTAATCGCTGTTGGGTATTTTATCTTTTACAATTTCAGCACTAGCTTCTAATTGCCTTTGCCTGGCTTTGACGATACATTTAGAAAACCGTTCTAATGTAAAAGGCTTCATTAAATAATCCACAGCATTGTTATCAAATGCCTGAGCAGCAAAATGTGGAGCATCAGCTGTATAGATAAATGATGTTACAAAATCAAGTTGATCTATGTTTAGTTTTGGTAAGGAACTGTTTATAATAACGATATCCGGACGAAGATTAATAATTTCGGAATATGCTACAAGTGTTTCGGCAGAACTGCCTACTATCTTAAGATCTTTATGAGTTGATATATAGTGTGATATGATTTTGATACTTGTGTTATCATCAAGAATGTAGCATTTCATATCAATAAAATCACTTTTCTAATCTACCCGAATCAAGTTATAACCAATAGTGAATACTACTTAAATTAAACTATCGAGGTAAAAATACAATTTTGAGCTTATAATTATACATTGAAAATCATATTTATATCCATCTCGGAATAGCTTGAATCATTACTTAAGCTGTGCTGTTAATTCGGAGTTGAGATTACCTATCTTTATTCTAATAAGAAATAACTTGTCAAACGCAAAATCAAATAATCTGCCGGAGTTAAAACAAATTTTTAAGTGGATGCGCCTTTCGTTTTCCGAACTTAAAAAAAATGACCCTTTGCGACTTGCCGGTGCAACGGCGTTCTTTTCTACGTTCGCCTTACCGCCGATACTGATTATCCTGATTCAGCTTTTCGGATTGTTTCTAAACCGAAACGATCTAAGTGCTCAATTGATCAGTCGGCTAGCGAATGTTATGGGAACGACAAGTGCATCGCTTGTGCAACAGATTTTGAAAAATTTTAATAGTCTTTCGCAAAGTTTATTAGCCCTCTCTTTAGGATTTTTCGGCTTGCTTTTCGTAGCTACTACGTTGTTTTCCGTGATTAAAAACACCCTTGATCAGATCTGGAACATTAAGGTAAAAGCCCACCCTGGCTTGTTGTTTTATTTGAAGCTTCGCGGCCGATCATTAGTAGTAATACTGTTGGCGGGTTTGTTATTTATTTTTTCAATTTTTATCGAAAGTATGCAAGCCATTCTTGGAAACTACTTAAATTATTTCGGCCCAAGAGCCGGAACTCTTTTAAATGGTGCCTTTAGTGAGCTACTCTTTGTAATCATTGTAACTACCTGGTTCTCGGTTATATTTCGATTTCTAACAGATGGGAGGCCCAAATGGAGGGCTGCACTTGCCGGTGGTTTCTTTACGGGCGTGTTATTTGCGTTTGGTAAAGTTTTGTTAAAGTGGCTCTTATCTTTGAGTAATATCAGTAGTATTTATGGCGCTTCGGGCTCGATTGTGTTGATACTTCTATTTGTTTTCTATTCCTCCCTGATATTTTATTATGGAGGATGTTTTATCAAGATAATGAGCGATGATCTTGGTCTGCCTATCAGACCGGTTAAAGAAGCATTTACATACCAGGTTTTAGAAGTTCCAACATCAGTGAAAGATACAGATAGTACTAAATGATTAAAATCTGCAAGTAGTCTTACTATTTAGGAAGTTCTGCTCTCATCCGATAACAATTCATCGCCGTGTGGCCCAATTTTGTAATAAGCTTATAATTGGCTATTGCCCCCACCGCCGCGCCAATCACTGGGATTAATTGAGCCATCTTAGCCAGATCTATATAATCCCGATATTCCTGTTGAAATGTGCGCCAATCAAATTCCTCAACATCTTCCGGTAAAGTTTGAGCATGTTCATTCCACCTATTCAAGTATTCAAACACCTCTTTCTGCCTTTTTCGACTCGAAAAGGATAACTGAAAAATATAAAGCAAATACAAGCGCTCGCGATAGTCTGCAACATCATAACCGTAAAGCGATGCAATTTCAAACAGCAGTTTAATCTTTATTCCCAACAATAAGGGAAAATCGGCCAGGCCTAAAAGTATTCCACCAGCTCCGGTAAGTGCGCCTTCGGCGGAAGCGGCTTTCTTATAAATATCAATTTGCCGTTTTACAAATGCTTCCCTGTATTGCAGCGAAGCATCGTTTAATGGCTTGGCGCTGGTATACTCCGATCCGAACAACACCGCCTGAACCATTTTTTGAATAGTATAGGTAATTGCCGAATGAACTTTATCCGGAATGACATTATTGATTCTGGCCTGAATATTTCGGGAAACAACATCAGTAAAAGATGGCTCTTTGAGCATCCGCTTTTTCCAGATCTCTAGTTCAAATTTCGCTTGCTGTTCGTAAACGTTCATTATGCCAGGTAATTTAAGATAGGTTTACTGATTAGACACCAGAACCAAAAATTATTACATAAAAAAACCGGCTTCTGCCGGTTGAATGATTATCTGTTATAACTTCCAGTTGGTCTATTGTTACGAGCACCGCCACCGGCCCCACCGGGTCCTCGGCTATTCCCGAACCCGGGATCTTCTTTCGCTTCCGAAACCATTATACGTTGGCCATAATAATCACCACCGTTCATATTGGCTATTGCGTCCTTAGCTTCCGCGTCGTTCGGCATTTCCACAAACCCAAAACCGCGACTCTCTCCTGTTTCACGATCCTTAATGATTCTGATCGATTTTACATAACCAAAATCGCCAAAAACCTCTTTTAATTCCGACTCTTCCACTTTAGTTGGGAGCCCCTTGATAAATATCTTCATTAATGCTATTAAATTTGCGTAAAAGTACAAATACGGCGCTTAGCAAATGTAATAGGAATGTTAGCTTTAAATCTATCGTGTTCCCCATCTGGCATTTACATCCCTGCGGTCAAGGATTCGGCTATGATGTTGGTGCTCTCTATTCGTTAAACTATCGCGGAGTTCTACTGCACCATGTTTATCCAGGATTTCCGCAACTTTTTCCGCTTCTTCATAAGACGAAGTTTGTACAGTAATTACAGAACCGGTTTTAGCTGCGTCCGAATAGGTTTTAGCATCGTTTTCGTTTCCAAATACAGATCTAAACCAATTCGTAATACCATGATCTTCGTGCTCTGCATTATCATGAAAAGACTCCCTGCTTGAAACTTCAATTTGATTTCGTTTGAAATTATGATCAAGCAAGTACTCAATAGCTACCTGCCCTTGGTTTGAATGTTCAAAAACCCCTACTACGGTTTGAGGCCTGGACGTATCTATTATCTGCGACCGATGATGTGCTGGTGCGACAACTTCATGCCGGCTTTCAGGAGTATGCCTTGATGAATCAGTGTCGTTTGATATTGATGAAGCATTATGACTGGACGCAACATTGTCATTTGTATTCGAAGATGCATTATTGGCCGGACGTGCAGTATTAGCAAATGCCTGCATTACAACATCCTCTATGCGGGTACTTACTTTTCCTCTTTCGTAAGTGGGTAGTTCAGTTAGCTCATTGGCCATCACACCCGGAAAAATCACATTTTTATAGGCTTCATTAATTTGAGCAATATTTAATGGTGCCATTACCTTCCTATCACGCAAGTGCATTTCATTACCCTCGAGATCTAAAACCATATATAATACTGTTTCAGACTCATTATCGAAAAGTAAATCACTTACTTTTCCAAGAATTCTGCCGTGTTCGTTCTTTACCGTCCATCCTCTTATATCAGATTCGTTTTTAGCTACTTCAAACTTACTATTGCCTAGTTCCTTCAGGCGTACATGTTCCGAATTGTTTTGTGCCATAATATTAGAGTATTAGATTCTTAAAAATAAGTTACCGGTTTGAAACATGGTGGTAACAGTACCGCCCTGATAATAATTTACGTACCAGTAATATATTGCTGCTGCAATAAGTAATATAATAATGAGCCAAATCCACCAAGAGCTTTTTGGTTTTCGTTGAACGTGTAATTCTGCCATAATAGATGATATTTATAGGTTTGGATTAATAACAAAGCTGATTAAATTAAGTTTGTTTGACCCAATTGGTGACGCAAAACAAATTTTGTGAATCGAGTATTAATTAAATAACATGGACAATCTTTTAGAAATTAATGTAGACATTTCTGCAGGAAAGAAAACATTTAAAGTTGAGCAAGAGAATGGCGGCTATACACTTATGGAATCAGGAAGCATAGCTGCCGAAATAAAACGTAAAGATGGAAAATGGGTAGTCACAAAAGGCAGCTACAATGAAGCTGATGCTGAAATTATAGGAAGCCTTATCGAAGAAAGCAGAACTACGAATAATTCATAAACTATCGGGTTTGAATTTCAAACTGAATTTCTACCAAACTGTATTACAGATATGATTATTAAAGAATTTGAAATGTTTTATTTTGATGATAAGACATTTATCAGTCTATGTAAGCAATTAGAAAAGGAACTGAAAACCTTGGTAACGTATAGCAGTGATAATGGACATGATTTGCGTATCGCCTATCAAAAATTCGAACTGTTTTTAACTGTTTATCATCATAGCAGGAAAAGAGAAGATATTGATTATAAGACTGACGTGCGAATGGAAATAGCAACGGATATAAATCGAATGTCTGAAGATATAGATGAATCAACTATTAGCGAGGATTACCGATCTGAGCATTTTACCAACGCAAAAGAAAACCTTGAAAGAGTAATGGAAGACTTGATTTATCAAATCACTATGCGAAATCTTGCTCCAATTTCAGGTGATAATAGAATAGAAGAAGATTAGAAAATAATCTCGGTATCGATAACGGCCGACTCGCAAATATAAGTCGGGACGATGCCTGTAGTTTTCATTTTAGTTTCGGCATCATCTGGCAAAGTATTGCCTGAAAACACTAAAACGGTATCCAGGCCAAATTTATTTCCTCCTAAAATATCAGTAAACAATGTATCGCCAACCATCACTATTTCCTGCTTGGTAATTTGCCTGTATTCTCTTATCTGATCGAAAGCAAACATAAACATCTGCGAATCGGGCTTGCCAAAGCGGATAAATTCTCTTTCTACAATATTTTCAATCATTCTCGCCACACCACCTATCGCAATAGCTACCTCATGTTTATTTACCGGATAAGCGTAGTCTGTATTGGCAACAATAGCCGGAATTGGTCTTTTTCGCAAAAGATTAACTACCGTGTTGAGATCCCTTGCCCAATCAAAACCTTCATCATCAAGGAAAACCAGCGCATTTACTTTTTCTATATTACTCGCATTAATGGCGTTAATTGGCAGCGTATGCAAACCCGAACTATCAATATAATGAGCCGAATTCTCTGTACCAAGGTAAGCAACGATGCCGTCGTGAACTTTCAAATCCAAAAACTCTTTCGCAAGCATTCCCGAGGAAATAATCCGGTCAGAAGTAACAGCATTCAAACCCATCTTATGATACGACTCTGCTAGTTGAACCGGGCTCCGGGAGGCATCATTGGTGACGATGTAGTATTCCTTATTTTGAGATTCAATGTATTCAAAAGTCTTTTCAATACCAGGTAAAAGCCCCTTATAATTCTTCAACACACCAAAGGCATCAAAGAATATTACCTCGTATTTATCTATTATGGATTTAAAATTGTCAATTTTCAGCATTAAGCTTTAAAGATGAGATTAATTATACTCAATATAATATTACAGGTCGGAAAATGTACTTGTTTATTTAATTTTCAGCGCATCTAAAATTAAATCAGCGTCAAAATCCCTGTCTACCGAGGGTAAATAGATTTCAAAAGCTTCCGCTTGAAGCTTTTGCGCATACTGACCGCTAAAAAAGTAATTTCCGTCTTTGATCACATAATTCAGGATAAAGAATCGGTATGCTTCTTTTAAGAATCGAATCTCATTTGCACTTAATGGATTTACTTTGTGATATTCTTGAAGAAAAAGGATAAACCTGCTTTCGTTCAGCGTATCGATTACATAACTGAACACGGTTTTATCGCCCACATTGGAAACCACGCGGCTAAAGAAATAAAAATCCATCATCCGCGAACTGATCCTAAACCAGTCGTAATCCCAGCGCGAGTACAATTCAAGGTTTTTAGTGACCGAAAAATTCCCAATGTTCCAGTCGATGAAAACGGGAATACTTTCGAAGGAACCGGCATTAAGTTTTAAACGATTTTTTAAAAAAAGCTCGCAATGATATTTCAAATAGTCGGCCTGTAAGCGCGTACCGAACTGATTTTCATTGCGGCTTATTTGTTTCATCAAGGTTTGAATATCAGTCCTCAGAGTTTTAGAAGATTTGGGAATCACATTTTTCAGCCTGGAACAGGCTTTGTGAAACCGGCCTATCTGATTGCCAAACTTTTTGATGTGATGCTCTTCTAACCTGCGCGGGAACCTTTCCATCACTCTTGAGGGGTTATAAAAAACCACCCACGCATCGGTTTTACCCTGTCTGTAACGGTAAGTATACACCCGGTTGCTTTTTAGCAGCGATTTAGCCAGCAAGGTTTCAAAAGGATACAAGAGATTGTTAGATAAAGACTGAATAATTCGGTGATCTTCACGAAAGTGTTCAAATTTGCCAAAATTTGATAGTTTGGCAATTATGATATCCTCATCTTCAAAAGTTATACGATAAACATAGTTAGTTGATACTTGTGCACTTATATCCTCAATTTTGCGGATAACTTTTGAAGCATCATATCCTTCCCATGCTCTGGTTATAATTGCGGAAAAGTCCATTAAAAATCTTAGACCAAGATGTGTTAAACTATAAGTAATTAAGCGAGGATTTGATTTAAATAATTTCGAAATAGCGTTTAAGCTCCCAATCGCTCACATGTTTAGAGAATTGCCTCCATTCCCAGATCCGGGTTTGTATAAAATGGTTGACAAATTCGTTTCCAAAAAGCTCGTTTGCTATCGGCGAATCTTTCATAGCTTGAGAAGCTTCGAAAAGGTTTGAGGGAAGACGTTTATGTAACGTATCCGCGTAAGCGTTACCCAATAGGTTGGGACTCTCAAGAGAAAGCTTATTTTTTATTCCATACAATCCCGATGCGAGTGCCGCCGACATAGCCAGGTAGGGATTTGCATCTGAGCCGGGAACACGAGTTTCTAAACGTGTGTATTTGGAATTTGTATTAATTACCCGAAGTGCCGTAGTTCGATTTTCGATACCCCAAGTGATGGTTGTTGGTGCCCAAGCTCCTTCAACCAAGCGTTTATAGCTGTTGATTGTTGGTGCATACATCGGCAAAATATGCGGCAAACAGTGAAGCTGCCCCGCCAGATAATGCTTCATTGTATCGCTCATCTGATCTGGATCAGCAGGATTGTGAAATAAGTTGATGCCGTCTTTTTTGTCCCACAAACTTTGATGTATATGGCCGCTGCAACCGGGTAGATCTCCATTCCATTTTGCCATAAAAGAAGCCATAATCCCATGCTTATAGGCAATTTCTTTCACAGCGGTTTTTAATAATATGGCTTTGTCAGCGGCCTTTAAAACTTCATCGTACATGATGGCGGCTTCATAAACGCCGGGGCCGGTTTCGGTATGTAACCCTTCAATAGGGATATCAAACTTACCTAAAAGATTAAACAAGTCACTGTTATAATCTGCGTACAACGAAGGGCGTATGATCGAATAGCCAAACATTCCGGGCGTTAGCGGCTCAAGTTTGGTAAACTCTTTTTCTTTTAAACTTTGAGGCGTTTCCTTGAAATTGAACCATTCAAACTCTTGGGCAAATTCAGGTAAAAATCCCATCGTCGTGCAATCTGAAGCAACTTTCTTCAAAAGTGTGCGCGGACAAGCCGCTAAACCGCCGCCATCTTTTTTGCTAAAATCGGCAAGAAAAAATGGAATATTATCTTGCCAGGATACAATCCTGAATGTAGAGAGATCAATTCTGCAAAGCTGATCTGGATAGCCTGTATGCCAACCTGTAATTTCTACATTATCGTAAAGCACATCTGCACTATCCCAGCCAAAAACCACATCACAAAAGCCATATCCGCTTTCAAGGCAATCGAGAAATTTTTTGCGATGAATTACCTTTCCGCGTAAAACGCCATCGATATCTGCAAACGCGAATTTTATTCTATCGATTTTATTATCATCCAAATATTTAATAATCTGAACTTTATCCATATCTTAATCAGGAAAAACAATGTTTTAAATATAGGTTAAACTTTCTCTTAAAGAAATGTATATGCTCTAAGAAAAGATCCTATTCTGTTTATCTTTAACGTTTATCTCCCTGGAAAATGTTTAATTTATTTGTATACGGCACTTTGCTCCAATCTGAAAATCCCTTTGGCCGGTATCTCAAGGAAAATAGTCGGTTTCTGCAATTTGGAAAACTGAAAGGCAGGCTCTATAATATCGGCCAGTATCCGGGTGCTTGCGCTGAGTCCGATGGCAATTCGTTTGTTTTAGGTTCTATACTATCGCTTAACAACTACACAGAAACCCTGAGGCTGATGGATGAATATGAAGGTTTTGGTATTGACCAGCCCCAGCCTAATGAATATATCAGAGAGCTTATTGATATTGAAACCGAAACCGGTTTAATAAAATGCTGGGTATATTTATATAACCTCCCGGTTGAGAAGCTACACCAGATTGTTGGCGGAGATTATTTAGATTATATTCTGGAAACGTCTAGCCAACAGTAAGGGCAATTCATGAATTGCCCTACATAAAAAAATCCCCTGAATATTTCCAGAGGATTTATATTAAGATGAAGCTTGATCTAAGCCTCAACAGATTTTACAGTCTTGATAATACGGGCAGCTACTTTGTATGGATCTGCAGCAGAATTTGGACGACGATCTTCTAAGTAACCTTTCCAACCCCACTTAGGAACCTGAACCGGGATACGGATAGAAGCACCACGATCTGATACACCATAAGAGAAATCAAGAATAGAAGCAGTTTCGTGTTTACCGGTTAAACGCAAGTGATTGTCTGCTCCGTAAACTTCGATATGTTCTTTAACTACCGGACGGAAAGCTTCGCAAACTTTCTTGAAGGTTTCTTCGCTGCCTGCATTTCTCAATAATGAGTTTGAGAAATTAGCATGCATACCAGAACCATTCCAGTCTAAAGTACCTAATGGTTTACAATGCCAGTTAATTGATACTCCGTATTTCTCTCCTATTCTTTCTAACAAATAACGGCCAATCCAGATTTGGTCACCAGCTTCCTGAGCACCTTTAGCGAAAATTTGGAATTCCCACTGACCGGCAGCAACTTCAGCATTGATACCTTCAACATTTAAACCAGCTTCTAAACATACGTCTAAATGCTCTTCGACAATATCTCTTCCATAAGCATTTTGAGCACCTACAGAGCAGTAGTAAGGACCTTGAGGAGCCGGGTAACCGTTAACAGGGAAACCAAGAGGTTTATTCGTTTCAATATCCCAAAAGAAATATTCCTGCTCAAATCCAAACCAAAAATCGTTATCACCGTCTTCAATCAAAGCACGTCCGTTACTTTCGTGTGGTGTGCCATCAGCACTTAATACTTCACACATTACTAAATAACCTTCTTTACGCTGAGGATCAGGACAGATGTAAACTGGTTTTAACAGACAGTCAGAGGCGCCCCCTGGTGCTTGCTCTGTTGACGAACCATCAAAGCTCCACATTGGACAATCAGCCAATTTTCCGCTAAAATCTTTTTCAATTTTTGTTTTACTACGCAGGCTTTGAGTGGGTTTGTAACCATCAAGCCAAATGTACTCTAGTTTTGCTGCCATTCTTTATTTGTTTTTGGATAATCTGGTTGTATTGCTACTTATTGGATTGCAATAGTTTGCTATTACTGCACGAAATTATAATAATCTTCGCTTTTTTTTAAAATAATTTCAAATTCTTCTGAAAATACTCTCGAGAGCTGTAAAATTACTTATAAAATTTCGGAATCTGTTGCTCAATTAGCATTTCAGAATAATCACCTCAAGGCGCTTACAAAGTTATTAAGATCTTATATCCGCTTCCGCGGAAATGCGAAAAACAGTACCTTTGCGCCTTGATGAGGATGTTCTTAATTTAAAGCGCTATTCTTCCAGAAGCATTGTCTTAATGCTTCATCAATCACAAATTTTATGAGTAATCCTGAGATAGAAAAAAGAAAAACCTTTGCCATTATAAGTCACCCCGATGCCGGGAAAACTACCCTGACTGAAAAGTTTTTGCTATTTGGTGGCGCTATCAATACAGCAGGCGCGGTAAAGCGTAATAAAGCCAACCAGAATACCACTTCAGATTTCATGGAAATTGAAAAGCAGAGAGGAATTTCAGTGGCAACTTCTGTAATGGGATTTGAATATAAGGGGAAGCGGATCAATATCTTGGATACACCCGGACACAAGGACTTTGCGGAAGATACTTACCGCACACTGTCTGCTGTAGATAGCGTGATCTTGGTAGTTGATAGCGTTAAAGGTGTTGAAGAGCAAACTCAGAAACTAATGGAGGTGTGCCGGATGCGAAACACTCCTGTAATTATTTTCATCAATAAAATGGATCGCGAAGGAAAAGATTCGTTCGACCTGCTTGATGAACTTGAAACTTCTTTAAAAATCAGTGTTTGCCCGCAATCTTGGCCAATTGGGCAAGGATATACTTTTAAGGGTGTTTATAATATATACGCTAATCAGTTAAACCTGTTCGAACCAGACAAGGCTAAGGTGACTGAACCTGTAATTAAGGTTAAAAACCTCGAGGATGAATTATTGCAGCAATATCTTAAGGAGAAGGAACTTAATAAACTAAAGGAGGATCTGGAATTAACCGAAGGCATATACGGGCCGCTTGATCCGGAAATGTATCTTGAAGGATTGCTTGCTCCGGTCTTCTTCGGTAGTGCTATTAATAACTTCGGTATCCGCGAGTTGCTTGATACGTTCATTAACATTGCTCCAAGCCCTACGGTTCGCGAAGCAGAACAACGTGTGGTAGTAGCCAATGAAAAAGCTTTTTCAGGCTTTGTATTTAAGATTCACGCCAACCTTGATCCTAATCACCGCGACAGAATTGCCTTTTTAAGAATCTGCTCAGGAAAATTTGAGCGTAATAAATTTTTCTTTCATACGCGCTTAGATAAGAAGCTAAAGTTTTCTAATCCCATGGATTTTATGGCGAACGAAAAGAGCCTGGTTGAAGAAGCCTGGCCCGGAGACGTAGTGGGTTTATATGATAGTGGGAATTTCAAAATTGGTGATACACTTACCGAAGGCGAAAAACTTCAGTTTAAAGGTATTCCGCGGTTTTCACCGGAGATATTTAAAGAAGTGGAGAACCGTGACCCAATGAAAACCAAGCAATTGGAAAAAGGCATTCAGCAATTAACTGAGGAAGGCGTGGCGCAGCTCTTTGTGCAGCAGCCGGGAAACCGTAAGATAATTGGCACTGTTGGCGAACTTCAGTTCGAAGTAATTAGTTTCAGGCTGGAAAATGAGTATGGCGCAAAATGTGCGTTCAGGCCGCTTACATTTAAAAAATCAAGCTGGATAACTTGTGGCGATAAAAAGATGCTTCAGGATATGATCTATAGAAGGGCTTCCAATATCGCTTATGATAAAGATGAAAATCCGGTTTTCCTTGCGGATAACGACTGGGCTATCAATCTGGCCAAGCGTGATTTTCCGGAAGTAGAATTCTTCACCACATCTGAGTTTAAGAAAGTAGAAGCTGATTAGATACCTGAGATTGAACCGCCGGAATAACTTTTCTGTTCTCTTCTAAGGTTATTGTCGAGTAAAAGCGTAGCCAATGGCAATAGAGACGCAGCAAGGAAAAGCACCGTACGTTTATAATTCCACTTTACAACGTATGCAGTTCTTAGAACTGCCAGCACGTAGGCAACAAATAAGATTCCGTGCGCCGATCCGGTGTAACGCACCGGAACTGGATTGCCGAATTTATATTTCATGGGCATAGCAATTAACAAGAGAATTAGGAAGCTAATGCCTTCGGCAATTCCTATCCATCTTAAGTCCCTTATTACTTTTGACTTATTATCTTTCATCTTTTGTATATAAATTTCAAGCAAAGCAGGTAAGAAAAATCACGCCAAGTTTGCAAAAGTGATAATATCTTTTCGAGGTTCGCGACAAAACTTCGAGCCCTTTGCGTGAAAAATTTTAATATGCCCTCGCAAATAAAACCCGTTGCGTTGATGGCTTACCACTAAAAATACAAACCCCTTCTTCTTGTTTGTTATTCAACGGAATGCAACGTATAGTGGCTTTAGTTTCTTCCTTAATCTTTTGCTCCGTTTCCGGTGTTCCATCCCAGTGGGCAGAAACAAAGCCTGCTTTTGTATCTAACACTTCTTTAAACTCTTCATAAGAATTCACCTCTGTAGTGTTTTCTTCGCGGAAACTATGCGCTTTTTGATAAATATTTTTTTGAATATCTTCGAGCAGCTTTTCAATGCGATCAGCCAAACCTTCCCTGCTCACAGTTTCCTTTACTCTGGTATCACGCCGGGCAATTTCTGCCGTTCCGTTTTCCAAGTCCCTTCCGCCTAAAGCGATACGAACAGGCACACCTTTCAATTCATATTCAGCGAACTTGAATCCCGGGCGTTGGGTATCCCGATTATCGTATTTAACGGAAATGTTTTTCGCTTTTAGTTCCTTGCTTAGATTCTCAGCTACTTCGGAAATAGCTGCAAACTCTTCTTCACCTTTGTAGATGGGTACAATAACAACTTGTATCGGCGCAAGCATTGGAGGTAAAACCAAACCCTGATCATCCGAGTGGGCCATAATTAAAGCACCCATCAATCGCGTTGAAACGCCCCAGGATGTTGCCCAAACATAATCAAGTTTACCTTCTTTACTTGTAAACTTTACATCAAAAGCTTTAGCGAAATTTTGACCTAAAAAATGAGAAGTTCCAGCCTGTAAAGCTTTTCCATCCTGCATTAACGCTTCTATGCAATATGTTTCTAATGCGCCGGCGAAACGTTCGTTAGCGGTCTTGATTCCTTTTATTACCGGAACGGCCATCCAATTTTCTGCAAAATCAGCATATACCTCAAGCATTCTCTCGGCTTCTTCAACGGCTTCCTGTTGGGTTGCGTGGGCGGTGTGCCCTTCCTGCCACAAGAATTCTGCGGTGCGCAAAAACAAACGGGTGCGCATTTCCCAGCGAACCACATTGGCCCATTGATTCACTAAAATTGGCAAATCCCGGTAGGATTGAATCCAGGCTTTATAAGTATTCCATATAATGGTTTCTGAGGTTGGGCGGACGATTAATTCTTCTTCCAGCTTGGCGTCCTCATCAACGATAATATTTCCGTTTCCATCATTTTTTAATCGATAGTGAGTTACCACGGCACATTCGGTTGCGAAACCTTCAACATGGGAGGCTTCTTTAGAAAAGAATGACTTAGGAATAAACAGCGGAAAATAGGCGTTAGAATGGCCGGTATCTTTGAACATTTTATCGAGCGCCGCCTGCATTTTTTCCCAGATAGAATACCCGTACGGTTTAATTACCATACAGCCCCTTACCGCAGAATGCTCAGCGAGATCAGCTTTTGTTACCAGTTCATTATACCATTGAGAATAATCTTCTTTTCTGCTTGTAATTCCCTTACTCATAGTGTTTTTTAATAATATAATATGTATTTTAGTAACACAAATACCCGAGCGGCAAAGTTATAAAACTAGTCGAGGTATTTTAATTAATGATGCAACCAATTTAAGCCTGGTATCGTCGTTAATAATACATTAGGTTATAATACCACACACACACTTATAAACTAACACGCAATGAAAAAATTTTTACTACCGGCTTTTGCGGTTTTGGCAATTTTGCTGAATTCCTGCTCAACCTCTCAGCTTGCAAGGCAAGCTGATAACAACGACGATGTTTATTACACTGAAGCCCGGGCAAAAGTTGTTCAGCCCCGGGAACCAAGGGAAGAAACCTATCAATCAGAAGAAAGAACTCAATCTGCGCGACCAGAGCAATCTACCCGATCTGATCAAAATTACCGAACGGATGATCAATTGTATAGAGACCAAAACAACTCTGACCGATATTATGATGATGAGTATTACTATTCATCAAGAATAAACCGTTTTTATTACAATTCTCCTTACAGACCGTATTATGATCGGTATGCTTACAATTACAATCCGTGGTATACCTACTCTTACGATCCTTTCTTTTATGATCCTTGGCTATTCAGGCCTGGTGTTTCCCTTTGGGTGAATACCGGCAGGTTTAATAGACCTTACTACAATCCATTTTACAGCAACTACTATAGCTATTACGGCGGCGGTTATAATAACGGTTATTGGGGACCGTACTCCTATTATAACACTTATCCCGGTTATGGCTATGGAAATTATTATGGTGGCGGAGGAACACGTTATAACAATCCTACAAGACCAAGACCAAACCGCGAAACCGGTATGGGAAGAGTTACCGATGGCATAGATAATACCCCGAGTGGTGGAACAAATACTAACTACGGCGGACGCCCAAGTAGAGGCTCTTCAGGCAATAGAGAAGGTCAAGGTGCGGGTAGAATCAGTTCTGAGGGCACTACTCAAGCAGTAAGTGGTTCAACAAGACCAACGAGAGGTTCTTCAGATGATAGAATCAAATCAACGGGAGACGGCAAAATCAATTCTACTCCTGAATATACCAGTCCCGCCTCGCCTTCTTCGGGTTCAAGCAGACCAACACGAGGTTCTTCAAATGATAGAACTGAATCAGGTCCTGGAACTGGACGAATTAATTCTACTCCTGAGTATACTACTCCGGCTCAGCCTTCATCAGGTTCAAGCAGACCTACAAGAGGTTCTTCAAATAATGACAGAAGCGACTCAAACTCAGAGGGAAGTAGGGTTAGTTCTAACCCTGAATACAGCGCGCCGCGACCTCCGGTAGAAGAGTCGCGTCCTATCAGAACAAGAGAAAGAGAACCTGAACAGAGTGCGCCAAGTGAAAGAGTGTATAATGCTCCAAGAGAGACTCCACCACCACCTCCACGTCCGGCTCCTGAATATTCAAGACCAGAACGCACTTATTCACCTCCTCCTTCTAGTCCTCCACCATCATCATCTGGAAACGGGGGTAGTTCTTCCGGAGGAGGAAGCAGCTCTGGCGGCTCATCTGGAGGCGGTCGACCATCAAGAGGAGGCAGGTAATTTTTCTGACACACACAAAAGATAATATCACATGAAATTTAAGAATTTAATATTTCTTACAGGCATACTATTGCCTGTAAGCAGTGTCTTTGGACAATACGCTGAGGATGCATTAAGGTTTTCACAAATCGACCATGGAGCTACCGCGAGATTTCGAGGAATGGGGAGTGCACAAATTGCTTTAGGGGGTGATATAAGTTCACTTAACTCGAACCCGGCCGGACTTGGGTTATTTACCCGGTCTGAACTCACTTTCACACCACAATACTCAACAAATTCCCTTAGTTCCCAATATCTATCCAGCAGTTCTAATTCCAATTCCGGGAAAGCCGGGATAAGTCAATTGGGAGCAGCGTTCTATGTCCCCATGCGTAAACATCAACAGAGTGATGATAAGACTGGATGGCTTAGTACTAATTTTGCCGTGTC
>DASWMZ010000038.1:0-15884 GCA_036399495.1 Pedobacter sp.
GTGCCTGATTTGGATAGTGAAGAGATACACTACTTACACCAGCTAATCCGGGTGTGTTATCCAGAAGTTCAGTATTAATACCAGATCGGTGAGTAGCATCTAGCTCCTCCTCTAATGTTTTTCTTTCATCAGTTGGATGCAGATAGAGATAGCCATCAAGTCTCTCAAAATCGCATGCAATGCCTTCGGCTCGAGTTACTCTCTCTATAAAGTTAATAGCTTCAGTATGACTTAAGGCTGCTAATCTCGCCCCTTCTTCACCATGATATTTTTCGATGTAAGTGTAAAAATCGTCTAGAGCATTTACTAAGTGAGCGGTTGTCCGGCCGGTTTCACCGCTTCCTACATAACCATCTTCAAGCACAACCACTTCCCTTCCTGATTTAGCTAAATTATACGCCACAGATATTCCGGAAATACCGGCTCCTACAACTACAATATCTGCTGAGATGTCATTTTGCAGAGGGCTAAATCTCAGCGGTTCGACAGAATTAGTCCAATAACTTAGGTGTGTTCCGGATGTAATAGAAGGACTGTTTGATGTGTTATCAGGGGTATTCATAGGCTTATTATTTGAATTTATATAACCTAAAAATGTTGAGATGGTTTGTTCGTTATACTAATCCGTCCAAATCTGACGATTATTACACTTCATTAAGTTTGAGTGATTAACTTTATGATATGAAACATCTGTTTATTCTCATTTTAATCGCTTGCTCCACCTTTTTATACGGACAAAGCAAGGAAGAAAAATTACAGCAACTCTTTGAGGCCTACTCTAATACAAATAAGTTTAATGGCACCGTATTGATTTCCAGAAGTGGAAAGCTTTTGCTGAACAAAGGTTATGGTTTTAAAAATGTTAAAGACAGTACGATGAATATGCCAAATACTATTTTTCAAATTGGCTCTTTAACCAAGCAATTCACCGCTGCAGCAATTCTTAAATTACAGGAAGATGGGAAGCTAAAAGTACAAGATAAGCTTAGTAAATACTTTCCTGATTATGCGAAAGGCGATAGTATTACAATTGAACATTTACTTACACATACATCAGGAATTTACAACTATACAAATGACCCGGCTTTTATGCAGACAAAGGCTGTAAAACCTACTGTTCGCGATAGCATGCTCGCTTTGTTCAAAAATAAACCCTTAAACTTTCCTCCTGGAAGCAAATGGAGCTATAGTAATTCTAATTACATGTTGCTAGGATATATTATCGAAAAAACGAGTAAAAAAACATACGAGCAATATGTCAGAGAAGCAATATTTAAACCGTTGAAAATGAACTCCAGCGGTTTTGATTTCGCACATAGCAGCAGCCCAAATAACGCTCAGGGGTATGAAATCATCGCAGGAGAAGAATCCAGGGAAGCGCCTTTAGTCGACTCGTCGGTATCGTATGCTGCAGGTGCAATTTACAGTACCACCAACGACCTTTACCAATGGAACAACGGCTTGTTAAGTGGTAAGATCATACCTAAAGCTTCTATTGAGAGAGCCCTCACTCCTTATAAGGATAAATATGGCTATGGATGGTTTATTGATACTCTGAATGGCAAGAAAATCACTTCTCACGGAGGTGGAATTTTCGGTTTCAATACATACATGGCCAGCGTTCGGCAAGATGACATTTTCATTGTATTGTTGAATAATACAGAAAACCCTAATCTTAAGAAAATTGCTGACGATGCCCTGGCAATTTTGTATGATAAGCCTTATACAGTACCGGAGGTTAAGAAAGAGATAGCAGTTAGTACTGATGTTTTAAGCAAATACACAGGTATTTATGAACTTACGCCGCAATTTTCGATCACTATTTTTGTTGAAGATGGTAAATTATTTGGGCAGGCTACTGGTCAGCAAAAAGCACAATTGTTTCCGCAAAAAAAAGATTATTTTTTCCTCAAGATTGTAGATGCGCAACTAGAATTCACAAAAGATGAGTCAGGTAAAATCAACTCTTTAACTCTGTTTCAGGGGGGACAACAATTGAAGGGTAAAAAAGTAAAATGAAACCATCATGAGCATAACGCTCACATAAACGAAATAAATATGCGCATGATAGCTTCTAGCCATAAAAAACAAGTATATTCTAATGAAAATAATTAAATTCAGCTAAACACGCTATGCGCTGATCAGTATTTATTTCTCTCTTATTATTTTTTAGAATTAAAGTTTCCGGCCTTAAGCCAGTTCTCCACTCTATCCATCCACTTGTCGGGAGTGTGGTCGTTTTTTGCCCCAAATCCATGTCCTCCCTTCGGATAGAGATGCATTTCTGCAGGCACTCTGCAATTCAGCAGTGCTTCATAAAATCGAAGGCTATTTTCAACCTTCACAGTTTGATCATCGGCGGTGTGAACCAGCATGGTAGGCGGGGTTTGAGCGGTTACCTGCAACTCATTGGAATAAAGTTTTATAAGCTCAGGGCTTGGCGACATTCCGATGAGGTTGTTCCTTGAACCAAGATGTGTTAAATTTTCATTAAAACTGATTACCGGATATACCAGAATCATAAAGCTGGGTCTTAAATTGATTTTTTCAGGGTTATCAATTACAGGGGTATGAAAATGCGTTCCTGCGGTTGAGGCCAGGTGACCGCCGGCTGAAAATCCGATAATGCCGACTTTTGCCGTATCAATCCCCCAAGATTTAGCCCCCATTCTAACAGCTTTGATCGCTTGTTGAGCATCCTGTAAAGGTCCTATCGTTTTATCTACCATCGACTTATCCGAAGGCAAACGATACTTCAGAATAAACGCTGCCACACCTATGTCGTTGAATGCTTTGGCAACCTTAGTCCCTTCGTTTGTATAAGACACAAATCCATATGCACCGCCAGGCACTATAACAACCGCGGCTCCGGTTGATTTAGATTTCTTTGGCAAGTAAATCTCGATAGTGGGCACCTGAACTTTGCTGTACCGAACATACCCCCCATCTGAAATTATTTTACTTTCAGGTTCGCTACTCACAATAGAGTTGGGTACTTTGCCAGTATAGAGCGGCCTCACTTCCTGGGCTAACGTTTTCATCGAAATTAAAAGTCCGGCGGCTGCGATAAGAGATTTATACATTTTTGTTAGTTTATGCAATATTACAAGTTCCTGGATATATTTATGGTATCTCTAACGCAAACCATAATAATTTAGCTTCTCCTGTTGCGGAGCTACGGGCTCAATTACCTTATCTTCTTTCAAATTGCTCCCGCAAAACTCTATAGATTTTCCTTTAGGTATGAAAATATCCCAGCTTCCATCAGTGCCTTTTCTAATCATGGTGCCCGATGATTTTTTTAGCTGATATTCCAGCTCTGGAGATCCGATCGTCAGTTTAAAAGAACCACCCGCCAAACTTTTGATTTTGATATATACCGCTTTTCCGCGAGCACGCTTAGCAGTAACCAGAAAAGCTCCTTCAGTCCTTAAATCGCGATATGTCGCGTCCTTCCAAGCATCAGGCACAGCTGGAAAAACGTGTATTTCACCATCGTAACTCTGTAACATCATTTCATTAACAGAAGCTACAGCAGAAAGCGGAGTTTCTATAACAGGGATTGTTCCTCCTTCCCGGTAAAAAGTATTCGGAGGCGTGAATTTGTCAAGCAAGCCATTCAGATAATTAAGTGCATCATTCCCCTTGTGAAGCAATGCAGAAATAGAGGCGGCTCCCGTGAAAGTATAACCTGCTAAAGCTCCCTCTAAGCCAGTCCAGTGAGATAACGATTGCTCGATAAGTTTCTTATTTTGAGCATTGTCTGGCTTAAGGACACGTAATGGATAAATCATCATCAAATGTGAAAAATGACGATGCGACACGGACAAAGGCACATTCAAACCAATATTTAAACCTGTAGTATTATCTTTGGGATAATCGGTCAGATTTTGCTGTATTTTCTTCCATTCGGCGGCCAGCGGGTCGTTCAGTTGAAACTCTTCATTGATACCAAGAAGTGTTTTACACCCCCATCTCAGAAGTGATAAATCATAATTGCAATCCGGATATGCTTGCGGAACAACGGTATACTCAGGCGAATATGTAGGCGGCAGATGCAGCTTACCGTCTTTACTTTCATAAAGCAGGTGCCGGTAATAATTAATGCTTCGCTTTAATAAGGGATATAAATTATTTACCATTCGCTTATCGTCGTCAGCGTATTTGCATTGCTTCCAATAATTATGCAGGGTCCAGGTAAGGTTGCCAACCTCTCTGAACCGTTCGTGTAAACTCAAATCTTCAGCATCGAGCGGCGCTTTTAAATCATATCCGCTTATCCGACTGATGCCGGCCGCATCGTGGCGATAGCGTTCCGGAACGTTGTTGATTAAAGTCTGCACGTGGGCATCGATGGTGCGTGTTAAAGACTCTCCTAATTCCAACCGGTTGGAGGCATACACGGGAGAGTAGGTGAGCTGCACATTTAGGTTCCACCACAATGCCGGCCAAGGTGTGCTGTTATACCATGGCCCCATCAAATCCAGAACATGCTTCTCCTTTCTGGTGGCGGAGGCTAGTTTATACTGTTGTATCCAGTAAAAGCTTTCCAGGCGTGTGTCTGGTATGGATAAAAATGACTGAGGATAATAGGAATGCCACCATTTATGGTGCGCCGATTCTAATTGCTTCACATCCACCCGGCTTGCGGCAGTAATTCTTTCTATGGCTTGTGCTGAATGGGTATTTTCCGGAAATGTATAACCCACCGTCAGATAAAGAGTTTTAGTACGGCTTTTTTCAGATTTAACTACTTTCCAGGCCGTTGTATAGCCACCACCCACGGTAAGAGCTTGTTGAGCTGTTTCAACTCCCTTTATTATTTCCTTATGGACGGAAGGGTTTGGTTTGTACTCAGTAATTAAGGATTTATCTAAAGGCGGAGCCCACGAAAATCCCGGTACCGGCGTTTTCGAAACTTCCGGAATGAATTCCCATTGCGCTTTTTCGGTACCGGTTTCTTTCAGCTCGGTTATGATGATTTCAGGATTAGAAGTAACAAAAGAGCGCCAGCTAATAGTTCCTTTCTCTGTTATGATGGTGCCTCTTGCTTCAGCGTTCCAAAGATCCAGCTGCATGGACGCCTTTACTATCTTTCCTTGTGCCTTCAGAATCATTTTGCCAATAGGCAAACGTGATTTCCCCCATTCCACATCCTCATAATCGCGATGGTCAGTAACATCGCTACGGCCGATATCCCAGCGAAGGGCATTTTCATTTTCCTGATAGATCATGGCGCCCAACTCACCATTTCCAATAAATGCTCCGCTAAACCAGTCGGTCGAGAGCCGCGACCACTTAAGATCATGCCGGCTTAAAAATTGAGCCCAATCTATTTTATCTAGCTTTTTTGCATGGATAGGATTTACACAGATGAGCGTTAAAAACAATAAAAAAGCAAATCGTTGTAAAATGCTTTTAATAAACAGCTTCTTATAACTAGAGATATGCATATGCTAAGGTGGTGTGTTATCATTAGCAGCAAATCGCCGACAATGAATAAAAGCTAAATTTAACATTTACATGCTTATACTCAAAAGCATTTTATGTTACCCTTAATGATTACAGCTCGCTTATTCATCAGAAGGAAATGAGACTCTATTTTATCTGATATTTTTCATTTGCAGTTACGCGATCCCAGGTAGCTGTTGTAAACGGACTGGCAGGCAAACCTTCTTTGTTAAACAAATTATTTTCACTCGCATCATCAAACCATCCAAAACGAACGGCTACGGGAGAAGTAACATCGTCGGAATAAACTACTACCTCGTTTCCTTTGATAAAAGCCTTAGCATAAACATAATTCCGATCCGCACCAGCTATTTCAAAACCTTTTACATAGCCAAATTTGTCGGTAGTCAGTAAGCCGGTTCCGGTATTCGAAAAAGATAAAAACAGTTTGTTACCTTCAATTTTCATCGATTCAAACATTGGCCCAGTGCTTACCAGTGCCTTTTTATATGTCTTATCAAGGGCAAGCAGGGCAAGTCTAAGTCCTACATCTTGTTTATTTCTTGGGTGAATATCCTTGGGGTTGCCGATATCTGTAGTAACTGCCATCCCTGTATTAGGGAGCGACAACGTCATAGTTTGAGCTTCTCGTAATTCTGCCCATTGATAACCTGCATTTTTGTCGGTGGTTCCTCCTGCATTGAAGCTTGCCAGCTGCACAAAATAAAATGGGAAGTCTCCTCGATTCCAATGCTTCCTCCAGTCGTTTATCATTAAAGGAAAAGCTTTTCGATATTGAATCGCTCTCTCTGTATTTGATTCCCCCTGATACCATACTACACCTTGTATCCCAAAAGGGATAAGTGGATTAACCATTGCATTAAATAAAAGAGCCGGATATTGGTTGGGATCTAAAATAGAACTCAGATTGGCATCGGTTAGGGATAAGATTTTGTACGACCATAACCCGGCTATAGATTCTTCACGTTTCCCAAAATTGATTTTCATCCCTTTATCACCGTGAAATCCGCCTCCACCTACATTATCTTCCACTTGAACGGCAACAACATTTTTTCCTTCTTTTAATAATCCCGGGGGGATAATATATTTCCTGTGAATGTTATAGCCGTCGGTGGCGCCAAGTTTAACGCCATTTACGTATGTAACATCATTGTCATCTACTTTCCCAAGCTCAAGTATTGCTGCCTTTCCAGCTTCTGCCTTATTAACAGTAAACGATTTACGAAATACAAGCTTTCCATCCACCGCGTATAATCCCTGCTTCTCCCAAGCGGCTGGCTCCATTAATGTACTCCACTTACTATCGTCTATTTCCGGCTTGTTCCAGGTATCTATCAATTCCGGCTGTAACAACTCTTTTTTCCAAATCAGGAAATCTTTTTGAAGTTGAATGTCTTTTGCTTGGGTAATAGAATCCAAATTTATTTTAGGCATATTAGACATTACATCTCCGAACTCTTCGCTTTCCCTCATGGCCTTCTCGCTTATCCATGTTTCAATCTCTGTTCCACCCCATGAGGTATGAATTATGCCTATCGGGATTTTTAATTCCTGATAAAGCTTTCTTGCAAAAAAATACCCCACTGCCGAAAAATTACGGGCATTTTTGGGACTACATATTTCCCAATTTCCGCTTTTCGTGTCATTCTGGGGAACAGTATTTATTGACTTAGGAACATTGAAATTCCTGATTTCCGGATACTCGGCTACCATTAGTTCTTCCTCTGCATTGTTTGCAGATTGCAGCAGCCATTCCATATTTGATTGCCCGCTGCATATCCAAACTTCCCCTACCAAAACATTAAAAAATGTTAGAGTGTTGTTCCCTTTAATACTTAAAGTATAGGGTCCGCCCGCATTTTCAGTAGAAAGCTTCACCATCCAATTACCGCTTTTATCGGCCTTAACAGATTTTTTTTTCTTATTAAATTGAACCCAAACAGTCTCGCCTGGCTTTGCCCATCCCCATACCGGAATTGGCTTGTTACGCTGCAAAACCATGTTGTCGCTAAAGATGCGGGGCATTGTTACGTTTGCTTTAGCATCATGTAGCAGAAATAAGGTTATAAGTAGAGAAAGTAAATTTTTCATAAAATGCTGAAATCAATAGTTGTTCCTATCCTAATCGGGTAATGATAAAACCCTTCGCGGAGAGATTTGATACTTTAGCAAAGTCAACTGGTTATAATTAAGCATAAGTGCCTGATAGGTAAAAATCGGCTATTAGATTAGATAAACAAATGGATTATTTTGAGGAAGGCATGGACAATCTTTACAACTACGCCCAATCCCGGTCATTAATAAGCTTTTCAAGCACATTAACTCCATCGCACCAGCTTAACAGAATTTCACCTGCAGATTATCATTGCAAAACCATAAGTATTACATATCAGTAAGATGTTAGAAAACCACAGGAAACCGGATTTCCAAAGTATATGTGGGAATTACTGGGTTCGAACCAGTGACCCCTACGTTGTCGACGTAGTGCTCTAAACCAGCTGAGCTAAACTCCCGTTAAAGTAAAAGCCTTCCAGTTATTCTGAAAGGCTCGTTTGTGGTACCAGCTGGAATCGAACCTATATAATTAATTCGCTGATTATAACCTCAATAAGTGCAATTCATATCTGTAGGTATCCTTTTAGGTAACATACGATAATCCAATGCACTTTCTCAAAACCTTTAAGACTCTGAAAAGTCCTGTAGTACGAATATACTGCTTCTGTTACTGTTTCTTAAAAGAATTTTCATTATAAAAGCCGACAATCTGCAACAGCGAAGATATCCTGCGTAGAAAACTATTCAAGAGCTTTTGCGGCATAAGCGCTTCGCTATTTATTCCACATTCTCTTGAGCAATTTTTCTTCTTAGTTTTTGGTGGTGGCTTACCCGATTATCACCAGGAGATCAATTATCATTAGAACAGTTCAATCCATTCTCATTGCGTAGGCACCAAAGAGCGGCAGCCGGGCGAAGTGTCAAGGCCGGCTAGCCAAAAAAATGAACACAGCCGCTTCGTAAAGCCTTGACGCTTTGCCTGGCGACGGTAAATTTGCAGATAGCGGTGAGAAAGGAATCTTATCTCTTTCCAGACATCAAGTTTCGCAGATGGCTGACTCACTTTCCCGACCGACTTTGGAGTGGAGGGCAAGATTGTTTTTGGATACAAAAATACATCTTGCTTTTCACGCCTTAGGCCGTGAAACTATTGTTTAATTTTAATTCTCAAGGCCGAAAAATGAGGCGGCCTCAAAATGCCAATAATTTAATGTGTTTGTATTTAGACTGACACGCTTTAAGGTCTAAACTTTTTTTGACCTTAAAATTTCGACTTTTTAAGGTCAAATTGTTATATTTGAATATGACCTATCAAGTAAACCCAGATAGAAATCAACCTTGGAATTCATTACCTGTATTACCCATAGACGAAAATCTCTATAAAGACATTGAAATTTTTGTTCAGCTTGGGAACGCAAAAGCTGCTCTTGGAAGATTACAAGGAAGAAGTGTAGCAATTCCCAATCAAGGCTTATTAATAAATTCCATCAGTTTACAGGAAGCGAAAGCTTCTAGCGCCATAGAAAACATATTCACAACAGATGATGAGCTTTACCAAGCTTATAGTGAAGAACATGTTAAACAGCTAAACGGACCCACAAAAGAAATACTGTTTTACAGGGATGCTTTATGGCAAGGATATGATTACTTAAAAAACGACCAAGCATTTGATGAAAAATATTTCATTAATATGTATCGAACCATCAGTCAGTTTAATGATGGAATAAGAACCCCGATTGCACAAATCGTAATTAAGGAAGGTGGCTCAGGACCCAATGCCGGTAAAGTTTTTTATACCCCACCAAGAGGAAAGGGAGTGGTTGAAGCAAAACTTAAAAACCTAATTGACTTTTTGAATGATGATAAAACTCATGCCATAGACCCTATAATAAAGATGGCCATTGGCCATTTCCAGTTTGAAGCGATACACCCTTTTCGAGATGGTAACGGCCGTACCGGCCGGATTTTCAATATCCATTACCTAACAAAGAAAGGCCTGCTTGATTACCCAATATTATATCTCAGCCGATATATTATGGACAACAAGGAGGATTATTATGCGGGACTCTCAGGCGTATCTCAGAGAGGAAACTGGAAAAGCTGGCTCCTATATATGCTTAAGGCGGTAGAGGTCACATCTAATATCACCTATGATAAAATCAATGACATCATAGGCACTAAGGATGCTATTTTGAAAGCAATTATAGAAGATACAGATATCGCGAGACCCGATACGCTGGTAAATGCCTTATTTACCCAACCATACACACGGGTGAAACATTTAGTCGGAGCCAATGTATATGCAGAAAATACGGCGAGGAAATATCTGGATCAATTAACAGAAATGGGAATTCTGGAAAAAAGAATGATTGGGAAAGGAAGTTACTACCTGAATTTGGAGTTGTACAGAATACTTTCTGAATGAGAGTCAAATTAAGGTCTATAATGACTTAATTAAATTTATTTCAGCATTTAAACGTTCGTTTTGTGAACAACTAAGGGATGCAAGTACGAATTACATTAATCTCGCAAGTTCATGGTATCTAATTAGTAGCTCTTAACACCTATGTGTGTCAACAGATACTAAGGAATATAAGGTCCACCTGGTACACCCCACCCCCATTTAGGCATTGGCTCGTCCATGTTCATAACAACATCATTTACATTAGAATTATTAACTGCTAGTCGCGTTCCCCATTCTATGTATGCCATAAAAGCGGACCTGAATTCCGGGTCATCGGGCAGATGGAGCTCATCAGCAGTTTCTACAAGGAGGTAAACCCATTGTTTCCGGTGCTCTTCAGTTAAATGTTTACCAATATGCTTCTGAATCATTTTAAAATGGCTGCCCTCTTTAGTACTATAAAACCGCGGCCCACCAAAAACTTCAGCTAAAAAATGAGCCACATGCTGCTGATGCTCGGTAGACATGTGTTTAAATACAGGTTGCAATAGGGGGTCCAAAAGCACTTTATTGTAAAAACGCACCATAAGATTTTCAAAAGCCGGCATGCCACCGGCCCAGTCGTATAAGCTTGGTGTTTTACTCATCATGATACTTTCCGTAATTTACAAGGGGTAATTGGTGATGATTCTTTCATTAATAGATTTGAAATATAATTTTACTGGTTGAATTTACCATCAATAACTTAAAGTCTGCTCTCAATATTTCAAATATTGATGGTTATCTTGGGAATAGTATCCTGTAAATCAATATTACATAATGTATCCGCAGAAGTGAATTACCTGTCTTTCGCACTTAACTATGCCAAAAAAGGAGCTTTAGTGGGCTAAGAAAATATTTCATGGCATGGAAAAATATTGACACAGCTATAGAACTGGCTCAAAAGAGACCAGATAAATCGTCCGGCCTTCGAACTAAATTCGGTGATATACCTTTGCGGCCCTTCAGTTGCAAGATGTAAATTGACACTGTTTACTTGACACGCCTGCAAATGAACTTATTCATAAATGTACGAGTACTTATTTTTTGCGGCACTAACATCGGGCAGCGTAAGTGGTTATTGAGAGTTTAAAAACTGTCTCAAAATAATAGAATAATTGCCGACTGCGTATGTTTTTATAATTAAGCTATTTACTTTCGTTTGCATACCCAAAATGATAAATTATTATAATAATAGCCTAGTAATTGCAAAAGAATGTGTTTATAACAAGTGTGGCTTAAACTTAACAGACCTTGAAGTAAATGCTGAAAGTGTCGAATACGGGGCTTGCTCATTTTGCCTCAACGAGAAAAGGATTCAATACCGTGTTTCTAAAATCACACCGACAAAAACTGGGCAGTTCGTAACAATCTGGAAAAGGAACAAAGACGGGATAACGGAACCGTTTGATATATCGGATAACATAGATTTTATAGTTATTACTTCAAGGATCGGCCAAAACTTTGGACAATTTATTTTCCCCACACATGTTTTGATAAGCAAAGGAGTAATAACAGGGAACGGCAAAGAAGGAAAACGAGGAATGAGAGTTTATCCACCATGGGACATTCCCTCAAATAAACAAGCAGAAAAAACTCAAATCTGGCAAAAGAAATATTTTTTAACCATTAAAAAGGACGGTTCAATTGACCTTGATTTAGCAAAGAACCTTTTTACTCAGGTAACATGAATGAATGGTAATAGCAGCATTGCAATAAGGCTTCGGGACCCCATGTGACCGCCCCCTGTTCCTATAAAGGCATGAATTATAAAATTGGCCCAGGAAAACTAATGTTTGTCTCACAAAACAATAAATTAACTTTCAGTAGATGCAACTTCGTGGTAAAAAATATCATCATGAAATAAATGCTTAACCGTATATGTTATATATACTCTAGTAATTACTCAGGGACAGGAAGATTAGTCGGCCAACAGATTTAGGTGCCATAGACGCTGGAGGTGCTCTCCGATCAACCGTAAATGATTTGTTAACCTTTGCAGAGGCTAACCTCGGCTTGATAACAACGAGCTTATCTCCAGCTTTGGAACTT
The DNA here is from genome assembly GCA_036399495.1 of Pedobacter sp. Taxonomy (GTDB): domain Bacteria; phylum Bacteroidota; class Bacteroidia; order Sphingobacteriales; family Sphingobacteriaceae; genus Paradesertivirga. The sequence continues at coordinate 12,023 of DASWMZ010000038.1, forward strand.
ACTCATGCGATGCGGACTAAAAAAGATTAGTCAACTACTTTACCCGAGTTAATTTTGGATAAGGAATACAGCTGGCAAAAGGAGGACAATTGAATAGTAAAGTAACTTGTGCCCTATCTCCAGAATAAACTGGTTTGTAGGCCATTCTTAACGTTGTCCCAGAATAGGTGAGCTCATCCAATCGTTTAGGATCAAATCCACCAGACCAGTAGTGTTTCATGTTTCTGAATATTATGCTATCGGATTGGAAGCCAAAAGTTCCTGTCTGCCTTGATTGATACCCCTTCACTTCTTTGGTTGTAAAATCAATCACACTCTTGATGATCTCCAATCTTCCGTCTTTTTTAAAATTGTAATCTTCTCGATAAACAAGGTTTTCCTGGGGCATGGATTCTTGAAACCATTTGCCATGGATTTCATTATAGACTATACGCTCTTTTTTGCAGGCAAATAAGCCTAATGTGACAATAAAAGCAGTGATTAATGTTTTAATTTCATATTAGAGTAGGTATATCTGAAGTTACGTAAGTTATTATTGAAACGCTACAGTGACTAAAAAAAAGTTTGTCAGTCGCGAATTGCAGTTATCACCACAACCTCGAAGAACAGCCAAACAAAGCACTTAAGTAATACCGCAGGATTCGGTGGGTGTTATTACGTTTCGTCCTTATTAGTTATTGTAAACTCTTCGCCAGTAAGGGCAAAATATAAGTTTTGGAGTTGGTGGACGAACTGGATATTAAAATCTCTCGTGAATCCGCTATCTTTTGTTGATACATTAGTCTCCCAAGTTGCTTATACCAGCACAATTCATCTGAAGCATTTACGCTTATTCTAAAGCTCATCCCGTTTCCAGCTGGATTTACGAAGCCCATCTTCAACAATATATCTTCTGCTAGTGACATGGGTTTTAGTTGTCTAGAATCGTATCGTTTCGTGTCTCCGTTGCCTTTATCAACTCCAACCGTCTGATTCTCAAAAAACGCAATGGTACAAGGTTTATAGTCCCCTGGCCCAATCGGTCTGTTCACAAGTTTTCCATTCGCAATTCTTGTAAATTCACATTGGGATAATAAGCTCATAAATACTAATTAACTTAGCATTTATATGCGGTACCGATCCCGAAAAATGTACTTTGTATGTCAGGATAGAATAGTCATACAAGACAAAGTACTAATGACCCAAGCATACCGAAAAAAAGAAACAGCTGATCAGGTAGGTGATGACAGAAACCGTTCTTGTGAATCCCACAGGCTTTGGGATGATAAAACAAAGCCCTTGCCTGTTCATTCCGTTGAGGGGTTTTATTTGGTTCCTGAAGCCCTTTATGAGGAGGTATTGAAGAAGTTTAAAGAGGAAAACACTTAGTCCTGAAACTTCTCCAATTGCTCCTCTAGATCAATTTCTCTTGCCATTATTTTCCTATAAACGCAAGTGAATATAATGTCGCACATGTCATCCGGCTCAGCTACACCATTAGAGGCGAACCAGGTAGCTAAGGCACTATTGGGTTTCCATAGACCAAGGTCATTTCTAATGTCGACACCAAGGCTAAAATGCGCACCCTCAGTGAATTGCTCCTCCGTCATGTTCATGAAATCTATTTGATCTCCAGTTGGTATTCTTTTCAGGATTGATTGGATTGCGGTATCTAGTAAAAGCGAGCCGGTTAACATCTCAGAATAGGTAGGTAAATTATTTAGCAAATCTATAAAACGTAACCGAAAGTGTAACCACGTCTAACTACTTATCCCAATTTGAGCTTTTTATGGGCATTTTATCAAGACTCCTCCGGTCTAACAGATAACTCTTTTCCTTAAATGAAAGTCACTCTTTGATATATTTATCATCTTACAAAACTCGATACCGCAACTGCAACAAGCCTAACCACTAATCTCAAAAACGATCTAAATGTATAGTTGCGTACACCGCTCAAATTTTCGATATTTACGCATCTATGCGTAAGCCACTCGTTGTGTGCCACTTTAAGAACATTTAACAAGTTGCATGACAGAGGATAAATTAGTTGCGATTATCTCCGATATACATGGGAATTCTTGGGCTTTGGAAAAAGTGCTTGAAGACATAGAGAGTCGAGGTATTAAAACTATTTTAAATTTAGGAGATAGCTTGTACGGGCCTCTAGACCCTAAAGGGACTTTTGAATTGATTTCGTGTAAGGGTCTTAATCTACTTAGTATATGCGGCAATCAAGACAGAGTGATTCTAGAAAACCTTGAATTAAAATCCAACTCTCCAACACTAGAATTTGTCAAATCGCAGCTTGATACTGATATAAAAAGTTGGTTGAAAAGCCTGGCATTTGATCTGAATTTTGAAGATACAATTTACTGTTGCCATGCAAGCCCGGCTAGCGACTCAATCTCCTCTTGGAAAATATCAAATCGAATCTTGTAGGAATAAAGGATAATCTGGAAATAGACCTATTAGTAGGAGAAATAAATCAAAGAATTATTGCGTGTGGACACAGCCATATTCCGAGAATAGTTGAAACGTCTAACAACATTATTATTAATCCTGGAAGCATTGGTTTGCAAGCATATGATGATGATTTTCCAGTATTCCACAAAATGGAAAGTTTCAGCACTCATGCTAAATATTCCATAGTGGCCAACATGCGTGATTCGCTGAGCATTGAACTCGTTTCTGTTCCTTACGACCACGAAAGCGCTGCGATTCATGCTGAGAAAAACGATAGGAGTGATTGGGCGAGATGGATTAGAACAGGAAGAGCCTAAATTGGTCACACATCAAATAAGCTGGCCGTTAGTCTCAGAAAACGATTGTTATCCTAACATAAATGAAATATATACGCTACAGGTAGCGTATATTCGCTAGTTGGGCGCAATTTCGACATACAAAATAATTAATGGCTAGAACTTTTTTGGAAGCTGAATTGAGAAAGTTAGCAATAGCTAATTATTCAATTGATAGGAATATACTTGCCAAATATTTACCTAATCATACTGAAATAGATTTATGGAATAACATCTGTTATGTAAGTTTAGTTGGTTTTATGTTTCAAGAAACCAAAATCAAAGGATTAAAAATACCATTCCATGTCAATTTTGAAGAAGTAAATCTTAGATTTTATGTTAGGTACAAGGACAGTGACGAATGGAAGCGTGGAGTTGTGTTTATCAAGGAAATCGTACCAAAGCCAGCATTGACCTTTGTTGCAAATACGGTTTATAAAGAGAACTATGAAACAATGCCTATGAGCCATTCTTGGACGACTTTAGGTGATGATTTAACTGTGGAATATAAGTGGAAGAAGAAACAATGGAATTACCTTAGAGTTATTGCTGACAAGAATGCGACTCTAATTAAAGGAGGAAGCGAAGAAGAATTTATAACAGAACACTATTGGGGATATACCAAAATATCGAACACCAAACCTCCGAGTATGGAGTTGAACATCCGAAATGGGAAGTTTACGACACAAAAGATTATATAATCGGCGTTGATTTTGAAGACATATACGGACTAGACTTTAACTTCTTGACAACTGAAAAACCTAAATCTGTATTCTTGGCTGAAGGCTCAATAATAAAAGTTAAGAACGGCAGACATATTTAAAAAAACTGCGGCTAACAATAGCTTCGTGCAAAATAAAAGTTGGAGACGTTAAGACTGTCTCAAAAAACGATCACTATTAGAAAAATACCAATGTAAAAATGTGGTATTTGAGCACATCACTATGTAGACTTCCCCAAAAGTGAGCCATTTAAAAGTTGACTCCGACAAGTCCTTGCAAAGGACGCGTCAGTAAAATCGTTAACTTTAAATGAGCTAGAGATGAAAAAGACCAGATTTACAGAAGCCCAGATTGTAAAGGCTA
>DASWMZ010000039.1:0-8325 GCA_036399495.1 Pedobacter sp.
CGAAATTTAATTTTTCTTTTCTAAACTCCTTACCTGGCACTCCTTCTACATGTATAAAAGAACGGAAGTCTACCTTAATATTCAGTTTCTTTGCCAATTCATAATAAGGTGATTTTTCAGTATCTGGCTTTTGTAGTGTAACCAATATACTTTTCACCTTTGTTTTTCTAGCATCTGTTGAGTGCATACTTCTAAAACCTAAGAGCTTTAATTAGAATTAATAATGGGCAAATTTCGAGGGCACAAAGATAGAAAATTAAATATATAATGGGAAACCTGTACCCCGACAAAATATTTGATGCAGCCCTGAAAGATTGGACTATAAAAATGCATGCTATTAAAATGAAACTCAGATATATATATACCGGTGCATACCTAGCGGGTGTTAGGCAAAAGGCTATAACAATTGGTAAGAAAATCAACGCGGCATTGAAGTAACTCAAGATTAATATCGAAACATATTCTTTTACAACTTTTGCAGCATCAAGTAAAAATCCTAAAATTCTCAGGAGCAGGATTTTTGCCGTAAACATTATAATAACAATTACCGAAAGCCGCATGAACCAACCAAACCCATTGTAGTTATAAGATAGCTGGAAGTATTTGCCACATTGGTATAAGAACATGCCAATTATAAAACCGAATAGGAGATAAAGAAAGATAAACGGCCAGGAATTAAAAAACTTCTCTTCTTTATTGATTTGTCCTAAAACCCGGTTGCTATAAAAAGCCTGAATGATGGCCGAGAGTTCTTTTGAAAATGCATTTTTTAATAATGCGAAACAAAATAGCAACACAACCACAAAAGCAATAACCCATAATTCGCCTTTTGCGCGAGGATTACCTTTATCAAACGGGTCAAATGTCTTCGGGAATTTTTTGATCCATGACTGGAAATCTGCGTTTCTAATTGTATGCAGCTCAATCAAGCTGTCTCGAAAACGGTTAGGCCGGTTAGGATCTGGTTTCTTTATGTAAACCATACTAATCGAATCACCTGCTGCCTTTATAGAGTCCTTAAGATGTTGTATGGAGTCTCGTCTTATTTGTAATCTTGCCAGCGATGTTGAATCGGCAAAAGCCAGACGTTTAAATTTTATTGCAGTATTTGAAGATTGACCGAATGGAAGTGGATCAGTTTGAGCAGCAGCATCTATTGCAAACAACCATAATCCACAAATGAGAACTAAGAATTTCCCCAACATCAATTAACCAGTTCAGTACAACACTTTAATGCAAATTACCTCAATATAATCCTGTTTTCCTAAGATTGGGGGAGATATAAGTATTAGCCGTAATTAAACCAATGTTTTTAGTGCGATCATTCGAACTATGCTATCTAATTCCTGCCCGCTTTCATCAAGTAATGCTAAAAGTTCATTCACTTCTGTTGGTTCGGCAGCTTTAATTGCATTAATAATTCCAAGTACATTGGCCAGCGGTTTTCTTATCTGGTGAGAATTTATGGTAGCTATTTCTTGTAAACGGGTGTTTTGAAGAAGTATTTGAGTTGCGTCTTCCTTAAGCTTAGTAAGATCTTTCATAGCACCCACCATACGTATCGGGACATTATTCTCATTCCTTAAAATGTAGCCGTCGTCTAATACAAATGCAAAAGTGCCATCAGCCCTTTCGTATTTGTATTCTTCGTGCCAGTAATTCACTAAAGGGTTTTCAAGCGCTTTTTCAAGAGATTCATTAACTCTGTCGCGCTCATCAATATGTATCCTGTTTCCCCAGTCTGTAATCTTACTTTTTAACTCAGAATATCCAAATAACTTACCAGCACCCTCGCCCCAGTAAAGGTATTCGTCGTCCATATTCCAATCATAGGTGGCGTCACTTGTAGCATGAGTAATAAACTTATATCGTTCATTACTAATTGCCAGGTTGTCTTTTACCTGATGGCTTTCGATTAAGGTTTGAAGAAATGCACTCACTCTTTTAATTAGTTCTCTTTCATTATCATCAGGCTCGCGAACAGCACCGTGGTAAATTGCTAGAGTACCAATTAATTCGTCTTTGGAGCTTACCATTGGATGAGCCCAGCAAGAACGCAGGTTGTTTTTTAGGAGTATCTCTTTATAAGGCTTATATACAGGGTGATTTATAATATCGCTTACAATAAAGCTTTGTTTTGTAAAGCCGGCAGAACCGCAGGCACCATAATCAGTTGTAGCAGGAAAGCCTTTTGCATGAGCTTCAACATATTCTTTAGGGAAGTTTGGTGCCGAAAATGGAATTAACAGAGATTTTTGTCGGTTATATAGGCAAAGCAAACACTGGAGGTTATAAATCTTATTTAAACCCTCTAGGTATCGCTCTACTGTGACACTTAGTGCTTTGCCGGATATGATATTAAGTTCTAAAACTTCCTTTTCGAGGTTAACTAATAATTGCTGAAGCTTTTCGTGCGTGGTTTCCTTGAAAAAAACCGTCAAACTGTTTTCATAAGGATAAGCTGAAATTAAAAACCAGCGGTTCGTGCTAAACATCTTTTCTTCAAACTCAACAAATCTGTTTTCTTTAATAGCAATTTTGTATTGTTCGTAAAATGGCGACTCGTGATTGGGAAACAAATCTGTAATGGACTTATTAAGCAACATCTCTTCGGTTGCACCAAGTAGCCTAAGTGTTGCAGGGTTTACACCTCTAACTACCCAATCTTTGTCTAAATTCAAATAACCTTGAGTGTAATTTTCTATTACGTTATTGAGCCTTTTAATTGCGTTTTCTTTTTCATTCTCGATTAGAATCTGTTCAGTAATATCTCTTGAATTTGCTACAATCCCAGAAATGGAGACATCATCCATCAAATTGGTAACGATAGTTTTCATCCAGCGCCACTCACCAGATGCATTTTTAATTTTATATAGCGGAAGTTCTACCCGGTATTGTTGCAATACACGCTTTATTGAGGTTGAAATTAGATCGTGATTATCCGGATGAACAAGATCGAATAAACTCTTGCCGAGTAATGCATCAGGATTATAACCTAATACAGTGCTTATGGTTGGACTGATATATTGATGAACTCCTTTGTGATCCAAAATTGCAATTACATCTGCTCCGCTTTGAACCAGTCCTTTAAAACGGTTTTCGTTGAAACGGATAAGCTCCTCCTGTTTTTTACGTTCTGTGGCATTTCGAGCAACACAGTAAAATATTTGATCTTCGTGAGAAAATTTTGCCGACCAAACAACAGGCACAGTATGGCCATTTTTGTGGATATACCGGTTTTCAAAATTTGTGTATTCTGCGCCATTGATCAGGTCAATGGCCATTTGACTCGTAATCTCAGCATCTGCCGGGTGTAAGAAATTTCCAGCCGGCTTTAATGTCATTTCTTCAGGCGTATACCCAAGCAAGTTTTCTGATGCTTTACTTACTGTAATAAATCTCCCTTCAATATCAATTGAACATATTAAATCAAGCGAGCAATCAAGTGTTTTCTGATGAGCACTTAGCGAATTTCTAAGTCGTTGTTCTAACTCTTTTTGAGCAGATATATCTCTAAGATAAACATAAATACAAGATTGATTTTCGTGAGTAATAGAATTCCAGGAGAACCATTTGAAACTTCCATCGCTGCATTTGATGCGGTTCTCGAGAATATTGTTGCTTAATTTTGGGTGGTAAGCAGTGTAAAAATTTATAAAATTGGTATGATCTTCTTCATGTAAAAAATCAGAGAAAGGTTTGGCAAGCAATTCTTCCTCGGTGTAGCCTACAAGTTCAAGAAACGAATTATTTGATTTTTTCAAATAGCCATCATTACCTATAATGCAAAATAGGTTTTGCGCTAAATCAAAAAGTTCTGCTTCTTTAAGAAACTCCATATAATAAGGCTGCTCTACTAATTTAAGAAAATAGCATAATATAATTGATTTTTCAATCGAATACGGTTTAGAAACATCCTTACGTTTAGGGTACTGAAAAGTTACGGTATGCAGGCACAATCTATCAAGGTAGTCAAAGAGGAAAGCTTTAAGAGTTAAAATGCTTCACTTTATTTCTTCTTAACAGCCGTAATACGGCTAACATCCTGATTCATGGTTTCGAAAACCAGTTTCTCATTTGTGATCTGTTTAATCAGGAAGGGAAATTCACGGGTAATGCCGCCGGGCAAGTTTTCTTTGTACCGAATCATGCGGTCTTCCATTCTGAATTTTCCGTATGAAAGGGTTTTGCCACCCCAGACAATAATCAGGTCTTTATCTTTTATGAATTTTATCGAGGGGTTTTCCTTTTTAATTTCCTCAGCAGGCATGCTATAAGGCGGGTTTTGATTTGGACTTTCTACCTTGGTGTATTTCCACTCACCATATAATTGCTCAGGTTTAACAGGTGGAGTACAGCCAAACGCTAGCAACACAGAAGTGCAAAGGATGATTGATTTATTAAATTTCATTTTGTTGAGAATAGTGGTATTCTGGCTGCTAGTTTATTAATAGCAATGGACATGCGTTCAATAATAACTTCTTCCGATTTTACTGAATATATCCAGTCTAAATATTGCTTTTTAATTTCATCAGAAAGCTTTTGGAAATGCTTTAATGCATCAGGCTCATCCTCCAGACATAACTGGAAATCTTCTGGTAGGGGTAATGAGTTTTGTAAAGAATAGAGAACAACCTCCACCCAATCACCGGCATTTTTTTTAATTACTTTACGGATCTCAGCTTTAACCGCTATAAAGCTTACTCCTTTACCCATGGGCATTATAGAAATCGGATTTACTTCATAGCCATCGATAATGCCGCGCACTTTATGAAAGCCGAAAGTGGTTAGTTTCCCTTCCGGGATATCAGGAAGCTTTGCATAAGTCCAGCCGCCTTTGCCTGGAAAGCGCTCCAGCAGTAGTTGTTGATGAATTAACGGTTGCTGTTCCATTAGTTAAGTTATTGTATGAGATCTATAAGGATTTTCAACCCTTATGAATACACAAATTACTTATTCGCCCCGTAAGACTTCTAGGGGCGGCCTGTTCAAAATGCCACGACTATTTATTAATCCAATAATAACTGTTAGAGACGATACTATGAAGAACAATGAAATCAAAGGCAGCGGCTCGGGATTAAATGAAGTTTTAAAACTATAATGAGTTAGTGCCCAGCTTCCGGCTAACGAGAGTAAAATTCCGGTAGCGGCTGCAAGAGCTCCAAGAAAGAAATATTCCAGCGCAGTAATAATTAATATTTGTCTTCCGCTTCCGCCTAAAGTTCTTAGTAAAACACTTTCCTGAATGCGCTGATATTTACTGATCAAAACCGAAGCAATTAAAACAATCAATCCGGTGATAATACTGAAAGCAGCCATAAACTGGATCACAAAACCAATTTTACGTAATATTTCATCTAATACATTTAAGATCAGTTCCAAATCAATAACCGATACATTCGGGAAAGCTTGAACTACAGCTTGCTGGTATCGTACAGATTCCTGCTTGTTTTTTGCCCGGGTCATCAATACATAAAATTGGGGTGCATCTTCCAAAACTCCTGTCGGGAAAACCAATCTGAAATTCGTTTGAACGCGATTCCAATCAACTTCGCGAAAGCTGCCTACCACTGTAGGAATCAAAGTGCCCTGAACGTTGAAGGTGATAGAGTCGCCCAGGTCGACATTTATACGTTTAGCAAAGCTTTCTTCTAAAGAAACGTTTACCCCCCCTGTGGGTGTGATTTTTCCAATCCATTTCCCTTGACTTATCCGCTCTGACGAAGTTATAGTATCCCGGTAGGTTACTCTTAGTTCTGAGTTAAACGCCCGCTTTGAAACTTTTATAGTACTGTCTTTTTTTACATCGGCCAACGTGTACCCATTTACTTCTTCAATTCGCATGGTTACAATTGGTACTTCACTAAGAACCGGCAAGCCTTGTTGTTTTGTTAGTGCCGATACCTTATCTTTTTGATTGTTCTGAATATCAAATAAAATGGTGTTGGGTTGATTACCACTTGCAGAAAGCGTTACACGTTTTAATAAGGTATCTTGTATGATGAAAAGTGTACTGATAAAAGCCGTACCCAAGCCTATTGATACGATCAGGATGAGTGTCTGATTATTTGGGCGGAATAAATTTGCCAGGCCTTGTCGCCATAAGTAACTCCATGAAGACGGAAAGAATTTGCGAACGAGCTTAACAAGTACTGCAGCGGTTCCGGTAAGAATTAAAAAGGCACTTATTACAGCCAGCGTAAAAACCAGGGCTTCTTGCAAACTTTTTAATTGGAGATAAGAGAACCCAACTATGAATAGCAGTATCAAAAGATAAACCAGCCATTTTACTGGATCTTTAAATAGGCTTGTTTGCTGATAAGAAATGCGCAAAGTATTAAGTGGTGAAATTGTTCGTACAGATACAAGCGGCAGTAGAGCAAACAGGATGGAAATTATAACCCCGAGTAAAATGCCCTGAAAAATTGATGGCCAGGAGATTGTTGTCGAAATTTCTACGGGTAAGATATCTTGCAAAACATAGGGAAGCACTTGCTGAATTATCGTGCCTAGTAAGGCTCCTAATATTGATCCGATAAATCCAATACCAATTATCTGGATGAGATAAATTAGAAAGGTTTGAAACGCTTTTGCGCCCAGGCAACGGAGAATGGCAATGGTAGCAAGTTTTTCGCGGATATAGATATGGATGGCACTAGCTACTCCAATACAACCTAAAAGTAAAGCTATGAAACCAACCAGCGACAAAAACCTTGTAAGATCATCGAAGGCCCGGCCTGTATCGCGTTTTTGACCGGCCACGGTTTGGTAATCTAAATCTGATTTTTCAAGACGGGGCTCAATTGTCTTTAGAACAGTTTCAACTTCGCGTTCATTTTTAAACTTATAGAAATATTGATAGTTTATCCTGCTGCCTTTTTTTAATAAGCCCGTTTCTTCAAGGTAGCTTAACGGGATATAAATAACGGGAGCGACGGAGGCAAAAAGTCCGGTTTGGCCGGGAGCCTTTTCCAGTACTCCGGCAATCTTAAAGTTCATTTCGCCAATTTTAACAGAATCGCCAACGGCAGCATTGAATTGGAGCATTAACGTTTTATCAACAATAGCTTCCTGCTGTTTTCTGAAATCTATTCCGGCACGAACCGGGATAGTTTCCAGGCTTCCGTAATAGGGGAAATCTCCACCAAGTGCTTTTACCTGTACAAGTCTGGTCCCACCGCTTTTGAACAATACCATCGAACCGAAACTCTTTTGCTCCGAGCGATTCTCTCCAAGGGAATCAATAAAGCCTTGGAGTTCTTTTGAAATTTCCTTGTTAATAGAAATAGATAGATCCGCACCTAGCAGACCTGCTGCCTGCATATCAATATCCTTTCGGAGATTATCGCCAAAAGAATATATTGCAACCAAAGCGCCAATTCCAAGAACTATTGAGGAGATAAACAAGAATAATCTCGATCGGCTTCGGCGGCTATCGCGCCAGGCCATTTTGAAAAGCCATCCGATTTTTACGGGTGTTTTGCTGTTCTCCTCAACCATTAATCTTTTCAGTTAGATCGTCGGCAATAATAACTCCGCCCTTAATTCGAATAATACGTTGGGTTTTCGAAGCCAACTCCAGATCATGTGTTACCAGGATCAAAGTTGTACCGGCTTCTTTGTTTAGATCAAAGAGTAGTTTTACCACTTTCTCGCTGGTTTCCGCATCAAGGTTTCCGGTTGGCTCGTCTGCAAATAAAATTTTCGGATTGTTTGAAAATGCTCTTGCCAGAGATACGCGCTGTTGTTCGCCGCCGGATAATTGTAAAGGGTAGTGGTGACCACGATCTGCCAATCCTACTTTATCGAGCAAATCTAAGGCCCTTGGCCTGATGTTTTTTTCACCACGTAGCTCTAAGGGAACCATCACATTTTCGATCGCCGTTAGTGTAGGCAACAGCTGAAAGTTTTGAAAAATAAAGCCAACATATTTATTGCGAACCTGGGCACGTTTATCTTCACTTAATTGATCAATACGAATATTGTTTAATTCTACCATGCCGGTCGATGACCTGTCTAGCCCGGCGCAAAGCCCAAGCAGAGTTGTTTTACCACTCCCCGAAGGACCGACAATAGATACAGTAGAACCGGCTTCTACCGCAAAGTTCACATTGTCAAGAACGGTCAGATTTCTGCCTGCGCTTGAATAAGTTTTACCGAGATTTTTGATGTTAAGAATTTTCTCCACATTCGTAAGTTATAACGCATAAACAAATACACGGTAATTTGAGCCAAAACTTTTAGAATTATTACAATACGAAGGCATAAATTGTAAACCAAAATATATTGCTAAGGTTAAAACTATTGTTAATTAAACGCAACATG
>DASWMZ010000040.1:0-6333 GCA_036399495.1 Pedobacter sp.
ATGGACCCAATGGGGATTTTGATACAGCAGCACCTATTCCATATTTATCTGTTGAGAAATCGTTACCGGCATAGAACAGGTAATAGTTATCGTTGTGCAGTGTGATCCACATTCCCTCAACTAAATGAGCTTCCCATTCGAGACTATTTTCAATAATTTTTGTCCGTTTGCCAATAAGTGTGATTCCATCTGCAGATAACTCTTGCGCGTACATTGGTGTTTTCATATTATTTAATATGAGTTGAATTTGCTCTTTTAGAGATGGAAGCACATTAAGTGCCAGAGTTAGCAAGCGGTTATAATATAATGTAAAATCTGCAATGATCGCTTCTATCAAAACCTGGATGGCAAGGAAGCGCTCCATCGGCTGAAGTTTACTTATCCATGGCCAAATCGTGTGAAGAAAGATCATCGTGTTTTGGTCTTCAATATTATCAAAGAGCGTGGTTATAAATTGCGGATAATGATGTAAAAATTCAATTAATAACCCAGGCCATACATCATTATTATCTTCTTTCCAGTAGAGGTATGAAGTGCCGGTATGGGTTACAAAAATATGCGGATCGATCACATTGCCCTTTATTAGAGGCTGGTCCATCGGCAGAAAAGGACCTTCAGGTTGCGAAGATTTTGCCAAACCGATACAAAGCTCAGCAGTTTCTTTATAGCGTGCTACGAAGTATGTTCGAAACTCGTTGTCGACTAAGTGCATTTCCGGAGCCCAGTAATCACTCACGCCAAGTCCATTTGCCGCCCATTCAGGTTTTGATCCTTCCGGGAAAACAAAACTGACCAGCTCCCAATTAATAAGATCTTTTGAATGAAGAATAGGAAAGGAGTTGGGTGCATCATTTGAAGTTGCAACCATATAATAGGAGGGAACTGTGCCACTTTCGACCCTTAATACAGCCGGATCGCCATAGCCATAAAGAATATCGGGGTGGATATTGGTGCTGAGTACATCGCGATAGCTAATGCTACATACCTTTTTTTTTAAATTCTCGCGACGATTTTGTGGTAACCTTAATCCAAATTTTTCAGATAACTTCTCAAAAAAATCTAGATAAGTATGGTGTTCACGATCCTCAATAAAATATGAACAAGAGTTTTCTGTTTCCCGAGTTCCTAGTTTACTTATTTCAAACCAGCAACTTGGGTAGGCTTCTTTGATAGTAACCTTAAAGCCCAACGATAGATTGGAGTTTGAATTTAAAGTAATTGAATCGGATAAAGTATCGTTGGCATTGTTTTCCATTGTCTCACATATAACAAGAAACTTTGCACCTTGTTATTGCATCCGGAAAATTTACAGCGAATAAGCACCCTCATCACATAAATATTTAACGTTTCTGCCCGCAAAAATGTACCCATTGCGTTTGAGAATTTCGTATTGTGATTCCCTCTGTGCGTTGCTACCTAATATGGTTACCTCGGCGTTATTTACAAAAGCGATAATATAATTTGGGTTTTGCGAGTACAGATCGTAAGCTTCGTCTTTGTGTTGTACCTCAATGGATCTTATAGTAACGGGATTTAAGTTTGTAAGTGCTACAACTATCATGTTCTTTATCGATGTGGTTTATTGAGGCGTCAATCAACATGTTTGTTTACGCAGAGCACTGATTTTAAGATACACTCATTCTAAATTTCGGTCGATTAGTTTTCCACAAGATGGGTTTTATTAACATTGAAATTGTTAAAAATATACAAAGAAAATTCTAAAATTTCATGTTGTCTTCATGTAAGCCACCTAAACTTGTATTGATAAGCAAGGTCTACCTAGAAAAATGACTATGCTGGTTTTTACTTTATTAACGTATGCTTATGGGAGTGTTCAATAGTTTTTTAAGTCACCCGTCTGAAGTTTCTTTGAAGCAGATCTCAATGGAATACGGTATTATTCTCGTCGACGGAGAGTTTGTTGAAAAAGCCTATAAAGTGGGGAAGGACAAATTTATCTTAACCAATAAACGACTGATGCTTATTCTTCAGGCTCGCAGTAGTAAGTTAGAGTACCTCACTATTCCTTATTGCAGTATTCATAAGTTTTCAAAGGAAAGTAAAGGGATGCTTGATGCTGATGCAGAATTAAAAATTTGGCTTAAAGGCGAATCTGTTCCTATAAAGAAGGAATTTAAAAGCTCTGAAGGTGTAAATGAGATTTACCAGCTTTTGAGCAAATATATTTGCCTGTAGCCTAGCCGGGGAAAACTAATTTCTTCAATTCCTCTGACAAATCTTGCGATAGCTTGATAATCTCGTGGGTTACCTGAGTGTTATTTGCAAATAACTTATCTGCCGAATTTTTATAAGGCAGTAAAAATTTTTTATACGCAGGAAGCACATGATTTTTCCATTGATATAAAATCATTTCATGGGAATATCCGCGTTCAGCCATATCTCTTTTGAGTCGCCTGTTGAGTGCTATTTCTTCTTCTGCATCGATAAATACTTTCAGATCAAAAAGCCTTGAAATTTCTTTAAAATGAAAAATAAAGATTCCTTCTACAAGAATAATTGGAGCTGACTTTATAACTAAATTACGAGCCTCGTTTTCTGCAACGTTGAAAGTGTATTCTTTTTTTACCACTTGCCGACCGGCAATTAATGCGTCAAGATCAGACAAAAGATGTTTTTCATCGATACACTGCGGCAGGTCGAAATTTATTTGCCCATTTTCATCTATAGGTTGAAATTCTTTCGGCTTGTAATAATTATCCTGAGATAAAAGACAAATCTGATCCGTAGTAAAATGATTAAGAAAGCAATTTAAAAATAAGGTTTTGCCGGATCCGCTGCTACCTGCAATACCAACTATAAAAGGTTTATTCGCTTTGGGGGACACCATAGTCGATAGTCGACTGAAATCTTTTATCTAAAACACCCAGCAGGTCGGCCGAGGCTTTTGTAATTACAATTATTACATCTTTTGTTGATTCGTTTTCGGTAAACTTTCCTACGACTTTCACAAAGGTGCTGCGCTCAGTCATAGGGTTTGTTATTTTGATAACCGTTCCAACAGGTGCTGTACGATGTAGTGCCAGCATTTTGGTTCCATCCAGGTTTTCATCGGCTATCCAAACCGCAACACCCCGTTCAGTACGTTCAGATAAACCCAGGCGACTGGTGGGGATTTTTACTTTTTCCGGCTCAGCCGGAGGCAAAGCTGTTTCGGTTGGAGCAGTTTCTGTTACCACAGTAACAGTTTGAGTTTGCCCTTGCGGCACTTTAATGATCTGGCCAATACTTAAGTTATCGCTTCGCAAATTATTCAGTTTCCTGAGTTCATCAACACTAGTATTAAAGCGTCTTGCTATTGAATATAAATATTCCTTAGGCCCAACTTTATATTGAATTACAGCCACGTTTTGAGCAGGCGTGTTAGGGTTTTTTGTAGAATTGTTAGCGAGCGAATAAGATCTCAGGGTAGGCACTTTTATAATAAGACCAATTTGCAAAGCAACTTTATTGTTAATGCTAATAATACTTTTCGGAGAAACATTATACAAGCGTGCTATTGAATAATAAGTTTCTTTACGTTCTACTTTGTGAAGTATAATTTGATTGCCGTTTTGGTTTTCAACGCCAACTGAATCTATTGATGTAGAAGCGATAGCTCCAAAGGATAGTAGAAGACAAAAAAATGAAAAGAGAAAGCGCATTAGATCTTTAATTAAGAGCAGGCAATTATACTAAATACGAAACTAATTCCTGCTTCATATTCCTTATACAGAACAACTGTCCGCCTTCGATAAAGAACGCTTCGGGATTAAGCTTTTGTATGCCCAAGGCTAAATTAACTTCCAAAAGTAAAGTGTTGTCTTTGAAAATTCGCAGTGTTTGGTCGAACAAAGTGGCATTTTGAGTATGATACGCAACAATTTCATGATCATTGAATGAGCAATGAAAAATTGGTCCCTGCGTGTTTGCTGGAATTAAATGTTTTATTAATGAATCATCATCGATAAATGCGGGAGTTATAATATTTCGGATTACAGGATCAAATGTTCCAATTTTAGCAGAGATGACGCTTCCGTCTATCGCGCAAAGCAGCTCAAAGGTTTTAGGTTGAATGTTTGGATTATAGACTATTATCCCTCCCGCAGTAACTTCGTGTAAAGCTTTGTTGAATTGTTGCCAGGCTACTTCCCCTGACTGATTAATAGCAATTATACCTTTGTGTTGGGGATTACTTTCGTGGACATAACTGTGCAAAAAAAACATCCCATTCGAAATACGGTCCAGGCTCCAGAACCAACTGTCTTCAACTGTTATTTCTTTGAAAAGGCATTCTCCGCTTTGATAATTGTATGCCGAAAAAGCTGTTGTCCGATTACTTATATCTCTTGTTTCAATAGCGATATAAGGTTCCCTGTGGTCTGTTTCTATTTTCCAGATCATGCCTTGAAACTTTTCAGAAAGGGTCGGTTGTAGAGCTGCGTTATTCAATTCAGACATCATCCAAAATTAATTTAAATAATGCAATTGTTGGAGAACAATGCCTGGGTAAAACTTTATGTCTTATACAAGGTTTGTATATAAATTGAACTAAAACATGAAAGCAGAAGAAATCGGACTCGAAGAAGTAAATGTTAATCCAATAGTAGATCAGTTGAACGAGTTGCTGGCTAATTATCATATTCATTATCAAAAGCTAAGAGGTTGCCATTGGAATGTTCGTGGCAAAAGTTTTTTTACTCTCCATGTTAAGTTCGAAGAACTCTATACAAATGCGGTTGAAAGTATTGATGAATTAGCCGAGCGTATTCTCACTCTTGGAAAATCTCCGCTAAGTACCTATCAGGAATACATAAAGACCTCAAGAATCAAAGAGATCAATACCATCGGGATGGAAGATGTTGCCTTAGTTGAGGCGATATTGGATGATTTCTCGAATTTAATAGAACTTGAGCGCCAAATTATGGAAAGTACTTCTGAAGGTGGCGATGATGGCACGAACGATATGATCAATCGCTTTATGCAGTTCAAAGAAAAGAATACCTGGATGTTGAGAGCCTTTTGCGGTAAAAAATAAATAAGTTTAAAAGAGAATGGCTCCAAATGGAGCCATTCTCTTTTAAACTTAAATCTCTTGTTTTTGAGAGTTTACATAGTTTTCATAATCCTTCCCTTCCACATAATGTTTAAAGTTGGTAACGTCCTGACGAACCATATTTTCAAAGATTCCATTTAATAATTTCGCCACACCGCGGCCTATAGTTCCCGCAGGTGGGAAGTAGTTTATTTCTACATTGATTTCGGTTCCTAAGCCATTCATCGCATCAGAAAATTCAACTCTGCCTGCATTATCGATCATAGAACCCTCGATTGATTGCCATCCAATATACCTGTTTTGCTCTTCGCGGGTAATCTCTGCATTCCACTTAATTTTCAATAAATCATTTGGAATGTTTGCTTTCCATTCTGATTGCGTGGCATCCAGCTCGGTAACAGAGCTTAAATGTTTCATAAACCGGGGCAGGTTTTCTAAATTTCTCCAAAAGCTGTACACTTCGTCTCGTGGCCTGTCAACGATAAAACGTTCTGCAATTCTAACTGCTTGTAAGTCGGTACTGTCTTTTCCTATCTTATCATAAATAGGGCAGAAGCCGGTCGCTCCGCGGTACAATAATACACCCCCAACTGCTGCTTCCTGCAACCCGATAAATGGGTGGCTAAATAGTTGCTTTATGCCTTTATAGAAAATAAAAGTACCGGCAGCAATTGAAATTAATCGTTCTGTTGTATTTACGTTTTCAGAGCTTTTAGGCTCAATAAACGAACCTTTTAAAGATTCATTTACTTTGGTGGTTAATGTCTCTAACATAATTCATTGGTTTTATCTTTTTCTAACAACCAATCGCATAAATAGTTAGAAAAATCTTCCGAAAATATTCAAACACAATTTTGCCAGATGGGTTAAATTGGAGCCTAGAATTATGAAACAACTATTCTTTATATCACACGATACCCAGACTGCAGTGCAGATTGGCAAATCAATCACAGGAATTGCTACGTTGGATCCTAAAAAGATAGCCGCCATCAATGCGTTTTTGACGGTTAATCATCAAAAAAATATTTTAACGGTGTACGATGATGACGATGTATTTGAGGAGATTCTGGACACCTATACTTTTATTACTGTAGACGATGCCAATAAAAGTATTTACAATAACAAGCTTGATTAGAAAGCAAAGAGGCTGTCTCAAAAGGATAGTCTCTTTTTTATTTACGCCTCTTTTCGTATTTTAAAGGCATGGGAACAACGCCTGTTTTTAAGCCCTACGATTCCGATCAGTTGCAGTTACTTCCGCCCAGCCTGGAAGAACTGGT
>DASWMZ010000041.1:0-5615 GCA_036399495.1 Pedobacter sp.
GATAACTGGAAATTGGTAAAAAGCTTTTCCTGATATGTTTTCTTTCCTTGCATATATAGAAAACAAAGCAAGAAAAGCACAGATTACCTAAATTATCAACAGGTGTTAGTTGTGCAACAGCCACTACAAGCTCGCACCAGCCAGGAGTGAAACTATTTAATCTTGTATCAAAACTCACCTTTATTCTTCCACTTTTTTGTAAACAGAACTACAGCCCTCAATGCACATGGCAGTTCGTGGACTTAGTTCCAATTTGCCCCCTGTTATCTTATAGAAGTAGTCGAATTCTGTCTGATCTCCTTTAATCAAGGTAAGTGTTGTGCTGTCTTTTAATTTATAGTTCGAATATCCTGAACCCTCCCACTGAAGTCCTCCGTCTTTGCTAAAAGAGATATAGCTTTTAGTTTCCCTGTCTGCCTCCTCATAAATCAATGGTCCACCAATGCTGTAATAAGAGCCAACCAACTGCCATTTTCCGGTTAACGAGTTAGAGGGAATAGAGTCGGTTTTCTCACAAGAGATAAACAAACAAATAGATACAAAACAAGATATAAACAGTGTTTTCATAATGGGTTTATTTACCATTACGGAATGGTTTAAGCGAACGCTACAAGTAAATGAAACTTTAGTTAGAAGCAATAAAATAAGTCAGTGAGAGGGGATGGACGGGAATTATCAGCTAGTTAAAAAAGTCGCAATGGACAGCGAGTATACCCTATTTCTAACTGAGCATCATGTAATTGTTTCAAAGTTCTATCGGGTGGTTAGCTCTGCCAGAATTGGATCGTTATTTTGCTATTCTTTTCCCTGCCCTCTCCATTCCCTTTATCGTTTTCGTTTGCAACGAGGATGAAGCGAGAACAGCGATTGTATCGCTATCAAGCAGTCTCGACTGTTATTTTTCCAACAGTTCCTGCATAATCTTTTGCATATCAAGCTATATTCAGACAGCCTGTAAACTGGAACCATATATTTATCATAAGTTTGAAGCCATGAATCAGCAAGCATCCCCAAAAAATCCTGCAGGTCGAATACTTATGGCAAGCTTGATCGGCACCACGATTGAGTTTTTTGATTTTTACATCTATGCTACCGCAGCAGTGCTGGTATTCCCGACGCTGTTTTTTCCTTCTGCTGATCCCACTTCTTCAACACTAGAATCACTGGCCACTTTTGCCCTGGCTTTTTTTGCACGTCCACTCGGGGCAGCCATATTCGGTCATTTCGGTGATCGGAAGGGTCGAAAGGCAACGTTAGTAGCTGCATTAATGACGATGGGCCCCTGCACCGTTGCCATCGGGCTTCTGCCCGGATATAATACGATCGGAATCGCAGCACCTATTCTTCTGGCGGTATTTAGATTCGGACAGGGTCTCGGGCTGGGGGGTGAATGGGGCGGCGCCGTATTATTGGCCATAGAAAACGCACCCGAGAATAAGAAAGCCTGGTACGGCATGTTCCCGCAACTTGGCGCGCCGATCGGCTTCCTTCTGTCTACAGGCATTTTCTTTCTGCTAAGCAAGTTTATGAATGATGCGGACTTTTTAAGCTACGGATGGAGGATTCCCTTCATTGCCAGCGCTGTATTGGTATGGGTCGGACTCTACGTGCGATTGCGTATTACGGAAACACCCGAGTTTATGAAGGTTGTTGATTCCGATAGTCGTGTTAAAATGCCGGTGGCTGACGTATTTCTAAAGAACACAAAAGCGATTACGCTTGGCACGCTGGCTACTATCACTACTTTTCTTTTGTTTTATTTAATGACTGTGTTTACACTAAGCTGGGGAACAACCGCCTTACATTATTCCAAATCTACATTCCTTGTAATGCAGATGATATCGATGCTTTTCTTTGCTGCCGGTATTCCTTTATCAGCACTTGCAGCAGACCGATACGGACGTAATAAAATGTTGGTAATTGCCAGTATTGCAATTGCTGGTTTCGGACTGATTTTTGAATCCCTTTTCGTGCCGGGGAGCGTTTTTTTAACCACCGGATTTCTATCCCTCGGCATGTTTTTGATGGGATTAACTTACGGACCCATAGGTACAGCACTGGCAGAAATTTTTCCGGCTTCTGTGCGGTACACTGGTGCATCTCTGGCATTTACGTTAGCAGGCATCTTCGGTGCATCACTTACCCCCTATCTTGCAACCACGCTTGCAACTAAATACAGCCTGGCTTATGTAGGTTACTATCTGGCCGGAGCAGCGATCTTGTCTTTATTTGCGCTTCTGGCAGCAAAACCACTCATGAAAAATCAATAACGTTGTCTTGACTGGTTTCTCAAAGGTAGTGCTCAGATATAGAAAACGGCAGGAAAAGCGAAGGATTTGCAGCATGGGGAAGAAAATTCGAATTACATTAGCGTGTTTTATTCCCAACCTTCTCTAGATACTCACCAAGGGGAATATCTAATCCAATACCTAAAAACGAATTCTTTAGCACGGGCTGGTTTTTGATAAAAGGTAGGCCAAAACTAATATTCAGATCCAGTGCATTATAAAATCGAATACCTGGTGAAATCCCGACGTACGGATAGTCAAAACTACCGGTAGTTGATGTATTAGCGATACTGTAAAGCAAACCTGAGCCATAGACTATAAAATATAATTCATTGATAAAAGGTGCACGTTTATTAAGATTTACATCATTCTTTATAAGGTTTTCATATCCTCTAAGATTACTAAACGAATGTAGCCTAAATTTTAATCCAATTTTTTCTCAAGCAAATCCAATATTTTTTAACTTCTCATTTTCTCCGGGTAATGAAACATCCCTTAAGAAGAGATTTTGATTTAAACCTAGTGTAAGATAAAGACCGAAGACAGAATTGTTATTGCGGTTAAAATATAATTGTAATTCGTTCAGAAACGAAACTACATCTAATTGAACGTATTGCCTGGCAGTATTAATTAGGGTATATTTTCGAATGGCATTTGAGAATAAAAGATAAATTTCTTTAAACTTCCCTTCTTCCAAGTTGTCTTCCACTTTGCCATTGTTATCTTGAAGCAAGTTAAGCACACTTTGATAAGTTTCAGCACGATCCAGATTATCCAGATTAGAGATAAAAGCAAACAAGTCGATTAGGGCTGGCTGATAGGTTGAAAGTTCTTGAACACTTGTTATGGCTTTGATTTTGAGCAGTTGGGAGAGGAGACGAAACTGTTTAATCTGATTTTTGAGCTTTTGATCGCCGTTAAATAATATTCCATACTTAATTAATTTTGGTATTATTTCCTGATCAATTAAATTTATATCCTTCAAGGAGATGTCTTTCCGTTTGGCAAGGATATTTAAAGTATTATAAACTGTATTTACAAAATCCGTGTAGGACAGAAGGTGCTCTTTATTATTTTCAGTTATGTTATTGGCTTCGCCAGAAAAATTACTAAGTGATGAATAGCTTTGAATCATACCCTGCAAGTACAAGTTGAGCAGATCCCCGGTTTCGATCACATCCTCTGCAAGGGCGCTTTGCTCGTTATCAACAGATTTTTCGATCGCCGATATTGTATCCTGAAATATAGAAAGAACTATTGGCGCAGAATTAATAGTTAAGTCTAGTGGAATAGCGGCACGTTCAATTATCCTGGTTTTGGGGAGGCTATTTAGAATTTTTTTTACAGAATTCAAATCTTTAGCGAAACTACTGGACAGTTCTATCAAAAGTGCATTAGTTTTCTGCAATTGTGCTTGAAGAGTCAATGTATCACTATCTATAGCCCCAGGAAGTAAAGAAGAGATTGAATCTCTTTTTCCTAAACCAGCTTTATAACTTACTAAATCACTTTTTAATTTACGCGTGTAAAGCGACATTGAATGAAGTGAGTCGGAGGCTTTTTCCAAAACTGAGAACTGTTTAAGCAGATTTGATGTATGTCCACTCAAATGTTTTATATTATTTTTATTTACAACCGCATTTACTGTAGTTTGAAGGTCAGCGTCCTCGGTGATACCGCTTATCATATTCATGTATTGGGAAAGTAAAGCAGTTTTCATTGAAACCGTATCTGTTTGTTCAATCTTTGTTAAATAAAATTCTTTGATAATATCGTAATGAGTAACATAGCCGGTGATATTCCTTTTAATATGCTCTTTCAAATCTATCAGGCAATCTCTTAAATCCGTCTCCGGTGTAGTAGTCTTACTTGACGAAATTTTCTTATAAAAACTGTCGGTTTTGTAATCTATCTGCTTTTTAAAAAAACCACGGTCTCTTAGTTCTTTAATTTCAGAGAGTGCTTCAGATACAACATCTAGTAAAACGCCAAATGGCAACGAGTCAGATTTCGCATAGCCAGGTTCCTCAAACGCATCCCGATTACGTATACTTATCCTTTGGATTCTGTTTAGATGTTCCCTTCTATCTTTTTCTAAAGCCTTAAGCTTAGCATACTGAGCTTTAGCAGCAGCGGGACCTTTATCACCGATTTCCTTGATTAAGTATTGTATTTTGCTATTTGTTGAGTCTAGTGATTTCTGAAGGGCAGTATGGGATTTAGCTGACTTATAATCTTTATAATCGTCGATTAATTTTGACCTGTAAAAGGGTGAATAAGCAAGAAAATTCTTATAAGCTCGTTTGGTCAAACTTAAACCTGGATTCAATGTGTATGCTTTTGCCACACCCAAGGCCAAGGCATAGTTAGTGGTATGCTCAAGAATTTCTTTCTCTATTACCTGGGGGTTTTTTTCGTTAAGCAGAGCGTTTAAACAATTTTGAACATAAAACTTTGTTGTGAAGTTTGTTTCAGGAAACATTTTGAACATAAAGCGTTTTAGAGCCTCCTGTTTCAAATCGGTTTGTTTTTCCATAATCACCTCCGTAAGGGCTTGAACATCGATTACGCCCTTGTTCAAGGTTAAAGTTTCCAATCCGACAGCGAGAGTGGGATCTTGAGAGTACGAGTTAAACGCAAGAAAGAAAGTGACGATAAATACATTAAATATTTTCATTTATACAGTATTACAGTAGAAAATGGCAGATGTAGGACATCTAAAACTCGAAGGAAAGATGGAAATAAATTATCGAAAAAGAAAACATTTTTGATTTTACCTGCTATTCTTAACATTACTGTTCTTTAATCCAGCTCTTTGCATAAACCACAAATCCATTCTCTCCTACTTTCCTGTGGATGTTCTTTAATCAGTTGCTGCAAAGCTTTTGAAGTGTAGGTTTTGAAGCTTTTTAATAATTCACCTGGATTAGCTTCTTTTGCTCTAAAGACCAAATGCACATGACTAGGGCATAATGCACCACGAATATATTTCCATGCCTTTTTCTTTCCGGCACCATTCCAAGCTGCCGACTAAAGCCATAAAATATTCGTCACGTACAAATACATCTATCCAGTTGATGGTAGCAAAGCTGACAAAGTATAGGCCTTCTTTATTGTAGAATTTATAGTTACGGCTCATCTGTAGATATGAGCCAAGATAAGAAACTGTCGTCTAAATTAAAGGTCCGAGCTTGTAGTGGCTGTTGCACAACTAACACCTGTTGATAATTTAGGTAATCTGTGCTTTTCTTGCTTTGTTTTCTATATATGCAAGGAAAGAAAACATATCAGGAAAAGCTTTTTACCAATTTCCAGTTATCAGACAGA
>DASWMZ010000042.1:0-4876 GCA_036399495.1 Pedobacter sp.
GTAAATATACGTAGCTCTTGTTATTTGACTGTTATCGAAAACCTTTTGTTAGCTTTCTTTTCCTGCTACAATATAGATCCGGTTATCACCCATTTTGAAGGGACGTTTTCTCGGAGTACTATAAAAAGCCTTTGTGGTAAGTCCTGTCTCTTTAAACATTGCTTCCATTTCGGAAAGGGTAAAAATATAATCCACTCCATGAATCACTTCTACTACACCGTCTTTACCAATAATGGTATGTTCAGACTTTATGCGGCTTGGTTGAAATTCGAATCGATAATCAAGCAGGTATTTATAGCCATCGACATCAAACCATTCTTTTTCACGAAAATGTTTGATGGCAATTTCTGCAACCATCCAGGAGTTAATGATCAATACGCCATCATCTTGTAAACAATCAGCAACTTTTTGAAGGAGACGAACAGCATCTTTCCTCTCAAAAAAAGCAAAGCTGTTGCCCATGCAAATAGCCGCTTTACATTTTTTATCGAAAGAAGCATCCAATGCACTTGCTGCAAATGCTTCTACCGTGATGCCTTCTTCTTTTGCGACTAAATTTATTTCTTCTATATAAGTCTTGGAATTATCAACAGCTGCTACCTGAAATCCCCGCCTTGCAAGTTCCAGCGTATGTCTTCCATATCCACACATTACATCAAGAACCTGATCGCCTTGTTCCAGTTGAGCAACATCTTGTATGAATTCACATTCAGCTTCGGAAAGTCCTGGAGGAATTAATTTGCGCCAGACATCTTTATAGATGCCTTCAAAAAAAATATCATTGATGTTATTGATCCCGCTTGCCATGCTTATTCCAGAATTCTGTTACGCATAGCGTACATGACTAAACCAGCAATTGTTTTAGCGCCAACTTTTTGCTTCATGTTTTGGCGTATTGTTTCTATGGTGCGGGGACTAAGAAAAACGTCCTTAGAAATTTCCTCGGTAGTTTTGTCTTCGGCAATACATTTTAGAATCTTCAATTCCTTTTCGGAGAATTTAACCGGCGACGGATAGTATTGTCTTACGTTTTTCTTGTGCTGAAGCTTTAGAAGCACAGCTTTATTAACCAAATCATTGAAATAAAATTCATCACTCATGCAAGTAACGATCGCCTGATAAATTTCGTCGGGATCGGATGTTTTGGTTAAATAGGCATTGGCACCCATTTCCATCATTTTCGTGATCATTTCCTGATCATCATACATCGTCAAAACAACGATCTTAATGCCTTCAAATTCTTTCCGAATCAAACCAATTGCATTTACTCCATCCAGTTCCGGCATGCGCAGATCCATCAATAACACGTCGGGCTGTTTCATTTTGATCTTGTGCATCAGATCCTTGCCATTCTCAGCTTCCCATAAAAATTTTAGTTGATCTCGGCTACTAAGCGCCATTTTAATTCCATCGCGGAAAATTTTGTGGTCATCAGCAATGGCCACTTTTATGATTTGGGCATTCATTTGGAAATTGGCTTTTTTTTCTAAGCAGTGAAAAACAAAATAAGCCCTTTTTTTTCTGAGTAGCAAAGTTTACACAGAATATTTTAATCGGTTGAGCGAAAAACCACGGTAGTTTCCCGACGTTATCATGCGTGAATTTACGAGCCGTGTTTTTGAAATTTATCTTAATTAATCAGTTACATTTTTGGATGTTTGCAAGAATAATTTATCTGTACTATTTTGAATCCACTTGATAAAAAACTTTCGCAAGAAGCCAATCACTCCTTATTCTACCTTCACTGAAGAACATAGAAATTAAAATTTTAATAGATTACACTTAGTAACAAAGGATAGTAATTTTACTATCTACTCTGCGGATTATTACCCTTTTTCGCCTCGTAGGCTTACAAGGAAATCTACGAAAACCCTTGCCGGCATTGACTTATGATGATTTGTTGGAATATTGCAAGCAAAAAAGCGGTTGTAAACCGAAAAAGAGCTTTACATATTTGTATTACAAAAACTTACTGATATGGTACCGACTAAGAAGATTTTCAGAGCATGGCCTCCACCACTTCCAGATGGATCTAATGTTTGGTGGGAGTTTTAAGTAACAATTACTTTTAAATTAAATTAAGGTTTTCTATATTTGGCCAAAAACCAAAACTATAGAAAACCTTTTATCTTATAGCGACTTGTTTGCGTACATCGATACCTTCTCGAATTTAATTCCGATCTTTTTATTCTTTCTATATAGAAAAACTAAAAACGAGTTTAAGGGAGTTCGTTTAATCATACTATATCTGCTATGCTCATTTTTAATTACTTATTCACTTAAGTATACACAAGATAATTATCCTGGATTCTATCGTGACTTGTATGTAATTCTTTCAGAAGTTTCAACCTTCATAGAGTATGGCATGTTTGCGGGTTTTATCTATTACCAATTAAAAAGCAATACAGCTAAAAAGCTTCTGTTAATTTCTATAGCGGCTTTCTCAATCTTCCTTGTAATCTTCAATGTTTTTTTCAAAGTCGAAACCTTTATCGATTCCATTCCGATTGGTGTTGAAACAATCTTAATCTTGGGGTTTGGTTTTTATTTTTTGTATGAACAAACAAATGACACGACAACACTTTTCATTTATACCAAACCTGCTTTCTGGGTCATTTTTGGAATAATTCTTTACTTGGCAGGCAGCTTTTTTATTTACATTTTTGCAAACTACACCACAAAGAAAATTATTTCTCAATATTGGTTTGTAACCAACATTGCATCCATTATAAAAAACATCTTCTTCTGCATCGCCATTTTTATCAATGCAAAGCCATCGAAAGAAAGCATAAAATATAATCTTGAACTCAGCCAATTAAACTAATAAAATCCATGTACCTGTTGCAGGCTTCTTCTAATATCTCTCTTGTACTTTTTATGGGTACACTTGGTATGCTGGTGCTTACAATTGGCTTAATCATGTTCATCATTTTTCACCAGCGCAAGGTTATTCGTTTTCAACTGCGTTTGCAGGAAATGGAAAAACGCCAGCAAAAGATTTTGCTAAATGCCTCTATTCGTTTACAGGAGGAAGAGCGCCAAAGACTGGCCGCTGACTTGCATGACGATGCAGGTCCTCTGTTAGCCACTGCACGCTTGTACCTAAACGAAAATCTGGTAAACCTTGATAAATCAGCGCAGCTGCAATCTATTTTCCAGGCAAGACAAATTTTGGATGATACTATCCAGTTGATCCGGAATATGAGCCACAATCTGATGCCTCCAACATTAAAAAACTTCGGCCTGGAATCAGCAGTCAATGATACGTTCCAAAAAATCAGTGGGTCTGGTACCATCAATGCAAGCAGTCGCTTTCATGATTATAAAGACCGCCTGAAGTTGGATAAGGAATTGATCATTTTTCGCATCGTTCAGGAGTTGCTAAACAACATACTAAAGCACAGTAGTGCAAGTTTTATTCATCTTACACAAAACTTTCAGGGTGATAATTGCTACATTCGTATCCACCACGATGGAAAGGGTTTAATTCAAAGTGATTTTGATAAACTGAATAAAAGCAAAACAGGTTTGGGATTGAAGAACATTTCCAGCCGGCTCAGAGTTATTCAGGGAAAAATTAATTTTGAAAAAGATCCTTCTCAGACCTACTATAAAGTAACCATAGAGATTCCAAGAGAAGACGTCCCCGAAGAGATGCTTTATAATTCTTAATTTTAATTTGCAGAGAGAAGTTCATTATGGATGCGATAAAAGTGGCAATTGCAGACGATCACAAACTGTTTCGGAAAGGCGTAATCCTCTCTTTACGTCCGTATAATAATATTAAGTTTGTTTTGGAAGCAGAAAATGGCGAAGAACTTTTAGCAGGCATAGCTGAGGCGGCGCCGGATGTTGTTTTAATGGACTTGCGCATGCCTGGAAAAGACGGCATTGAAACCACCAAAATTTTAAGCAAGCAATATCCGAATATTTACGTTTTAGTGCTCAGCATGCATGAAGACGAACGCTTCGTGTCGCACATGATGGAAAACGGTGCCAACGGTTATTTATTGAAAAATGCGGAGCCGCAGGAAATTAAGCGAGCCATCATGGATGTTTACGAAAAAGGTTACTACCTCAATAATTTCGTCAACCGCATCCTGATCAAAAAAGCGCATTCAAAGCAAAAATCTTTGCCTTCTTTAAATAGTGAAATTACCATCAGCGATAAAGAGAAGGAAGTGTTGCAATACATCTGCATGGAATTTACCGCACAGGAAATTGCGCAAAAGATGGACATTAGCCCTCGTACGGTAGAAGCAATAAAGGACCGGTTAATGGAGCGCTTTGGAAGCAAGAACACGGCAGGTCTTGTATTCTTTGCTGTAAAGAATAATCTTGTCGACTAGTTTTTCATTTCAGGTATTTCACCTTCTATAATCAGTTTCCCAGCTGTTTTTGCTTTAATTTCTTCAACGCTGATACCTGGTGCCCGTTCCAGAAGTTTAAACCCGGCAGGAGTAACATCCAGTACAGCCAGTTCCGTAACTATCTTTTTTACACAACCCACACCAGTAAGCGGTAATGTGCACTGTGGCAGTAATTTCGATTCACCTTTAGGATTGGTGTGCATCATAGCGACAATGATATTTTTAGCAGACGCCACGAGGTCCATTGCACCGCCCATGCCTTTCACCATTTTGCCGGGAATCTTCCAATTGGCAATATCACCACTCTCAGAGACTTCCATAGCACCCAATACCGTCAGGTCAATTTTCCCGGCCCTGATCATGCCAAAGCTTTCTGCGGAGTCAAAGAAAGCACCTCCGGGAAGTATGGTTACGGTTTCCTTACCTGCATTAATCAGGTCTGCATCCATTTCTTCTTCGGTAGGATAAGGCCCCATGCCCAACATCCCATTTTCTGATTGAAGCAT
>DASWMZ010000043.1:0-8948 GCA_036399495.1 Pedobacter sp.
CAAAGCGGAGCTTGAAACGGCATTAAGCAAAATTACTCCGATTAAAATCAGCAAAAGAACAGGAGGTATTCAGGAATGGGTTGAGGATTACAAAGAGCCTGAAATTGGTCACAGGCACATTTCTCATTTATATGGATTATATCCTGCAAATCAAATTAATGTTAATACTCCTGAATTATATGCAGCTGCCCGTAAAACCCTTGAGCGAAGACTTGCCGGAAATCCTAATGCCGCTGCCGACGAAGCTAAAAACAGATATCAGAGCTTTAGCAGTTATTCTGAAGGAAAGAGTTATGGTGCATGGCAAAGCATCTGGGTTAGTCTCATGTATTTGAGATTAGGTAACTCAGAGGAAGCCTATAAGCATCATCAATACGAATTAAAATACGGAATGAATCCAAACTTCTTTGGCCATGCTTTACAGATAGATTGTACTTATGGAAATTCTGCGGTTATAAATGAAATGCTAGTGCAAAGCCATACTGATGTGCTTAATTTGTTACCAGCTTTACCTAGATTTTGGTCAGAGGGGTTTGTTGCCGGCTTAAGGGCAAGAGGCGGGTTCGAGGTGGAAATGCGGTGGAAAAATAATAATCTCAGCGAAGCAAAGGTTATTTCACTTAATGGAACACCTTGTCGCTTACTGACTAAAAATGCAGTGAAAGTTTACCAGAACGGTCAGGAAGTCAAGTCAACAAAAAATGATAATAACATCATAGAGTTTGCAACTCAAAAAGGGGCAACTTATAAAGTTGTTGCGCTCTAGTTTGGTAATTATTTAGTTAATACAGCATAAAAATATGAACATCAATTTCAGACGGCTATTATTTTCAATATTAACAGTATTTGCTGCCTTGGCGGGTGTAAATGCTCAAACCCCTCAGCAGCAATATGATTTGCTGCAAAACAGGCTAATGAAAGGATGGCATACTTACAATCACAGCAGTGTATTGAGCTACGTATATATGCCTGGCAATTTCTCTGTTAAAGTAAGTTTGATGAACAGCAATATAGGCGCATATGGATATATGGGCAATGCTTATTTTTCTTCAAGGGTAGAACGACCTGAAAAAGTATATCCAATAGCATATAGTGCCAATGGTGATTATACGGAAGTACTTCTAACCTATCAGGGAGTAGAGGTTATTATAAGCGGTGCTAATGTAAACAATGAGCTTTATCTCATTGCCAACCCCCTTAAAAGCAGCACTGGCAAGGCTTCATTCGTACTTGAAACCGGCTTATTGTGGAATGCACCGGGTACTATCCAAAAATCTGGAGACGAAATTGTTGCACAAGTCCCTGATAGAAAAATTACTGTTCACGCGACCAAAGCTTCTAACCAGACCTTTGTGCCATTAAATGCCCCTTATTTATCGTTTGAGCTGAATGAGAAAATAGGCGTTTCTACAGCAGGCAATCTTAAGTTAGCCGACATTGAAAAAGTCATAGAAGAAAGAAAGGCTGCCCATCAGCGAAATCTAGGTTCATACAAAGATCAGGCATCATTAGTGAACATCATACAGAACGCCGTAGGCTTTAATACCACTTACGATCCGCTAAACAAAAGAATCATTAGCCCGGTAAGCAGATCCTGGAGCGAGACTTTTGGAGGGCCCTATGTCTTATTTGATTGGGATACTTATTTCGCATCGTACATGGCATCTTTATTTAATAAAGACCTTGCTTATTCAAATGCTATCGCTATAACTAAAAGCATTACTCCAGGCGGCTTTATTCCTAATTACACATCTGGCGGTAATATAATGTCTGGCGACCGTTCGCAACCTCCTGTAGGTAGTACCGTTATCAGGGAAATCTATAGAAAATATCCGGAAAAATGGTTTTTAGAATATGTATTCGATGATCTTTTAACCTGGAATCGCTGGTGGATAAAAGGTAGGACCACACCAGAAAATCTTTTGTGCTGGGGTTCAGATTCTGTAGGAGATGCTTCTGCAAATACCTGGCAGGCTGCAGCTTACGAGTCCGGTTTAGACAACTCACCAATGTATATTGGCGTTCCCTTTAATGAGAAGACTCACAAAATGGAACTGGCAGATGTGGGCTTACAATCGTTATATATTATGGATTGTGAAGCTTTATCCGACATTGCATCGATCATTGGAAAAAAGCAGATTGCATCTGAATTAACCAAAAGAGCCGCGGTTTACAGACAAGCACTCGCTAAACTTTGGGACAACAAAAGCGGCCAGTATCTTAATTACCGTACCGATTTAAAAACATTAAACCCGGTTACGTCGCCTACAAATTTTTATCCGTTTTTAATTAAGGCTCCACAAGCAAAACAAGCCGAAAAGATGCTCAGCCATTTGAAAAATTCTGAGGAATATGACGGCGAATGGATTATACCTTCCACTCCTAAAAATAATCCTCATTATAAGAAACAGGATTACTGGCAAGGCCGGATTTGGGCTCCCTTAAATTTCCTGGTTTATTTAGGAGTGAGACAATACAATTTTGCGGATTACAAAAAAGACCTCGTGACTAAGTCAGCAAAGCTTCTTGAAGACAATTATAAGCGTACTGGCGGTTATGTGTATGAGAATTACAACGGAATAACGGGAATTGGAAGAAGTGATGCTGAAAAGATAAACGCATCAGATAATTTCTATCATTGGGGTGCTTTATTAGGGTTTATCTCCGTGATAGATGCAGGTTATATGGGAAAACCTTTAACTAAAATCAGCAAGTAAAGCTGAGTTTTATAAGATATGAAGATAGATTCTCATAACCATTTTTGGAATTTTGATACTGTCAGACATAGTTGGATAGATGATTCCATGAGTGTAATTCAACGTGACTTTACACCTGCAGAGTTCTCAGAGGTACTTCGCGAAAATGGTATTGATGGAACTGTAGTGGTTCAGGTAGATCAAACGCCAGAAGAGAATACATTTATGATTCAGTTAGCTGAGGAAAATGATATCATTAAGGGTATTGTAGGATGGGTTGATTTACGAGCCGAAGATCTGGATCAAAAACTGGAACAATTAGCCGGCTTTAACAAATTGAAAGGTTTCAGGCATATTGCTCAAGGCGAGCACAATGATTTTTTGGCTCAGGACGATATTATTAAAGGAGTTCAAAAATTAAAGAATAACAACTTTACCTATGATATTTTAGTAAAGCCCCCACAGTTAGATGCTGCGAATAAATTAGTTTCAGCATGCCCTGATCAAAAGTTTGTATTGGATCATATCGCGAAACCTTACATCAAAACAGGAGAGATAGAGCAGTGGCGGAAGGATATGAGGAAATTAGCATCGTTTGAAAACGTATGGTGCAAAGTATCAGGCATGGTTACTGAAGCAAACTGGAGCAGTTGGAAAGTAGATGATTTCTTCCCTTACCTGGATGTGGTGTATGAAACTTTTGGCAGCAAAAGAGTGATGTATGGCTCGGACTGGCCTGTATGTTTGGTTGCAGCAGAATACAAGCAAGTACTTGAGATTGTAGAGACTTACGTTAAAAAGTTTTCGGCGATGGAGCAAACAAGTTTCTGGGGATTAAACGCAATTGATTTTTACCAGCTAAACAAGTAGTGTTGTTTTATCGCATTGAAGGCGAAAAGTACTTCAAGCTAAATAAAAGTATGAAAAGAAGATTTTTAATCGTCTTATTTTTGATCTTATCCCGAAGCGTATTTGCGCAAATAAGTTTTATTCCAGAATTAGTTCATAGGGATGGCTTGCCAAATGTGGCGTTGAAAATTAAGGCTGCAGGTCCTGATTCACTGTGCATTGCTTTTTTTGGTGGAAGTATTACAGATGCTGCTAATGGTTGGCGAGATCAAAGTATGGCTTGGTTGAAAGCTCAGTATCCGAAGGCAAAATTCAAACAAATAAATGCAAGTATTGGCGGTACCGGATCTTCTCTTGGTGTTTATAGATTATCAGAGCATGTTTTACAGTATAAACCAGATCTGGTATTTGTTGAGTTTGGCGTAAACGATTTTGACGATACGCGCAAAAGCATATTAGAATCTATGGAAGGCATTGTAAGGCAAATCTGGAAGGCAAATGCTAAAACTGATATCTGCTTTATCTATACCATCAAAGATGGAATGCTGGATAGCTACAGAAAAGGCTTTTATCCTAATTCGGTAAGCATCATAGAAGAAATAGCCGGCCATTACAAAATACCCTCTATAAACTTCGGCCCTAATATTATAACTAAACTTGAAAAGAAAGAATTATTCATTCAAGGCAAACAAGGCCAAAAAGATTCAATATTTTTTTCCTCAGACGGAGTACACCCTTATACCAAAACAGGGCATGAATATTACACCCAAACGTTTTCGAAATTTTTTCCGGAGTTGATTTATAAGAGCAGGAGATATAACCATAAAATCAAACAAATTCATTATTCAGATGCCTATGAAAATGCTGCTATGATCAATATTTCTGATAATAAGATTGGAAATGCTCCTGTAACAAAATATGTTGAATCAGAAGAAATTACTAAAAAGTTTGCGCGTTTGCTACCTGAGCTAAAAGCTCTTACAACCGAACAGGAAAGTCTTCAGTTTGATTTTACAGGTAATAAAGTTGGCTTTCTGGATGTTATCGGACCTGAATCCACTCAACTCAAAGTTGAAATTGATAATGACCAACCGAGATATGTTACCAGGTTTGACAAATATTGTACATTTACGAGAATGCACTCATTTTTTATTGAAAATCTGGAAGATGGCAAGCACCATATTAAAATAAGTATTTCTCCAAATAAAATTAATAAAGAAGCAATTCTCGGAATCAAACCAACAGAGTTCGAAAAGTCTAAATCGTATGAAAAGGAACTTTGGAGGGTAGGAAAGATTCTCCTGGTCAATAAGTAGCAACTAAGATTAACATTTCCGTTTCTGATTAAGATCTGTAATAATTCAAAATTTCATCTGGTAATTTTGAATAGCTGCAATTATATATTCTTTAGTATTAAAAATAAGTTCAAAAGCAAAACCATATAAATGAAACTATATAAAACATCAGAAGGTGCTATTATTGAAGATGATAATGGCAAACAGTACAAAAAAGCAATCAGCAATTGGGATGATTACATTAACAAAGACGATTTATATAATTTTTTGGAAAGTGAACTAAATAGCGCACAAGCCCTTACAGGTTCAGGTTTTGAAGCTACAGCATTAGCGCCTTTGCAATCACAGGAAGTTTGGGCAGCAGGGGTTACCTATTTAAGAAGCAGAAACGCCAGAATGGAAGAGTCTCAGGAGACCGGAGGCGCTACCTTTTATGATATGGTTTATGATGCTGAAAGGCCTGAACTATTTTTTAAAGCTACCGCGCAAAGGGTTGTCGGCAATAATGATAAGGTTAAAATCAGAAAGGATTCTACCTGGAACGTTCCGGAGCCTGAATTAACTTTGCTGATTACCACCAGTGGTAAAATTGTAGGATATACTATCGGGAACGATATGAGCTCGAGAAGTATCGAAGGGGAAAATCCTTTGTATCTGCCACAGGCAAAAGTATATGAGAAGTGTGCCGCTTTAGGTCCGTGTATCTATGTGCCAAAGCAACCTATAGAGCCAGAAACCACTATTTCGATAAGTATCAAAAGAGACGGTGTGGCGATGTACGACGATCAGGTGCAAATTAACCAGATGAAAAGAAGTCATACTGAACTGGTAGGGTTTTTATTCAGAGAATGCGAATTCCCTAACGGATGCTTTTTAATGACAGGTACTTGTCTGGTTCCGCCGAATGAATTTACGTTAAACAGTGGTGACGAAATTGCTATTTCTATTGAGAAAATTGGAACGCTTAAAAATATCGTAGAATAATGACACTTACAGGAAAACATTTAATCGGATCGGATTTCGTTGCGGCGGGGATAGAGACATTTAAAGCTTATCGCGCAGTAGACGAAACTCAAATGGACATGCCTTTCTTTGAGGCTACCCGCAACGAAGTTGAAGAAGCTTGCGTGGCAGCAGCTAAAGCCTTCGGAACGTATAAAACGAAAAGCAGTGTTGAAATTGCACAATTTCTTGAAGCTATCGCAGAGGAAATCGTAGCTCTTGGAGATGTTTTGATCGAAACAGCAAAAGCTGAAACCGGCTTGCCGGATGGCAGATTAAATGGAGAGCGCGGTCGTACAACCGGACAGCTAAACCTTTTTGCTAAAATGCTTAGAGAAGGCAGTTGGGTAAATGCCATCATCGATCAGGCACAGCCGGAAAGACAGCCATTGCCAAAAGCAGATATCAGAATGATGCAGGTGCCGATAGGCCCCGTAGCAGTGTTTGGCGCGAGTAACTTTCCATTTGCATTTTCTGTTGCAGGTGGCGACACCGTGAGTGCTTTGGCAGCAGGCTGCCCGGTAGTTTTTAAAGCACATCCCGCACACCCGGCTACTTGCGAGTTGGTAGCCATTGCAATAAACACTGCGGCTAAAAAAACCGGAATGCCAGCCGGAGTTTTCAATATGGTTCAAGGAGCATCGCATGAAACTGGTGGCGCTTTGGTTACTAATCCACTTATTCAGGCGGTAGGGTTTACAGGTTCATATAAAGGCGGTAAAGCACTATACGATCTGGCAGTGAGAAGAGAGCAGCCAATTCCGGTTTATTCGGAAATGGGCAGCGTGAATCCTGTATTTTTCCTTCCGGGGATCTTAAAAGAAAAGGGCGCGGCACTGGCTAAAGGATTAGCAGAATCGGTAACGCTGGGCGTTGGGCAGTTTTGTACCAATCCGGGCATGTTTGTTGTTGAGCAATCGGCTGATGCTGAAAGTTTTGTAACTCAGACTAAGCAAGAGTTGTCGGCCATTACTGTTGGCCCGATGCTTACTCCTGGCATCAAAAAAGCGTTTTTATCAGGAATAAAAGCCGTAAAAGAGGTTGAAGGTGTTAGCAGCTTAACTGAGGCACAGGAAGGGCAGGTTAGTCCTCAATTGTTTTCGAGTAAAGCTTCCGCTGTTTTAGCAAACGATAAGATAGCAGAAGAAATTTTCGGTCCGTCTACAGTTGCAGTTTATGCTGATAACGTGGCGCAAATACTGGAATTTGCTAAAAATCTTAAAGGACATTTAACGGCAACTATTTTCGGTACTCCGGAAGATTTAGTAGCATACAAAGAATTGGTAACAATACTTCAGCAAAAAGTTGGTCGATTGATCTTTAATAATTTCCCAACAGGAGTGGAGGTTACCCATGCCATGGTTCACGGCGGGCCTTTCCCTTCAACTACTGATTCAAGATCAACCTCAGTTGGAACCACCGCGATTTATAGATTTACGAGACCGGTATGTTTTCAAAACTGCCCGGATGAATTGTTGCCTGATGCGTTGAAAAAGGGTAATCCGTTAAATATTACAAGGAGTGTGGATAGTGTGGTAGGGAAGGATTAAGGAATGCATAGCCCTTTATTTACACGATAAATAGAGGGCTATTTTTAGATATGTCAGCCACTTAAATCCAAATGTTTCGATCTCTAAACTAAGCGGAACATCTCTTTAATTGGCTAAGATTTCTAAAATATCATCCCGTTGGCGTTAGTACAAACTGCAAGCCATCCACAACATCACCTTCTATTGAGGGAAGTATATCAAATGGAATAGAAGTGGATATGGCTTTCAAATTTAGTTTATCCAATTGATCTGGATCCAATAGTAAATTGTATTGCCCCGGAGGTAGACCAGTGTAACTAAAATATCCGTCACTTTCAGTTATAATTTTCTTTACTAATCTGCCATCTTGTACAATTTGAATCGTTATTTGACCTTGACCCTTCTGGACATTGTTACGGTTTACATACAAAATTCCTGAAACTTCTCCTACTACCGAGACTGGTATTTCAACAGTTTTAATATTATTTGGATTTACCGGAACGTTTAAAATTGGTTTTTTTACTTGCCATGAGATGTTTTGAAAACCTGAAGGCTCAACTTCTATAATATTACTCACATAAGGTTCTAAATCAAATATTTGCAATGTTGTGTCTTTAACGTTCGTTTCTTGCCTACCATTCTTAATCTTTATTCGTAATCCCTCAATTTTTGGCTCTCCAGAATCTTTTTTCCCGTTGGCATTTAGGTCAAGAAATGCTAAGACTACAAGCCCACCTCTTCCTAAGCTGTTCTGATTCCTTAATCTAAGATAATTAGATTTGTTGTCATAGATTATCCCACCATTGGCATATTGAGTAATATATGAAAGGTTATTTGTATTTCTAACGATGAGATTGGTTCTTGCAAATGGAAGATCAAACCTAAAGCCCAGGCTTATGTTTCTGGTTTGGGCCTGAAAATTATGTTCATAAACGAGGTTAAGAACGCTTCTAGAAAAGAATCGCTTTTCCAATTCACCTCTTATAAGTGCAACCCTTTGTTGTGAATAATTGTATTGGATTAAAGGAGTAAACATTGTATTACGGCCGAAACGATATGTTTGGGATAGGCCACTGGCGATATTTCTTGCAGGTGTTAATGAGCTAAAATTACTGAAGGTGGTGAAGTTGGTATTTACTCCCAAAAATACCCCTGAAAATACCAAATTTGCTAAAGTAGCATTACTGTGGTCAGGCATAACTATCTGGTAAATACTAAACCTGGAAAACATAGACAAGTCTTTGTTTTTTAATGGCATGGAGAGTGAGAGCCTTCTCTCTTCCAAATAGTTTAAATTGATTGCCCGTTGGCCTTCTTTATATCTTATATAAGTTAGTTCTAATTGCAGGTCAGATGGACGTCTATATGTCAAAATACTTCTAGAACTAACATTATAAGTGTATTCACTCGCTAGCAAAAGACTGCGATGAAGGCTTACCGACGTGTTAATAAAGGGCATCAGTGGCGCATCTAAGGATGCCAGATATTCCATTCCTCCTCCTACAGTAATTCGCTTATGTAATCCATAATTCACCGAAGCTCGAGAGAATGTACTACGAAGTGTGTCTTCTAAGAAA
>DASWMZ010000044.1:0-2020 GCA_036399495.1 Pedobacter sp.
ACATACTAATTGTTTTGTATCTTTCTAACAAACTGTTTTTTTCCCAAAAAAGCGATGAAAAAGTGTCCTGAATTCAAATGACGTCAATATCATACGATGGGATATAATGCGTTATAAAAGCACTTCTACAAGCCTTAAAATTTAAATAGCTTACTACCACACTCGATAAAATAATTCGAAGGCTTGGCAAGCAATCAAGCCGAAACAAATCATCATCCCAAAAGCTGTCCATAAGGCGTTTTTATCTAACCTTAGTTTTTTATTCAGTTGGAATGGATTCATACATAGAATAATCAACATCAACCAACTTGCTGTTGCAAATATGATTCCGATAAGAGTCCTCAAAAAACTAAAATCCAAAAACCATGGTAAAATAAGTATTGCTAAAAGACCAGCAAAACCTATAATGAAGATTATATTATTAATTAAAGTTATTCTCTTATTTACATCGATAAATTGAATATTATATCGAATATTCAGATCTACAACTCTTGAATAGCCAATAATAAATACATCACCAGGGACCTCCTTGAACTTGTTATCAGTTTCCGAATACCGTTTTGCATTAGTGAGATATAATGTTTCCAACTCACCAGTTTTTGAAGATATACTATATTGAGTCAAAAATCCTTGAAATAACTTTGTTTTTTCACCCCCAACGTCTAGTTTCACATCCACATGCGTTGACAGCCACTTACCCTTTCTAAAAGGTTTAAAATCCTTTGAGGATAAAATCTCTCCTCTAAAATAATAGTTCCACTGATTGGAAAACCTTAGCGTTTCAAAACGGACATCAAGTTTAAAAGTTCTAATGACCTTGTGGCAGAATGTGCCTAAGACGATGGCCATGAATATTGACGCTAACAAGTAGCCAAGAATATACGTCAGATGCGTATAAGTAATATTCGGAAACACATTATGGGATATCTCTCCATAAATTCTGTTTACAGAACCTTTTATACTTGTAAAAGTGAACCCGAAAGCTCTACTATAAATTAGAAAAGTGATGATCTGAACAAACGTCCCCCAGAAAATACTGGTTATTAGACGGTCAGCAAAGAGTCCAGCACCAAATTGCTTAGTAAATTCACCCTGAAAATAAAATCTCTTGAAAAATACTCCCGGAACGATTAGCCAAACGACAAAGACAATGCTGCTAATGGTAAACTGAGCTTCCATCTAGGAGTTAGGACACTAGAGTAATTGTCTCATCATTACTAAGAGTGATTATTTCCTTTTGATTGTGCGTGTTTTGAAGCTTCTCGACAGCGTCTATATACCTACGTTTATCCTGCTCATTGGAAAATATTCTTATTACTTCTGGGCTCATTACTTCCATATCAGAGCCGAAATAGGACCCCAAAACACCGCCAAGAGCATTAGTTATTTGTTTTAGAACGTCCATAGCTTTATTTTAGATATAACAACGATTCCTATGAGTTGTTTATTACAGTAATTGGAGCTGATCCGTATATCGATTTTCAAAATTAGTAATAAATTTTAATTTCTTAAATTCCATGGGAGCAAAGTGAATGTACGGCTTTTATATCAATTGATATTTATTGTATCTATGCTTATGATCGCCACTTAGAATCCGTAACTAAATGTTGCTAGCTTAATTGACAGAATCGTTCCTTTTAAAAGAAAGTTAGTAAATAACTATTCCATTCTAATTGTACAGTGCTGAGAGTAAGTCTTTAGGATGATGTGTAAAAACATAAACTTCTTTTGTTGCCTAAACAGTTCTTGAAAACGATGACTATCCCTTAACATAATGAAATATACGCTGTTGGTAGCGTATATTAGCTACCCAGTGGCAATACTATTGACGATACAATAAGACAATGGAAAATGAATTAGACGGCTATGTTATATATTAATGTAGACTTCCCCAAAAGTGAGCCATTTAAAAGTTGACTCCGACAAGTCCTTGCAAAGGACGCGTCAGTAAAATCGTTAACTTTAAATGAGCTAGAGATGAAAAAGACCAGATTTACAGAAGCCCAGATTGTAAAGGCTA
>DASWMZ010000045.1:0-12872 GCA_036399495.1 Pedobacter sp.
GATAACTGGAAATTGGTAAAAAGCTTTTCCTGATATGTTTTCTTTCCTTGCATATATAGAAAACAAAGCAAGAAAAGCACAGATTACCTAAATTATCAACAGGTGTTAGTTGTGCAACAGCCACTACAAGCTCGCACCAGCAAGGGAAATCTTCGAAATAACTGTATCCGGGAGAACACCATGTTATAGTAGTGTAGATTTGAATAGAATATCCTCCGCAAACAAAACAGGATGAGGCTGTTCGGCCCGCCCCGTTTTGTTTGATATATAAGCTGAAACAAATTATTGATTTTTAACAACAATTCCGTCTTTCATTACAAATCGAACACTTTGCAAAGTTTTTATATTTTGAAGCGGATTTTCATCCACAGCAATAATATCTGCGAACTTTCCTTTTTCAAGAGTTCCAATTTTGTCAGACATTCCAAGCAATTCCGCAGCATTAACAGTTGCAGCTTTTATAGCTTCAATGGCTGGCATGCCTCCATCCGTCATGTATTCGAACTCTAGCGCATTTTTGCCGTGCATAAAGACTCCCGCATCTGTACCAAATGCAATTTTGACACCCGCTTTGTATGCTCTTGAAAAGGTTGCTTGAATTTTCGGCCCTGTTGCTAAAGCTTTAGGAACAACTAAGGGAGGGTAATAGCCCTTGATTTTGGCAGAATCCGCAACCGATTTTCCCGCGGTGATGGTAGGCACGTACCAGGTTCCAAATTTTTTCATCAGGCTAATTACCTC
Organism: Pedobacter sp.; assembly: GCA_036399495.1. Classification (GTDB taxonomy): domain Bacteria; phylum Bacteroidota; class Bacteroidia; order Sphingobacteriales; family Sphingobacteriaceae; genus Paradesertivirga. Next base: position 742 of record DASWMZ010000045.1, read on the forward strand.
GTCATCCATAAAAGTTCCATGTTCAATTGAATTAACTCCTGCCCGAATCGCCCGTTTCATTCCTTCCGCACCATGTGCATGGGCTGCTACTTTAAAGCCGTAATCTTTAGCAATATTGACTATTTCCCGTATTTCATTCTCTGTAAACTGAGGTGCGCTTCCATCTTTTGCATTACTTAATACACCACCGGTAGCGGTAATTTTAATAACATCCGCACCATCTTTATAATGCTGTCTAACCGCTTTTCGGGCGTCATCCACATTGTTAACAACGCCGTCTTTTACGTCAGGATCACCCATTAATTCCCGATTAACCCCATTTGTTGGGTCAGCATGACCACCAGTTGTAGCAATTGATTTGCCTGCCGCTATGATTCTGGGTCCTCTGATATCACCTCTATTTATTGCATTCCTAAGCGCTAATGCTATTGTACCGCCCAAGTCACGGACGGTTGTAAATCCGGCAAGTAGTGTCTTTTCTGAATAGGCAACAGCCCTTAGTGCAAAATCTTCCGGATTCAGCCTGAATCCTTCTGTATACCTGTTTGGATTAGTCTCTGTGCTAAGGTGCACATGCATGTCAATTAATCCGGGAAGCACGGTTTTATTCTTAAGATCGATAACGGTTTCACTTGAAATTGCCTGCTCAAACCCCTTTTTTATTTCTAAAATCTTATTCCCATCAATAACAATGGTCATTTGAGCTTGAGGATTGGGGTTAATCCCATCTAGTACCGAACCGCAGTATATAAGTTTGCGTTGGGCAAATGTATTTTGAACCAAGCAAACTGTAATAATTAATATTGTAGCGCGTGATACCAGGCATTTAGTCATTTGGATGTTTTAAGTTGAAATCTAAAGATATGATTTCCGTTTAAAGAATTGTTTGCCCAACTGATTGCTTTTAAAATGATTCCACGCCTTGATGCGTGTCCCCACGAACCAGAGAAAATTTTGTTTAGCCAATCCATACCTCGTCCATTCTGGCAAAGAGATTCTCTTGCAATAGAGTGTCGTCGGAATCAACCCCTATATTGTCGTAAAACGATGCACTATTGTGTATTTGCATGTCTAACTTTATCAACATCAAATCATCATTCTAAAACGAACCAAAATGAAATCAGTTGAAATTATCATGCTTCCGGTAAAGGACAGGCAAAAGGCAAAAGAATTTTATTTAAAACTAGGTTTTCAGGTAATTTTAGAAGCACCGGATCCACATGGAGAAACATGGATACAGATGGGTTTGCCTAACGGTAGTGCCACAATATCTCTCGCCAGCTTTCAAGGTATTATTTGTGAAACTAACGAGATTGAAACAGAAATTGAAGAGCTGAAAACAAAAGGAATAGAAGTTGGAAAGATTGATGATACACCTTGGGGCAAATTTGCCTGGTTGAAAGATTTAGATGGAAACAGTTTGTGTCTTCATCAAAAATAACTGCAAGGTCAGTCTAGTTGCCAAGAATCATTAGAACTTCGGAGTCTAACGACAGTCTAAGGGCTCAATGAAAGGATGAGATCGGTATGTGAAACTGTAGTGCTAGTATGATTTTACACCTCTGCATCAATCCAGCTTTCTTACGATGGTATCGTGCTACCTATAATATTTCCGGTAATTAATGCTGAAATTGTTATTTTTAGCTTTCAATAGTAAAAATGAAACGATCCTTAAGTTTTTTGTTTTGTCTGCTTGTAATCGGTATATCTGCATGCAGGTTATTTCTGACTTCTAAACCTTCTTTCGGTAGTTCCGAGTGGACAGAATATTTGGGCGGCCCTGAAAGGAACCATTATTCGCCTCTTGATCAAATTAACCCAAGTAATGTGTCGGATTTGGAAGTTGCCTGGGAATACCACACCGGCGATTTAGGTCAAATTCAATGTAACCCAATTGTGGTTAAAGGTGTCCTTTATGGGATGACTGCAACAACTGAACCTTTTGCTGTTGATGCCGCTACCGGAAAAGAAATCTGGAGAATTAAAAGTGAGAAAACAAGCGGACTCAGTTCAAGCAGAGGCTTAGTTTATTGGGAGAGCGGTGAAGATAAACGTATTTTATTTACTAACGGGCCGTGGTTATACGCAGTAGAAGCCGGAACCGGCAAACCTATAATTTCTTTCGGAGAAGCAGGAAGAACGAGCCTTAAAGCTGGTATGGGAGAAACTGCGAAGGATAAAATGGTAATTTCAAACACTCCCGGAACCGTCTATCAGGATTTGATAATCATGCCGCTACGTTTGTCCGAGGGTGCCGATGCGGCGCCCGGATATGTTCAGGCATTTAATATCAGAACAGGCAAAATTGCATGGGTATTTCACACTATTCCTCATCCGGGCGAATATGGTTATGACACCTGGCCTAAGGACGCGTATAAAAATGTAAATGTAGGGGCGGCGAACAATTGGGCCGGGATGGCGATTGACAGAAGTCGGGGGATTTTATTCGTACCAACAGGCTCTGCAGCTTTTGATTTTTACGGTGGCAATCGCAAAGGCGATAATCTTTTTGCCAATTGTTTACTGGCGCTCGACGCTAAAACAGGTGAGAGAAAGTGGCACTTTCAGTTTGTTCATCATGATATTTTGGACCGTGACCCGCCCGCACCTCCAAACCTTGTAACCCTCAAAAAAGATGGAAAACTTGTAGATGCTGTGGCGCAGGTTACTAAACAAGGCTATATTTTTGTTTTTGAGCGCGAAACGGGTAAGCCTTTATTTCCGATAGAGGAGAGGCCTGTACCAGCGTCGGATGTTCCCGGTGAAGAAGCGGCAAAAACCCAGCCTTTCCCGGTAAAGCCCGCACCTTATGCACGGCAAACGTTCACTGAAGCAGATATTAATCCCGATGCAGAAAACCGGCAAGAACTTATAGATAGTTTTAGAAAGAGCCGGTCGGAGGGACCCTTTACGCCTTTGAGCAGAAAGGGGACCATTGTATATCCAGGAACAGACGGAGGAGCCGAATGGGGAGGTGCCGCTGTTGACCCTGACGGAATTTTGTATGTTAACAGTACTGAAATGGCCTGGTATATGTCCCTTTTACCAACAACCTCTGCTGAAAAGTTGAGGAAAATGACCTCAGGGCAAAGCGTCTATATGAGAAACTGCAGTTCTTGCCACGGCGATGAACGTAAAGGTAACCCGGCCAGTGGTTTTCCTTCACTCGTAGGTATCAGTACCAAACGTTCAGCCGACTATGTTAATAAAGTGATAAGCCAGGGTAAAGGTATGATGCCTTCATTTAATAAGATTACCGAAGCACAGAGAAAGGCCTTGGTTTCGTTTCTGTTTGGTAATGAAAAGATCGAACCAGGATTAGATTTTAAGGAGCCTGCCGGCGATGCTTCGTCGGAACCTTATCGCATTTCTGGTTACGATAAGTTTTTAGATAAGAATGGATTGCCAGCTGTTCGCCCGCCTTGGGGCACTCTTAATGCAATTGATTTGAATACCGGAGACTACAAATGGAAAGTAACTTTTGGTGAAATACCTCAGGCTCAAAAACCTGGAAGTGCTCCTTTAGGTTCAGAAAGCTACGGGGGACCTGTAATAACCAAAGGCGGCCTGCTGTTTATTGCGGGTACTAAAGACAGAAAGTTTAAGGCATATGATAAGAAAACAGGAAATCTCTTGTGGCAAACACAACTTCCGGCTGCCGGATTCGCAACTCCTGCAACATATTCTGTTAATGGAAAACAATATATCGTGATCGCTTGTGGAGGTACGAAATTGGGAGCTTCGGGTGGGGATAGCTATTTAGCTTTTGCATTGCCCGAAAAAAAGAAGAAATAAGAGTGCAATCGTCCACTAGATCGTCCTCATGCCGGCGCCCGCGTGCCCGCGTGTGTCTAATAATATAGTTTTGGTGGCAACACAACCAAGGAAGAATGAATGAGTATGATGAGTGTGGTCATCAGTTAGGCCTTTATTGTGCAATACAACCCAAATTTGAAACTTCTATCCTCGCATTCCTTTTAAACATTGCGCTTAATTCTAATGCAAAAAAAATCGAGTCCCTGGTCGGGAAATAGGTTTTTAAAGATGTCTATAACAAGGATGAACTGGCGGAAATACTTGCTTTGAGGCTGCATGTGATCGGCAAGCTAACGCTAGAGCTTAAAAGCAGCGGCGAATTTTCGGGTTATTTAATGGGTGAGCATAGAAACAGAACCTGGTCTAATGAGGAACCTGATACTATTTGCTGCTAAGTGATGACAGGAAGTAGAGTCTCAGAAGTTGGATTGCCTTCATACAAATCCATTAGCAGAGCACTGGCAATTAGCAACAGAGCCGTCAGATTATGTATATTCTTCAGCAGCTTACTATGAAGCGGCAATTATTAGTTCGCATTTTTATATTGTTAGTGAGGACACCAATAAGGGTTAAAAATTTAAAACTACACTAATATCCTGACGGATACGTGTCTGGGGGTTCATTAGCTACAACGGTTTCTATAGGTTTTAAAGCAGTTGTTTTGTCTATAAAGATAAACGCATCATATCGGTTAGGAATTACTGTTGGTACATAATTACCACTTTCGAAATTGGGGTTATATTGAACGCCAATTGCCCGATGCCCAATTGACTTCATTAAAGAGGCGTTATTCTTTAATTCGTTAGAAAATAATATCTGGTTTTGAGCACCCTTTCTATGTAACATTTCCTCCCAACTGCCTTTCCTGGCTTCAGGTACCTTCATCGTTTCAATGTTTCCACCCCATTGCTTGGCAGCAATCACTGTTCCCGAATAAGAACCGAACCCTACAATGTATACATTGTTTTGGCCATATTCCTCGCGTACCAACTGTCCAACGTTGACCATTCCTTCCGATGCCATATCAGTATATCGGGCATCACCCACATGGGTGTTATGCTCCCAAACGATGATTTTTGCATCCGGCCCATGGCGCTCAAGTAAACGTTTAATGGTAGCGGTCATGTGGCGGTCGCGAATATTCCATGAGGCGGTATTGTTGGTGGCGGCAGTTCTATAATAGTTCTCACCATTCAGCGCAACCAATGCATTCTGCTGCATAACAAAATGCGCTTCGTTAGTTGCAGTTTTTCCGCCAGTATAATTTAATATCGCCTGGTATAATCGTTGGGTTTGCGTCCTACAGTTACCAGATGCATTCATTACGGAGTAAGCATATTGCATTGGATCTGCGCTGAACGGCTGAAAGCATTGCCTTACCTCTTGGGCCATTAGCATCAACGAATCATTCCCCTCAATATATGGCATCAGTTCTTGCATAGACTCCCACAAACAATATACATCCAAGCCGTAAAAGCCAACCTTAGCCATAGCTGTTTTATTCTGGTTGTATTGGTTCATCCAGGTTACTAAGCCTGCTACCTCGTAATTACCCCACATCCACGTTGGCCAACGGTTATACTGTCCAAGCAAGCCAACCGCCTGCAAGCTATCTTTTGGTCCGCCTTTAATGAATTGGTTTACCCGATAGCTGTCCGCCCATTCTCCTTCAACAGCTATCATATCAAAGCCTTTTTCTTGAATAAGACGTTTTGATATTGCCGCTCTCCATGTATAGTATTCAGAAGTGCCGTGAGAAGCTTCGCCCAGAAGCACAATTTTGGAATTACCGATCTGGTTAATTAAAGCATCTAAATCTTTTTCGCTTTGCAGTGCATGCGATGGAATGTCTAATACCAGCTCGTTATTAGATGATTTACTCTTACAAGCGAAGGTTAGCAGCATAAATAAGCTAACTAAACAGGGCATATATAGGTGCGTTTTCATAGAGTCTTCTATTAATCATATTAATTCAGGCTCAATTTGCAGACCAAGCTGAACCAGTGGCCTGTTTTATTTGAAAAACTAGTAGTATTACCTTTCTTAGGTGTTTATACGTATAGGAGATTTGGTAATTGTTTCCCTTTATTGGTCTGCATCAATAAACCCACAATTATTAGTTAGTCAACGCAAAGCAGTCTAATAATTGCAACCATGTTGTTGGTGAGTATACAACACGGGTTAAGAGAGGTTTTAGCCACTTTGCCTCAAATCTGTCCGGATGGATTGGCCTTTGATTCGGAAAGAATTTATATGTGTATTGTTACATCCCTAATTGCATTTACAAAATCACAAAAAATCAGGAATCAAGTCTGTTAATGGATCATAAAAAATCGGACAGACGGGTTTGTGAGTTTCTCCGCGATCGAGCCAAATCCCCGGCAATCAGGACAATAATCTATTTCAATCTCTTTTTTACCGGCTATTAACAAGTTCGAATTTCTTTAGGAATTAATATGGTGCTATAGATAGCTGCTGATGCATAAATAAAAAAGTCGTAGCAACGAAGCTACGACTTGCAGGGGCAGAATTGACTGCCCAAGGTTTATAAATATATTGTTTAAAACCCGCCGGATGAACCTCCTCCTAAAGGGAGTTTTACCCCAAGGTTTAATATGGTATGAAAGGGAATAGAATTATTAAGTGCTGTTACCCCGGTTACGGTGTTTGATGTAGAATTAGCAGGCATGGCAATCGCGGCCTCCAGAAAAATGATTGGGGTACCTATGGCAAATTGGGTTCCTAGCCCCGCATTAATTGTTGGCCCGCTCGATTTCTCTTTTTCAGTTACTCCATCTATAGTGGTTTTATTAGTTGCCAATACATACGAAGCACCAGCTGGTATGTATAAGCTAAATTTACTGTCAGATCTTCCAATTAGATGATAGATCGCAGAAAGCGATAAGGCCATGTAAGAGTCTTGTTCAGCACTTGCCGTACTTGAACTTGATAGTATTTGTTTCGCAGGCATACTATAGCTAAAGCCAGCATATGCAGCATATTTTTCTCTAAATGTATAGCCAACCCGTAACTGGGCTCCGGGAACTTTCTTGGTATCAGAACCATAATTGATGTAGTTTCCGTTTAGGCCTACATTTAATTGAGCGTTTGAAGTTGAAGTTAGTGCTGCCACGAGCACTGCGCAAAGTAAGATTTTTTTCATTGTGATGATTTAGTTTGCAGCTTTTAACGTACGTGTGAATTTTTGGTTACAGGAAAGTAATCCCATTTGTGAATCCTTCTAGACGCTGCACTTAACTCTAAGGACAGTTGGGATTTCCAATACCTGACAGGATACCTTGGCCAAAATTGACAAGTCCACAATAGGAAAAACCTGCTCCTGTTATAGCTAACGCTACATAAAGACAGAGAGGTAAAAAAATAACTAAGGTACCTTCTCGGAGAATAGCTCAGAATAATAATAATAATATCAAGGCAGTCCAAAAGATAACCGATATAATCGCCCATGCTGGCCCACGCGTGCCGCGTGGTGCTCTTAATGATATAGTTTTATTCGTGGCAACACAACAAAGACAGAGAGAATGAGTTTGATGTGTGTGATCATCAATAAAGCCGTTATGTATAAATTTCGCACTCAAATATGAAACTACTATCCCTCGTATTTTTTTTGACCTTCGCCCTTAATTCAAATGCACAAAAAACCGAGTCCCTGATTGGGAAATGGGTTTTTAAAGATGTTTATAATAAGGAAGAACTGGATAGGGCTGAACTCCTAGCCCTGAGACTCCATGTGATTGGCAAACTAACCGTGGAGCTTAAAAGCAACGGGGAGTTTTCGGGTTATTTAATGGGAGAGCATAAAAATGGAACATGGTCCAACGAGGAACCAGATACTATTTTGCTGCTAACCGACGACGAAGAAGAAATCGAGTTGATTATACTCGAACTTACTAAAGACCGGCTGGTATTGAAAACAGATGCCGGAGAATTTCTGATGGTTCGGGCGAACAGGAAATAGAGATTTGCGAGCGGCCGCCAATTGATTTACATGCGGTTGGGTGTTCACTATACCGCCGCCACGTGGAACCAGCATTTTGTGTGTGGTACTTGAAACATCAACCGTTATCAAAATAAACCCGGTGAATAATATCTATCACAAGGTTTATTAATCTAAATCGTTTAGCCTTGTAAACGTTTATTTATAACCTGCCTTAAACTTATTGGCAGCGGTTACCCATTCCCAATTATCTGTTCTAAACGGAACTGCGGGTAAACCCTCTTTATTAAAAAGGTTGTTATCGCTTATCTCATCATACCATCCGAAACGAACGGCCACCGGATTGGGTATATCATCCGAATAAACAATTACTTTATCGCCTTTAATATAAGCTTTTGCATAGTAATATTTCTGATCGGTTCCGGCAATTTCAAAGCCTTTGAGATAACCATATTCGTCTTTTGTCATCAATCCGGTTCCCATGTTCGAAAACGAAATGATGACCTTATTTCTTTCGGTTTTCATGGACTGATACATTGGGCCACTGCCAACTACGTTCTTTTTATAGGTATTACTTAATGCGGCAAGTGCGAGACGAAGACCTACATCCTGCTTGTTACGTGGGTGAACATCTTTGGCCTCGCCAATGTCTGAAGTAACGGCCATTCCGGTATTTGGAAGTGATAGTGTAAGCGTTTGTGCTTCACGCAGTTCGGCCCAGTGGTAGCCTAAATTTTTATCGCCGCTGCCGCCTGCATCGTAACTGGCCAGCTGTACAAAATAAAAAGGAAAATCACCTTGTTTCCATTGCTTGCGCCAGTCTGTTATCATTAAAGGGAACGCCGTTCGGTATTGCCATGCGCGGCTTGCATTATTTTCTCCCTGGTACCATATTACCCCTTGTATTGCGAAGGGAATAAGCGGATGGACCATGGCATTATGTAATAACGAAGGATACTCATTTGGATGAAAATTGTAAACGGGAGAAATTTCTGAAATAGCTTCAAATGAATAGAGCCATTCTCCGGATAAGGGTTGTACATGGCCGTTTACTGTGATTTGCATCGGCAGTTCCCCATAAAACCCCCCGCCTCCCTTAGTGTCTTTTAGACGAACGGCTACAACGTTATTTCCCGCTTTAACAATCCCGGCCGGAACCATATATTTTCTGGGGAAATTATAGCCATCAGTCCTGCCTACTTCAATTCCGTTTATGTAGGTAATGTCATCATCATCTATTTTAGCCAGTTCTAACACAGCAGCTTTCCCGGCATCACTTGCATCCAAATTAAAAGACTTTCTAAAAAGCAACACACCGTCTACACCCTCTATTCCTTGGTCTTCCCACATCCCTGGCGCGTTTAGTTTATTCCATTTGCTGTCATCAAAGTCAGGCTTATTCCAACTGCTTAATAAATTAGCTGTCAATATTTCACTTTTCCATCTTTTCCTGTCCATTATACGCTTCGCGGATTTCGCTTTATCAAGAGAGTCTAAACTGCTCAGAGGAATAGAAGCAATCATGCTTTTAAACTCTTCGCTTCCATGAAAAGCTTTATTGCTGGTCCATGTTTCAACATGCGTACCACCCCATGAAGCGTTTATCAAACCAATAGGAACCTTTAATTCCTGGTGTAGCTTCCGGGCAAAAAAATAGGCTACAGCAGAAAAATTTCCTGCATTTTTAGGTTCAGCTTTCTGCCAGCTTCCACCTGCGATATCTTTTTTTGGCATGATACTTACATCCTTGGTAACAGCGAAGTGTCTTATTTGCGGATAATTGGCTTCTGAAATTTCCAGATCAGCGTTATTTACCAAAGTTAAAGGCCACTCCATATTAGATTGACCGCTGCAAATCCAAACTTCTCCAATCAATACATCTGAAAAAGTAATTGCATTATTTCCTCTTACTGTTAAAGAGAAAGGTCCGCCAGCATTTTCGGGCGAAAGTTCAACCATCCAGTTTCCACTCTTATCAGCCCTCACCGTTTTAATTTGTTTATTTAACGACACCCTAATAGCTTCGTTTGCCTTAGCCCAACCCCAAACCGGAATTGGCTTATTTCGCTGAAGTACCATATCGTTGCCGAAAATTCCAGGCATGATTACGTTAGCTTTTGCACTGATGAACAGACACAAAAAAATCAGCAGCGCGTATGTATTCTTCATAATAATATTATATAATTGAATAGTGTATCGTGGTATAGATACCAATATTAAGTTATTTTTTTGAGTTTAAGAAGTGCAGAATATGCCTTTGACTATATGTTGAGACATTCTTAAGTGCTTAGTGCTACGCCTTGATTCGTGTCACACCGAACCTGGATAGCAGCCTCCTATGAAGGCGGTCATAAAAGGCTCTGCGCTTTTAAAAATTTAGGAGTGGAATTGTGATTGATTCGTGCGATCACGAGCCAAGGCAGGTTTAAATAGAAATTCCGAGTAGGTGACCAAAATCCCCTCTTTGTATTGAGGATATTAGAACGGCAAAATAGCTTTACCGATCTTTATCTTCAAGCTTGAATATTTCGTCTACCGTAGTATCAAAAAAACTGGCAATCTTTAATGAAAGTAATGTAGAAGGAATAAATTTGCCGATTTCAATAGAATTAATAGTTTGCCGTGAAACATTAACTTTTTCAGCTAACTCGGCCTGAGTGATGTTTTTCTTTGCCCGTTCTACTTTTATCGAGTTAGTCATCAGTATTGCTATTAGAAGAATAAAATCTGATGTAATAAATTATAAGAGAAAGCGAGAATACAAGGATTATGAAATGATTAATTTCTGTGAGTTCCGTAGGAAACAAGTTGTGAGAATGTAGATTTGAACTCAAGAGCTTAAAGGCGTAGCCTATAATAAATGCAGTATAAACTGCCCAAGTTTTAAGGCTTAGAGATCGTTCATCTTCTATTGCTCCAGGGGAAGTAAACAGCGTAAATAACCCCACTAACAGGGGCATTTCTGAGCCTTTAGAGCCATCAACCAAGAGCATGGGAATTCCAATAGTTATTAAAAAAATGCCGATGAATTTTTGAAAGGTTATTAGTTGGGCGAGACGTTTACTTATCTTCATGATGTTAAGTTTAGTATTCTCAAAGATAGGTATAGTTTTCTAAAAGACAAGTTTATTTGACTTTTTCTCTGCCTCTATAAAGGGCGGTATTAATAGGCTAGAATAACTTATCTCCTTTTTTTAATGATTTGAGTAATGAGTTTTAATTGGTTCTGGACACACTAACAAGGCTAAGCACACGATACAAAACCCTACGCTTTGATTCCAAGGCGTAGGGTTTAATCTATTAGTGTGGCTGTTAGCTAGCTAACCACTTTAAAATTAAATGCACCATTTTGAGTGGCGGTGTAAATTCTCAGCCAAACAGGCAGCATGGCTTCTGTTCCTCGTGCTGAACTAATGTCACCCAGATCAAGAATATTTTCAGCTTTCCAGCCAAACTCTTTCATAAGTGATTGTACTTGTTCTTTGGCATCCGCATCATTACCACAAATAAAGGAAGTATGATCTCCGCCATTAAGCAAATTTGGGTTTACCATAAGTCCGCACCACATGGTATTAAGTGCTTTTACCACCTTAGCATCAGGAAACGTTTTTTGAATTTCTTCACCCAATGAATTTGTGTTTGAGAGCGACGGTAAAAGACTTGGCGGCATGCCCTGACTAAAATCTAATGGATTTGCAATATCAACAAGCACTTTGCCATTTAGATTATCTTCACCAGCTTGTTTCAGCGCATTGATGGAATCTATTCCTTTTGTGGCGTTAAGAACAATCTCGCCAAACTGAGCGGCTTCGGCAAAGGTCCCTAATTTAATGGCCTGATACTGTGCATGCCATTCTAAAAAGGGGGCGCTGCCGTAAAAATCTTTATCAGCACTTGCTAGTTTTTCTGACACGTTTCGTGTGCCAATCATTACCTCATGGTTAAGAGCGATAAGCTTTTCGGCGAACGCTCTGCCAACTGTTCCAGTTCCTAATACTGCGATTTTCATATCATTTGTTTTTTATGTACTAAAAAATTAACAATACAAATATGCAGCGGTATCAGGTATTTGTAATGGTCAATAACTTGGCTGCAATGGTAAATTCATAAATGCCTCTCACACAGCATTTAGTCCGTTATTGTGCTGTCTTTCGCCTGAATTCGAGCGGCGTCTGTCCAGAATGCTTTTTAAAAAACTTGCCGAAGTTAGCCGGATCAGAAAAGTTAAGCTGATAGGCAATTTCAGCAATGTCGAATCCTGTAAACTGAATCAGCGATTTAGCTTCAGTCATAATTCTTTCGCTGATAAAGGATAAGGCAGTTTTTTCTGAAGCCTCTTTTACGGTTTGAGACAAAT
>DASWMZ010000046.1:0-15143 GCA_036399495.1 Pedobacter sp.
TTAACAGTAAGGGAAAGCACTGCACTGGCTAAAGCGTTGGATACGTCTGAAGAGCTAAAAAGCAATTTTTTAAAGCCTGCAGGTATCTTACCAAAGAACGTATTATATATTAATCCTGACCGAAACGGTTATGCAGTTTGGCATACTCCCGAACAGTACTTAAATCTCCTTTTCTCTAAGGACTTAACCATCCCGAACGGCAAAACTTTCATTCCATCTCTTATATGGAAAGCATCTAAAAAAACGCTTCAAATTTATGCTTATGAAAGCGGTGCCGAATTGAACGAGCAAACGCTTTTATACCATGCTCCTTTCTTTAATATATATAATAATGGCAAAGTATGTATGGGAACTGTGGCAGTAAATATTCAACCTGATTGTTTGCTTGAGGAATTTATCCAATTATGGCAGCAGTATTTCTTTAACAGCTATTTCAGCCACTTGATGCAGGAGCATAATCCAGTAAAAGGTAACATCATTCAGTTATGGAGCAACCTTGTAGGGAGCAGAAAAAAGTTTCCTCACAAGGCTTTAAGAAAAAATGGCTTAACTCTAAAAAACCTGATACAATGAATACGCTAGCAACTATACACTTTACAGATAATTATCTGATTAATCCCACCAATCCTGTGACCGTTAATCTAATTGGGGCAGGTGGAACAGGTAGTCAGATGCTCACTGCTTTGGCAAGGATGAACCATTCTTTGGTAACACTAGGACATGCAGGATTACAGGTAACACTTTATGATGATGATAAGATAACAGAAGCCAATTTAGGGCGACAGCTGTTTGCGGATGCCGAATTGAATTTGTATAAATCGGTTGCGTTGATTAATCGCATTAATCGCTTTTTTGGAACAGCATGGAAAGCTGAGATGCAAAAATTTGCATTCAGCAATTTGAACCATCTTCCTGATTACGGCAAAGCAAACATCTATATCAGTTGCGTAGATACTGTTTCTGCAAGGTTTGATATAGCAAAGACAATCGAATATGTCAAAGACCAGGAAAGGTACGAGCGCAGCAAGGCTTTGTACTGGATGGATTTAGGTAACAGCCAGTATACAGGTCAGGTACTATTATCTACGGTAGGAAAAATTCAGCAACCGCCATCTGAACTCTACAGGACTGTACCTGTTTTGCCTATGATTACCGATGAATATAAACAGCTATTGGAAGCGGAAACAGATAATACCGAACCCAGTTGCTCCTTAGCCGAAGCTTTGACAAAACAGGACTTATTTATTAATTCTACGCTCGCCAATATGGGCGCATCACTTTTATGGCAACTGTTCCGCGGGGGCATGACGGAGAACAGAGGTTTCTTCTTAAACTTAAAGGATTTCAGGACACAGCCTCTGAAAGTGATAGGGTAATAAATTTGAGTAAAGAAGCTGTTCTATCATTATGAGAAAAAACCGGAGAGCATGGTGAAATATCCATTCTGAAATGATAAAATTCTATACTTTATGTTTAGTTAAATAACATTTTTTTTATTTTTATGTACATCAAAATCTACTGCTATGAGCTACGAATATTATCAGGATGATGGACAACATATGGTCAGAGTGCAAACCTTTGGGTTACTGATTGCCGCAAAATATTTAATCAAACTATTCATTTATTCACCCTTAATTTTTACAGCCATTGCAATCACCAACAGCATTGGGGATAAGGATGAATTTAAAAGTTTCAAAGGGCTGTTTGTTATTTTCCTGATTACTTGCATTCTGTATTTGCTGGTTTATTTTCTTAAGGGTTTGCTGATAGGTCTAAAAACTAAAGGAAATTTTTTCTGGATACCATTATTCCTGTTTTGCATTGCATTTACCTGTGTCTTACCTGTATATCTTGCTTTTGAGCCGGTTGGAAAACTGGTTATGTATATGAGCAAGACGCAAAAGCCCGACGAATTGCTGCAATGGGTTATATCACTAACAATAGGATACCTTGTATATTTCCAGTATAAATTCATGACCAACATTGCACCTAAATGGGCGTTTCCTTTTTATGTGGCTGGCTTCGATATTGCCTTCGGAAATGGGGCGAGTGAAAGCCATGCTAAATCAAATGCGATTATATAAAAGCAAAACCGCCAACACTTCCTCTGGAACAGTTGGCGCTTTGACAGCGGTACAGCCCCATGCAGGAAAATGAACCATTATTTGTGAAGGCTCATTGGCATTCATTTTCCTGCAAGCAGCTGTGAAGCTTTTAACTCATGGCTTATTGTGAAAGATGCGAATAAATGATTTCTTAATTAAATAGATGTACTATGAGAAAGTCAATCGGCATGTTCCTGGCCTGTTGTTTACTTATGCCAGGCTGTTCTGAAAAGGAACTAGACAGAGAAAAAGCAATGGCCATTCTTCAACAGGACGGTCATTATCCAAGAGCAGTAGAATATTATATTTTCTGTGGTGATTCCCAACATGCGAGCAGGGTAATAAATGCAGGTCTGGAAGATGAGGGAATGGTTAAAATAAAACACCGGGTAAAGCTCGGAGATGTTGGGAAAGAGCCTATCGTCAGTTTTACTGAAAAAGCAAAGCCGTATTTGTTGGAGACATCTGAAGAGGATCAAAAATCTCGGATTCAAAAGGTAAAGCTTGCAGATGAAGAATTGGTAGAAGTTACCGGTATTCTCCTGGATGCTTCAGGGAAGACCGCAACAGTTGAATACACCACTTCATTTAAAAATGTAACTCCTTTTGCAAAATTAATGAAAACAGACTACACCAAAACTGCGAACCATCAGGCGACATTTTCACAATATGATGACGGCTGGAGATGGGAAAGAAAAAAGAAATAATTTAGGAGGTAAAGCGATGCGCTTAATTTCTGCACTTCCTCAGATTACCGAAAACCAAAAAGGGAAACATCAAGAGTGTGTTTCCCTTTTGTTTTTTACTTTCCGGTATTCAGTAACTTTAATTTTTCACTTAACTCATTAAGCCCCGCCTTTTGCAACCAGTCCTCTGAAAATAGCCTCAGTTCTTGCAAGGTTTCTTTCGGAACGGTTTCCAGTAGGCTAGAAGCGTTACCGTCATCCTTTACACTTAAACCACGTTCGATAACACTGTTTAATAACAGCACATTCTTTCTAGAGATCTTAAAATCAATCTTCACTGTTTCATTCATGCCGGGGATACTTAAGATAGTATCGAATACTTTGGCCACATCATTTGTTGTCATACATCACACGTTTTAATTGTTCAATTTCACCTTACAAAAATAATCCGCTGCCCGCTTCCAATCATAGTCAAAATTTGGACATGATAGGTTTGTCCTGTTCCCCTTGTTTAACTTTACTTCGTTAACTGAATTTGAGGGCTTGAACAGTGTTGTATGGATTTCAGAAAACAGCAGCTTTCTATTGAGGATGTGAAAGAGAGGGACATGGTCAATCACCTGTCGACAATGGGCTTTGAACCTGTGAAAATCAGGGGAAACGATTATTGGTACTTATCTCCTTTAAGGGAAGAAAAAACAGCATCTTTTAAAGTCAACCGAAAACTGAACCGATGGTTCGATCACGGTATTGGAGAAGGGGGCAACCTGCTGGACTTCGGCATCCTTTTTTTCGGATGCTCCGTTAAGGAGATTCTTTTCAAATTTGATTCTGATCTTTCTTTTCACCAGCCAGTTTACAGGCCGTTAACTGCGGAGATACCAAACGGCAGAATTACTATTCTCCGGGACTTTTCTATCCGCTCTTTGAGCCTGCTTAAATACCTGGAGGAAAGAAAAATTCCTTCTGAACTTGCAAACCATTTTTGCAGGGAAGTACGCTTTGTTCTGAATGAAAAAACATACTATGCCATCGGCTTTAAAAACGATGCCGGAGGTTACGAAATCAGCAATTCATTCCTTAAGCTGAGCAGTAGTCCAAAGGGTATAACATCCATAAAAATTGGTGCCGGGGAAGTCGCGGTTTTTGAGGGTTTTTTTGATTTCCTTTCTTACTTGGCTTTAAAGAATACAGAACAACTTCAGCAAGATTTTCTCATACTCAATAGCCTTTCTTTTTTTGAGAAAGCCCAAGCCTTGATGGAGTCTTATGAATTGATCCGGTTGTTTCTTGATAATGATAAAAGCGGACAAAGTTGCAGTAAGAGAGCCACAGCGTGGAGTGCAAAATATTCGGATGAAAGCAGCTTATATAAAGGATATAAAGATTTGAATGAATGGCTAATCAATATTAAGGATGGCCAGACTACCAATAAGGTGATTATTTAAATCTAAAAAACGTGATCTTAGCTATTCTAAGCGATAGGAGAGGATGATGGTGAAAGTATCAGAAGATTTTTGAGAAATCGGAAGATTGCCGGCTTTGTGCAATCTGCAAGATGTACTGTTGTTAAACAACAGGATCTTGCCGCCCTCACTCGGAACTCGTGGGCGGGGTTGCTAAAGACCTTTATAAATAGGAAACGTGAAAAAGATAAGGTGATGAAGGACAATGTCAACAGAACAAGGATCGTCGGAATTCGGCTTACAAAAACTGAATTTGAAAAGATTGAGAAAAACTGGAAGGATAGTACCTGCCGTAAGATGAGTGATTATTTGCGAAGGATCATCTTCGAAAAGCCAATAGTTGCTACCTATCGCAACCGGTCTATGGATGACTTTATGGCAGAGATGATACGACTGCGAACGGAGCTAAATAGTATTGGAAACAACTTCAACCAGCTTGTAAAAAAGCTGCATGTTACCCAACAAACTGATAGTATAATATCCTTGCTGCTAAGCTATGAACTTGACAAAAGAACACTGCTGAAACACATCGCTGCGATTCAGTTATTCATTGAAAAAAATGAAGAAAAATGGTAGCCAGAATCAATATTAAAAATGCCCTGGTTGAGAACTTCTATTACAATGAAAATAAGATAGAAGCAGCTGAGGCCGTCTGTTTGATGGCAGCCAATTACCCTAAAAACTTGGAAGATTTAACGCAGGGGCAGCGGCTGAAAATGCTTCAGAAACGGGCTGGACTAAATGAGGATATTAAGGTCAATAGTGTGCACGTTTCTTTAAATTTTGACCCTTCAGAGAACCTTTCTCAAGATAGGTTGAAAGAGATCGCTTCCGACTACATGCAGCTCATAGGTTTTGGGCAGCAGCCCTATATTGTTTATCAGCATTTTGATGCCGGCCATCCTCACTTGCACCTTTTATCAGTCAAGGTAGGTCCGGACGGCAGAGGGTTAGATACACACAACATCGGAGTGAAAAGATCAGAACCTGCAAGAAAATCGCTGGAAATAAAATATAATCTGATAAAAGCCGATGACCATAAACAGGAACAGCAATATAATTTAAAATCCGCCTATGCGGCTAAAGTTCAATATGGAAAAATCGAAAGCCGCAGGGCAATTGCTAACGTGCTCGAACACGTGTTGAAAAGCTATAATTACACCTCGCTGGCAGAGCTTAACGCCGTACTTAAATTATACAACGTAATGGCTGATCGGTGCAACGAAACTTCAAGGGTTTATCAAAACAATGGACTCTTATACCGGATACTGGATACACAAGGCAACGCTGTAGGCGTACCTATCAAAGCCAGTCGGTTTTATCAACAGCCGACACTGAAATTTCTGGAGGAACGCTTTGCCCTCAACGCGGCTAAGAGGCTGCCACTGAAGGGCAGGATCAAACTGGCTACTGACCGGTATTTTCTAAACAACGGCCATGCTACCATTCCGGGTTTTGTTGAAGCCCTTAAACGGGAAGCTGTGGATGTGATCTTACGGCAAAATGACAAAGGTATTCTATATGGGATAACTTATGTGGATCATAAAAATAAAGCGGTCTTTAAAGGCAGTGACCTGGGTAAACAATACAGTGCTAAGGGCATCCAGGAACGATGCGTTCAGTCAGCTCCGGTTGCAAAAGGTGGCGGTTTAGCAATAGTTAAAAACAATACTGAAGGGACAAGGGCAGCTAAAGAGATAGGAGGATTATCCCCCGTTAACAATTCAGAATCATCCGGGCCTGCTGAAAGAGGATTGCTTGAGATCCTGACACAATCCGAACAGGGCCATGAGCAGCTCCCGTATCCCTTAAAAAGAACAAGGAAAAAGAAGCGGAAACGCTTATCAGATAATCCTTAACAATTAAATTTTTACGGCTATGCAGACAGGAGAAAACGAACAGGCGCTGAGGAAAATTCTGGATATGACCAGGTTAATCGCCATTACCATTTTAGTATTACATTTCTATTATTACTGCTATGCAGCTTTTAAGGAATGGGAATTTACAGTAGAACTAACCGACAGGCTGATGGGCAATATTCAGCGCACGGGCCTGTTCAGCAATTTTGTAAAATCCAAGCTGATCGCTCTTGGTTTCCTGTTTATTTCGCTTATGGGCGCTAAAGGTAAAAAGGATGAGAAACTGAGTTATAAAACAGCCTTTGCTTATATCATAACCGGGCTACTAATCTATTTTATCAGCTACCTTTCATTGCAGTTATTATTGGCAGTTAACCTGAAAGCAATGGTATATATAGGGCTTACTTCTATTGGTTTTTTACTAGTGCTTAGCGGAGGAACCCTATTATCACGTATCATTAAATCTAAGCTTAATAACAAGGATATATTCAACAAAGAGAATGAAACGTTTCCCCAGGAAGAGCGCTTGATGGAAAATGAGTATTCCATCAATCTGCCCGCCCAATACAATCTGAAAAGCAAACTTCGGCAAAGCTGGATTAATATCATCAATCCGTTCCGTGGACTATTAGTGGCAGGTTCGCCGGGAGCTGGTAAATCATACTTTGTCATACGCCATGTAATCACCCAGCATATCCGCAAAGGGTTCAGCATGTGCGTTTATGATTTCAAATTTGACGACCTTTCTGTAATAGCTTATAATACCTGGTTAAAGAATAAAAACAAGTATAAAGTCCCTGCTGAATTTTATGTAATCAACTTCGACGACCTTTCCCGAAGCCACCGTTGCAATCCTTTAGATCCTTCGGGAATGCTGGATATTACCGACGCTGCAGAATCAGCCCGCACTATTTTAATGGGGCTTAACAGGGAGTGGATCAAACGGCAGGGTGACTTCTTCGTGGAATCACCTATTAACTTCCTGACAGCGATTATCTGGTTCTTACGTAAGTATCAGGATGGTGAGTTCTGCACCTTGCCACATGTTATCGAATTGATGCAAATGGACTATGACAGCCTGTTTACTTTACTCAGAACCGAGAAAGAGATTGACGTCTTAATCAACCCTTTTGTCAACGCATATTTAAATGACGTCATGGAGCAGTTGGAAGGGCAAATCGCTTCAGCTAAAGTAGCTATGGCCCGCCTGTCTTCACCTCAGCTTTACTATGTTCTGTCCGGCAATGACTTTACCTTAGACATTAACAATCCCGAAAAGCCCAAGCTGGTTTGTATGGGTAACAACCCGCAAAAGATTCAGATGTACGGAGCTGTATTATCCTTATACGTAAACCGTCTGGTGAAGCTGGTAAACAAGAAAGGGAAGTTGAAAAGCAGCCTGGTCTTTGATGAGTTTCCGACTATTTACCTCAATAACATGGATAGCCTAATCGCAACTGCAAGAAGTAATAAGGTAGCAACTTGCTTGGGTATTCAGGACTTTAGCCAGCTGCGAAAGGATTATGGTCGCGAGCAGGCAGATGTGATCGTAAATATAATAGGCAACATCGTTTCCGGCCAGGTTACAGGAGATACCGCAAAACAGTTATCAGAACGGTTTGGAAAGATTATGCAAGACAGGGAAAGCCTCTCCATCAACAGCCAGGATACATCTATCAGCCGTTCTAAACAGTTGGAAGCAGCTATTCCGCCATCGAAGATTTCTGCCTTAAGTTCGGGTGAATTTGTAGGCATGGTAGCCGATGATCCGGACTGCAAAATAGAACTAAAGTCATTTCATTGCGAGATCATAAATGATCATTCGGCTTTAAAAAAAGAGATAGACGATTATAAGGAAATACCCCTCATAAGAAAGATCGACAATAGTATGGTGCAAAGGAATTACTTACAGATAAAACAGGATGTTCAGGATATTATCCAGGCCGAAATGGAACGGTTGATGGGTGATCCTGGGTTAATGCATTTGGTGATTAAGAAGCCATAATCATTTTTGCCTTTATATATCATATGTGCAAGCTAATTTTGCCCTATAAGCATTATATTCATTAACAGCTTCTGTTAGCTCTTTTTTAGCTGCAATAAATTCAGCTACCAGTTCTGGATTTTCGCAGTTTTTGAGAATTAGTTCTTCATCAATAGTTAGATAGGTAACTCTTTTTTCGGTTGCAATAGATTCAAGCCTCTTTAATTCAAGAGCCTCGCTTTCAGATAGAATTGGCATTAGGCAGTTTAATTTAACTCATCATTCACGTGTCCCCTTGCGTGAATCTTTTATAAATAAGATAGCGTGGGTCTAAAGCATCATTCGATAACAAGGTACTGGTATACCCACAATCCCAAACAAAGCAATAGCCCACGCTTTAGCGTGAGCGTATTCAACTTTGTTCTTGGGATGTATTGAAATTACCAGTTTCTGTTTATCAAGAACTTAGCTATACGCTAACAAATATTTATCTCAAATATATCACAACTTTTCTAAAAATACACATCTCTCTTACGCCCCCATTTAAGTAAGTAGAGAGATTTATAAATTAATTGCTAATGAGGTATGAGAGAGGTAGAGTGCACTAAAGAGATTTATAGAAAACAAGTATTTTTATTATATATATATAAGGCTTAAAGTTTATTTAAAAAGAAATTTTTGAACCTTTCAATGAGCTGATTTTATGAGAAGCATCGAGTGATTGTGATAAATAGTAAATATGTTAGTATATATTGTATGTGAAAACAATTTGTAATTTCCCATCTCTTACTAGTATAACTATATGAGTCTTTATCAACTACCTCGATTAAAAAATGAAAAAAAGTTTGAAGAATTTGTTTGTGACTTATTTAATGAAATTGAGAATACGGACAGCTTTCAAAATACAGAATATCAAAATTTTGGTGTAAAGGGGCAACAACAAAAGGGTATTGATATATTTTCTGCTAAAACTAAGACCATTATCCAATGCAAATTAAAAGATATTGCAAAAAAGGATGAGGTTATTCGCAAAAGTCTTATTGAAGATATACATACGGACTTGAAAAAAGCATTTGATTTACAATTTGAAATTAACCGATTTATATTTGTTTCAACTTTTCGAGATGATAGCGCATTACAGGAATTTACCAGTAAGTTAGTAGAGGAAGCGAAATTGTCCTTTCCACTTCATTACTGGGGCTGGGATACCCTATCAAAATACGCGGAGCAATCCGAGACTATTCTTAAAAAATACTTCCCGAAACTTTCTCCTAAGCCTATTAGAGCACCAAAAAGAGCAATCTCCACCTTTCCAGAAGGAGCTTTGGGGAATGATTTAAGTAAAAAGAACTACATCTCTTATTTGAGTAAGCGTTATGGTGAATGGAAACAGATCCAGTTTAATCAGGATGGGAAAGGGGAAAAGTTCAATTGGGCAAGCCACAACAAAAGCCTTATGAACCGATATCATGCTGCCGGTATTAATTACATTCCTGTAAGCCAGTTTGAAGACCTGGCCAATTACCTTAAAGACAAAATTGATAAAACGCAATTTGGAAGAACTAGGAAATTGAAAGGTCAAAGAAATTATTCGCCCATGGAGGATCATATCTTAGGGATTGAAGATTAGCGAAGGTCTGTGGAAATAAAAAGGAAGATCGAAACGATTTTAAACTTGGAAACAGGGGATGTAATGGATGTCTACGACCTCTTCCATGATCCGATTAATAGAGAGGCGGAAATATTCCAGTTACGTTCAAAAATTCAGCAGCAGGTACAAGAGAAACTGGCCGTTTACGTCTGCATTTACTGCAAACAATCCATTGGCATTAGAGGCCGTATTTCCAGAAAGGACTATTATCTCGTTCATACATTTAAAAGCAATGATTGCATTATTAAAACCGGTCACACCCTAACTGAGGAGCAGATCAGGTGCATTAAATATAACGGCGAGAAAGAAAGTGACTTACATAATCAACTGAAAAATGGGATTGCACATTATTTAAAACAGGATGAATTGGTCGTTTCCGTCCAGACTGAGAAAGTGTATAAAAATCTCGCTATATCGAAGGAGTGGAAAAAGCCTGATGTTCTAGCTGAGATGACCGATAAAAAAGTTGCCTTTGAACTTCAGTTATCGACCACTTTTCTTTCAGTAATTGTAAGCAGAACAATATTTTATCGCAATCGTGGAGTGTTCCTAATCTGGGTGTTTCCCAATTTCTCTCTTGATAGTCACCTGCAGTTATTTACGCAAAAAGATGTTTATTATAACAATTCGTTTAACGTATATGTGTTTGATGAGGACTCTAAACTTAAATCCCAGCAAGAGAATCGTTTGTTTTTAAAATGTTACTACAAGCATTTCAGGATTGAGAACGAAGATATTAAGGATAAATGGGTTTCTACGTACATAAGTCTAAAGGATTTGCAGTTTGATGTGGAGAAGATCGAAGCGTATTTTTATAACTCTCTTCAAGAAAAAGATACACTAACCGGGATTCTTAAGGCTCAAAAAGAGGGCAAAAATGCTGCCTCAAAAAAAGCTGCAAGTCAGAGTAAAGCAGAACGAGCATTACATTATCTGAGAGAATTTTACAAAGTTGATCGGGAACCCATCCCTCGTTCTGAAGAATTTCCTTTGGATGAAATTGAAACCGCAGATGAAATTGATGTTTTTAACGAAAAATTAGGATTCAACGGCAGTAAGGTAAGTATTGTAGCCAATCTTATTGAAACCGGTAGCAAGCCGAACTTTCTTAGATTTATTTGTGAACAAGATAATATTCGGATTGACACTAGAAATATGCTCATCAGGGGGCATTCGGTTTTTGATTATTTGGTTTATATAAAAGATCAGTGGGAGTTTTACCAAAAAATTCCTTTGTTATTCAGGAAGGGTTATATACTAACCGACAAGGATTATAGCGAATTTCACAATTTGTACGACAAAAATTATTTCAATCAAACAGAGCATGAAAGAAATTACATTGAACGATGGGTGTTCATTCACTGTCTTAACTCATTATGGCATAAGGAAGATGTGTTTAAGCTAATAGAAGCCCGAAATATATTGTTTGCAATATTATCTCTTAAAAATGATCTGTCCATAGGTTTTAAATTTGCAAATCTTAAACAGCTTACACATAATATCCTGACCCATAGTTCAGATTTTGGAAATATCTATATTAAAGCATTGAAACAATATGGTCAATACGAAAAGCAGGTATCGGCTGATAAAAGCGGAAAACTAAAACGAAGACTGGATTACTTCTTTCAAACATCTCCTCCGCAAGATCAGCGATATATGGGGATAATTCATCAAATCTTCCCTGAATTATAGTTAAAGATTCCTGTTCGGAACTAAAAGGCACTTAAGGTTTTTTACAACTGATAGAAGGGACTGTCAACGGAAGAACCAAACCCCGCCAATTACAAAGGTGCTGTTAGTTGCTGGCTTTCTCATTTCTTCTCTCTATTGCTTTCCCAATTTTAATATTTAGAGCTGATATACAAATAAATAACACTATAAGTCCTGTACCGTTGATTAAAACTCGTTTTAAACCCAGACTTTCAACGTCTACAAATGGGTAAGGATAAAAATTAGAAAAGTCTCCCCGAGTTAAAATGTATACCAGATAAGTAAATGGGTAAATTAGCCATTGCGGTATTTGGTTGTATGTCACCATCTTTTTTTCTTCGTATAAATACCAGAAAATTAAAACAAGGATTGGTATTGCAGAGTGAAGTAATTCGTCCACAATCATTTGCATGCCTTTGGGTTCCCAAATATGTCGTAAAATAGTCTGATAAACTAGTCCTACAACAGTTATGTAAACCATAATGGCAGTTAAAGTTCCAGGCTTACTGATGATTGACAAATAGATATTTTTTTTCTTAAATAAAGACGATGTAAAGTAGATAGCCACTAGTGAGTTTGTTAAAATCGTAAAAAAACTAAAGAAGCGGATAGTAGTTTCGTAAATTGAAGCAACCCTGTTTTCTATCATTAAAAAATATTGTGTCAAAACGGCAAACCATGCAATTATTGCAAAGAGAATTGCTAATTTATTTTTCATAACGTACTGTTTTTAAGCTGGCCGCTAAACTTAGAGCTTGCGAAGGTGGCAGATAGAAATCACTTCATTGGCCCCCGCACAACCGTATATAAATGTCTAAAAAGTTGAAAATAACGTTGCCCGCTATTTTGCAAAGCACCTATGATACATGCAGGTATTCTTGCTGTTTGAGGCATGCGGCTTTCGCTGTATGATGGAAAAAATGCGTTATCGATGTTGGTCGATTAAAACACTATTTCCGTCTGTGTCTGCTAACATAAAACTTGCAGGACCGGAGTTATTCTCGTCAGCTTCTGTTACTAAATTGATGCCTTTACTTTTTAGATGCCTCTGGATATCCCTTACGTCTTCAAACGTTTCAATATTTTGAGCATCTTCGTCCCAACCTGGATTAAACGTTAAAATATTGCCTTCGAACATTCCCTGAAAGAGTCCGATAAGTGAATTCTCATTCTTCATAATGAGATAGTTTTCCTTTATGTCTCCTGCAAAGGCAGTAAAGCCAAGCTTTTCATAAAATTCCTTTGAAACGTTAATGTCCTTTACACTGAGGCTTACCGAAAATGCTCCTAATTTCATATTGTCCATGTTTTCTTTGTTGCGATTATGTAGTTGGGTCATCAATGCGTCCCTTCAATTCTTGAGTTCTAAATCAATGCCCCATTTTTCCTTTCGTGCTTTCGGATTTATCCAAAGATAGCCTATTCTTTAATGTGGCCATATCTTCACTAATTTTCAAATCTAGAATTTTCGCATAATGCTGTGTCTGTTTCAATGATTTATGTCCTAACATTTTAGAAACAGTTTCAATGGGCACGCCATTACTTAAAGTTATTGTAGTGGCAAAGGTATGCCTAGCTATATGGAAAGTTAGATTCTTATTAATTCCGCAAGTATCTGCGATTTCTTTTAAATAAGCATTCATTTTTTGATTTGTGAGTACCGGCAAAACATAATCATCAATACTACATTTAGGATGATCCTTATATTTATTCATTATTTCCATTGCTACTGGTAATATAGGCAACCTTGTAGGAGAATCAGTCTTCTGTCTTTTTGTGATGATCCATTGCTCGCCATCTGCCCCTTGAACAATTTGCGAGCGCCTTAACTTTTTGACATCAATATAGGCAAGGCCGGTATAACAACTAAAAATAAAAATATCTTTCACATATTCCAGCCTCTCACAATCGAATTTTTTTGTGGCTATAGAATTGATCTCTGCGTTCGTCAAAGCCACACGAACTACCTCTTTACGTGTAGTTTTAAATCCGATAAAAGGGTCACTGGTAATCCACCCTTTCTTTATGCACTCTAAAACAATTTTTTTAAAGTTGGCCAGATACTTCATAGATGAATTGTGATTACATTTTCTTATACCCTTTAGCCAATAAGCATAATCTGATACAAATTCATAATTCAAATCCTTTATTTCCAGGTCGTCTACACTATATTTCCAACGAATGAATGCTTTAGTATGGTCATAAGAAGTTTGATAACGTTGCATGGTTCCGGGAGCAAATTCAGTTCCTACCAGCGATTTCATCTTTCTGTTATGATCATCGAATATTTTCAGCACCATCCTTTTGGTATCTCCCTGTCCGGTAACGAAATTTTTCAAAGTATCAGCAGTTATCGGGTTGTCGGCCTCCATTAGGATTCTCTTCGCTTGAAAGATTTTTGATGAAAGAGAATCTAAATACACATTTAAGCTCTTTGCATCTTCCTTAGTGCCTAATGCACGGCCAGAGGACTGGTTCCAGCGATTTGTGTCCCACATTCTTTTAGTTGAAAGTTCTTTTGATGTTCCATCTACTGTAATTCGTAGATACACATACCTCTCATTGTTTTTTTGATTTTTCGACTGTTTCAAAAAGAAGAGCAGCCCGAAGCTTTTTTCTAACATAACGAACATTTAAGTTTTTAAAGTTCGAAACGCAATTGCTTTTTATCAAGATGTATACCGCATGAACATGTTGAATTACAACAGGTTACATTGAGATTCGTGCGTCTTTTTTCTTCTAAAACAAGTACGCACGAATAACGCTAGTAGATTTTGCGAAACTTTGAAAATTTTGGCATTTTAAACCAAACGAAAAAGCCCGCAAAATGAACATTTGCAGGCTTTTATAACTTTTAATAGTGTATTTGGCGGAGAGAGAGGGATTCGAACCCTCGGTACCGTTGCCAGTACGACAGTTT
The DNA here is from genome assembly GCA_036399495.1 of Pedobacter sp. GTDB lineage: Bacteria > Bacteroidota > Bacteroidia > Sphingobacteriales > Sphingobacteriaceae > Paradesertivirga. Next base: position 14,382 of record DASWMZ010000046.1, read on the forward strand.
AGCAAACTGTTCCTTTCGGCCTCTCAGGCATCTCTCCTATAACTGAAAACCCCCTTTTCAGGGAGTGCAAATATAGTAATTCAACCAAGGCTTTAAAAAAATAATTTTATTATAATCCAAGGCTTCGGGGCGTGTTAAATATGAGGGACTTGTGGTTTCTTAGAAATTCACGCAGAAAGCGCAAAGATTTCTCGCAAAGATCATAGTTATTATCCTGCCTTTTGAAATTCGCGTAATTTTATTTCTCCTTTGCATGAAATTCAACTCAATCAGTAACAATGTTTAAACAGCAATGTATCACCACAAGTGAGTTGGGAAATACTCGAGTAAAGATTAAATAGTCTTCCCCTCCATCTACAATCTTATGTTTCTTTTTTATTTCATCGGGTGAAAGCGGAAAATTTCTAGAAATTATGTTTGCCTTTTTTACTTTATTTCCCTTGAAAAAGGCTTTGTAATCCAATACCGATTTCACACTAAAGACTTTACCAATAAACGCCTGTTTTAAAAGATCGGAAGTATAAAGGTGGGTGCTTGGATGCAGCTTATCAACTTGGTAGTGATGCGTGATACTTTTAAAACAACCCGCTTTAAGCAGTGCCACATCAGGTTCATATAAAAATGCGCGAGGTGGAGTGTATAAATTGATGTTTAGTTTTTTTTCTTCAGAAAGCTTGAAGCTGAACGTCGATTCTTCTGCTTTTGCTAACGCGCTACATATAATTGAAGCTTCGCCTGAAAATCCTTTATCAATAGCCCAAA
>DASWMZ010000047.1:0-23753 GCA_036399495.1 Pedobacter sp.
GATATTTTTTCTGAATTCGAAGGAAAAGGTTATGATGAGTCTAAACCTTTCGGCGGAGACGTAAAATATCACTTAGGCTTTTCAACTGATGTTGAAACAGAGGCGGGTAAAAAAGTTCACTTGAGTCTTTGTCCAAACCCATCGCACCTTGAAGCAGTAGATCCTGTTGTTGAGGGAATTACCCGTTCAAAAATTGACTTTAAATATGGTGGTGATAATAACAAAATCGCTCCTATCTTAATTCATGGTGATGCTTCTATTGCGGGCCAGGGTATTTTGTATGAAGTACTTCAAATGGCCAAACTTGACGGTTATAAAACCGGCGGAACTATTCATTTAATCATCAATAACCAGGTGGGTTTCACCACCAACTATAAAGACGCACGCTCATCTATCTATTCAACAGATATTGCAAAATTGACGCTGTCTCCGGTTTTCCACGTAAATGGAGATGACGTGGAAGCGATCGTATATGCTATTAATATGGCGGTAGAATATCGTCAGATGTATCATAACGATGTGTTTATCGATATTTTGTGTTACCGTCGTTATGGGCATAACGAGTCTGATGAACCAAAATTCACGCAGCCTCTATTGTATAAGATCATTGAAAAGCATCCAAATCCAAGAGAGATCTATAACAAGAAATTGATGGAGCACGGCAGCGTTGATGCCAATCTTGCGGCCGAAATGGAAAAGGAATTCCGCGGATTGTTGCAGGAACGTTTAAACGAATCGAAAGAAAGTAATTTATACGAACCGAACCCCATGTACTCCGGTGCCTGGAATGGTTTAAAAATGGCAAGCCCGGAAGAATTATTTGCTCCATCGCAAACGGCAGTTGCAGAAAAACAGTTTTTAGACATAGCCAATCAAATTACAACTTTACCATCTGATAAAAAATTCTTCAAAAAAATTGAAAAGTTATTTGAAGACCGCAAACGCATGGTTGAAAATAAAACTTTCGATTGGGCTATGGGCGAGTTAATGGCTTATGGAACACTTTTAAGTGAAGGTTTGAGAGTTCGCGTAAGCGGGCAGGATGTTGAGCGGGGAACTTTTTCTCACCGTCATGCTGTGGTTAAAGTTGAAGATTCTGAGGAAGAATATATACCGCTTAGTCAGATTAAAAGTGGCGATGCGAATGCTAAATTTGACATTTTCAATTCGCATCTATCCGAATATGGTGTTCTGGGATTTGAGTACGGTTATGCATTAGCTAATCCGCAATCGCTCACCATCTGGGAAGCCCAATTCGGCGATTTCGTTAACGGAGCTCAGATCATTATTGACCAGTTCCTGGTAAGTGCCGAAACAAAATGGCAACGTTCGAACGGATTAGTGATGTTACTTCCTCACGGATATGAAGGCCAGGGGCCTGAGCACTCATCTGCACGGATCGAACGCTTTATGGAAGCTTGCGCTGAATACAATATCCAGGTTGCAAATATTACAACTCCGGCAAATTATTTCCATTTGCTACGCAGACAGTTGAAACGATCTTTCCGTAAGCCTTTAGTTGTATTTACGCCAAAGAGCTTGCTTCGTCATCCACTTTGCGTAAGTAAGTTGGAAGAGTTCACTCAAGGTAAATTTAAAGAGGTGATTGATGATACCTACGTAAAAGCACAGGACGTTCGACGCGTATTGTTCTGTACTGGTAAGATTTATTACGATTTGTTGGAGAAACAACAAACCGATAAACGTAAGGATGTTGCCATTGTTCGTGTAGAGCAGGTTTACCCAACACCATTTGCTCAACTTCAAACAATTAAAGATAAATATATCAAAGCTAAAGAATTGGTTTGGGTACAGGAAGAACCCGAAAATATGGGTGTTTGGCCTTACTTCTGTAGAAAATTCAGAAATTCTGATATTAAGCTTGATGTGATTTCGAGAAAGGAAAGTAGCAGTACGGCTACCGGTTATGCCAAGCAGCACGTTTCACAGCAATTGTATATCATTGGTAAAGCCTTTGAAGATAATGCTGGTGCAGAAGTAAAGAAATCGGTTGTAGAAACCACCAATAAAGCGGTTAAAGTAGATTAATTAAAAAAAAAAGATATTATGAGTTTAGAGATCAAAGTTCCGCCGGTAGGCGAATCGATTTCAGAAGTAACCTTATCCCGTTGGATAAAACAGGATGGTGATGTAGTTGCGATGGATGAGGTTATAGCTGAACTTGAATCTGATAAAGCTACGTTTGAATTAACGGCCGAAAAAGCAGGAACATTGAAAACGATTGCAAAGGAAGGTGACACGCTGGAAATTGGTGCGGTTGTTTGTACAGTTGAAGAAGGTGCTTCTGCTTCTGCCCCTGCGCCAGCTCCTGTGGCTTCTGCAACTCAGGAAAAAGCCATTTCTCCTGCTGGATACGGTGGCTCGGCCGAAACCATAGAAATTAAAGTTCCGCCTGTAGGCGAATCGATTACAGAAGTGACATTATCTGCCTGGTTAAAAGCCGACGGCGACTTTGTGAAAATGGATGAGCAAATTGCTGAATTGGAATCTGACAAAGCAACTTTTGAGCTTACCGCTGAAAAGGCAGGTGTCTTAAAACGTGTTGCCAAAGAGGGCGATGTTTTAGAGATTGGCTCTGTCGTTTGTAATATTGAAGTAGGTGCAAATGCTTCTGCAGGTACATCGGCGCCATCAGCCCCTGCCGTAGAGCAAAAGCCAGCGGTGCAGGCCGACAAATCTGTTTCTTATGCTGCGGGAACACCATCTCCATCTGCTGCGAAGATTTTAGCAGAAAAAGGTGTTGATCCTCAATCGGTAAACGGTAGTGGTATAGCCGGAAGGATCACAAAGGAAGATGCTCAAAAGGCTGATAAGCCGACAGCTCCTAAGACGGAAAGTCCTAAAGTGGCGCCTGCATCATCGGCGATTCCTGCTGTTCCAGGAAGTAGGAATGAGCGCAGAGAAAAGATGTCTGGCTTACGCAAAACAATTGCTAAAAGACTGGTATCCGTAAAGAACGAAACAGCGATGCTAACTACATTCAACGAGGTAGATATGCAGCCAATCATGGAAATTCGTACTAAATACAAAGATAAGTTTAAGGAGAAGCATGGTGTAGGATTAGGCTTTATGTCGTTCTTCACCAAAGCAGTATGCGAAGCATTAAAGGAGTTTCCAACAGTTAATGCACGCATTGAAAATGAAGAGATCGTTTATAGCGATTTTGTAGATGTTTCAATTGCAGTTTCAGCTCCTAAAGGATTGGTTGTTCCAATCATTCGCAATGCTGATGCATTGTCTTTAGATGGAATTGAAAAAGCGGTTGTTGTCCTCGCAGGTAAAGCACGTGATAATAAATTATCAATCGAGGAGATGACGGGCGGAACATTCACTATTACAAATGGTGGTGTGTTTGGTTCCATGATGTCGACTCCAATTATCAATGCACCTCAATCAGCTATTTTAGGAATGCATAATATTATCGAGCGCCCTGTTGCCGTAAACGGACAGGTAGTTATCCGCCCGATGATGTATGTGGCATTATCTTACGATCATCGAATTATCGACGGACGTGAGTCTGTAGGTTTCCTGGTAAGGGTTAAACAGTTACTTGAAGATCCAACAAGACTGCTGCTGGGGGTGTAAATATTAAACCTTGATAATTAAGCCCGATCACCGAGCTTTTTTCAATTTCATAATGTCTAAGAAGTTTCTCCTGATTATACTTTTATTCCCGGTTTATCTATTTGCGCAGCAAAAGGAACAAACAATCTGGCTGGCGTTGATTAACAGTACCCGATTATCCGATAAATTTAGCACGCATTTAGATGTTCAGATTAGAACCGCAGATGATGCGGATTATATCAGAACGCTTATTTTTCGTCCCGGAATAACTTATCATATCAATAAAAAAAATAGCCTAACTGCCGGCTACGCATATGCAGAAACACTTGGGAATCCTGAGGTGGTGACCGCTACTAATATAGAACACCGGCCCTGGGAACAATACACATTAAAATACAAGATTAATAGCACCGCAATTTCTCATCGTTTCAGGGTTGAGCAACGTTTTTTGCAAAGAAACAATCAAAGTATTTTTTCTCAGCGATTACGTTATCTGGCAAGAGCTGTTGTTCCGCTAAAACGCGATTCTGTTTTCAAAAAAGGATTTTACCTTTCTTTACAGGATGAGGTGTTTTTCAACATCCAGAATAAAAAGAAAATGAACAGCAAAGTGTTCGACCAGAACAGGTTATCTGTTTCTGTCGGCTACCGTTTAAGTGAGAAAATGGATATGGATGCAGGTTATCTTTTCAACTATATAGAGGGCTTACACCACAATACAGCAAATCATGCCCTGCTTTTAACGCTTAATACCCGTTTTTAGAGCTTAGAAATCCAACCTGAACCGCTTTTGCTTTGGTTTACCTTCGGATTACCGCTGTATCTGATATTCCCCGAGCCACTTAGTTTAGCATTCAACTCTTTCTCAACAGAAACGGTGGCATTTCCCGAACCGCTTACTTTAACGCTAGTTACATCCGTTTTAAGATTTTTCCCTTCGAACCCTCCCGAGCCGCTAATTGCCAGATTTGACACAGAAGCTAAGCCCGACGCATTAATGCCGCCCGAACCACTTATTGCTGCATTGAAGTTTGATGCGTCGATATTTACCTGGATATTGCCTGAGCCACTTACTTGAGTGTTTAACAAAGTTGCCTTAACAACACCGTTTACTTCCATATCTCCGGAACCACTTACCGAAAGTGTGTTAAGCGTTTTCGCGCTAATGTAAATTCTAACTTTTTCTCTATTCCAGTTCCAGCCGCTTGATTTGATATTTCTTATTTTCAAAATCCCATTTTCAACTTTGGTTTCCGTGTTTCTAATAGCATCTTCATCACCTTCCAATCTCAGATCTTCAACTGTTCCCATCTTCACAAATACATCGTATGCACCGCTGGAACTTATTCCGGTAAAATGAGAAACAGCACGTTTTTCTGTTGCCGTAAAATCGTCGCTTGAATTTAAAAGAGTTTTGGAACCGGCTAAACTTACAATAGGAATTAATAATAAGAGCCAGCCGAATGATGCAAATAGAGTTTTCATATATAAGGATTTTCTTATAAGACGCAAGCCTAAGAGGATAGTTGCATTAGTTTTGAATATTATTTGTTTTAATGTAGAAGTTGTCGCTATCAACTATGATTGAATCCGCACGGATGTTTTGCCATTGCGTGGAGATATTTCGCATAGTCCATTTGTCGGCATTGGATTTTGTTTTAATCTTTAGCGGCATACTGAAATCCTTAACATCTGCTTTCCAGCGACACTGGAATGATTTTTTGCCAGTCTTTTTTATCTCGAGCACAGGAATTTCAGTATATCGTAGATACTGGTCGAAAACTGGGCTGAGGTTTTTGCCAGTGGTCTGGTTGATGTAGGCAACAATTTCTTCCGTGGTTGTCGTTTTATGCCTGAAAGTTTTGTTCAAACCCCTTAATACACCTAGCCACATAGCATCATTGTCTATAATGGTACGAATTGTATGAAGCATATTTGATCCTTTGACGTACATGTCGCTGGAGCCTTCTTTATTGACATGATAGGGTCCGATAATTGGAATGTCGTTCAAAATCGCTTTTCGTAAACCTTTGATGTATTGCGCGCCTGCCTGCTTTCCCTTAATTGATTCAACAAAAAGCCCCTCACTATAATTGGTAAACGACTCATGTATCCACATATCTGCAATGTCTTTGGAGGTAATATTATTCCCAAACCACTCGTGGCCCGACTCATGAACAATAATAAAATCCCAAAATAAACCCAATCCTGTGCCCGAAAGATCTCTTCCGCGGTAACCTTTTTTATAGCCATTACCATAGGCTATTGCGCTTTGATGCTCCATGCCCAGATAAGGAGTTTCAACCAGTTTGTAGCCGTCACTGTAAAAAGGGTAGGGGCCAAACCAATGCTCAAAAGATTTCAACATGGGTTTCACATCAGCATCGAAATGTGGCTTCGCCTTACTGAGATTTTCTTTCAAAACATAATAGTCCAGGTTCAGCTTTCCCGATTCTCCGCTAAAAGTATCTGAAAAATGGGTGTAATCTCCAATATTCAGCGTTACGTTATAATTATTGATGGGGTTTGATACAAACCAATTGTATTGTGTGTAATCGTTTTGTTTTTCAGTAGTTGAACGCAAAGTGCCATTGCTAATGTTCATTAACCCCTTGGGTACAGAAACGCTGATAAGGATGCTATCTGGCTCGTCAGACTGGTGATCCTTGGTCGGCCACCAGGAACTTGCACCAAGTCCCTGACACGCAACTCCAACCCAGGGTTTACCAGAGCTATCCTTAGAAAAAACAAAGCCACCATCCCATGGAGCGTTTTTAGCAATGATGGGCGGGCCCGAATAGAATACCCGAAAATCCTGCCGACTTCCTTTTTTTATCATATCCGGAAAGCTGAGAAACACGGCATTGAATTCCCTTCTAAATTTTAGATTTTGCCCTAGATATTCTATTTTTTCTATCTGATAATTATTAAATAAGTCGAACTGCAGCTCTATGAAATCCGCGACAGCGGTAAAACGAAAAAGATTAGACCCCTTAATTTCCTTTTTGTCGAGATCAAGTTTAATATCGAGATGATAGTAGTTTACGTCATAGCAAGTTCGCAGTGGAGTAAGCATTCCGCGCAAAGTGTCGGCTTTCGTAAATCGTTGGGTAGATTTTAGAAGCTGTGCCTGGCAAAATCCGGAACATATTAAAAAAAGTAGTAAAAATATAGGACTACGCATTGTGGGGAATTAACGATGTTCCTTAAAACTCGTGAATTTATCCCGGCTAAGCCGTGTAAATCTGTAAATAGTTTTCCTTAAGTATATTAATCGCTTAACTTTGGCCCAAACAACAAAGAATAACATGCAATACGACGTTACGGTAATAGGAAGTGGTCCGGGTGGATATGTTGCCGCCATCAGGTGTGCTCAACTGGGATTAAAAACTGCCATTATTGAGAAATATAATACACTTGGCGGTACCTGTTTAAATGTAGGATGTATTCCCTCAAAAGCACTTCTGGATTCTTCGGAGCACTATCATAATGCTGCACACACTTTTAAGGTTCATGGTATCAATATCAAGGATTTAAAGGTTGATATGAAGCAGATGATTGCCCGTAAAAACGTAGTAGTGCAGGAAAATACAGCTGGTATTGTGTATTTGATGAAAAAAAATAAAATTACGACGTATTCCGGATTAGGGTCTTTCGTTGATAAAAACACCATCAAAATTACCAAGACCGACGGAGGAGAAGAAACCATTACGTCTAAGAATGTGATTATTGCCACCGGTTCGAAACCCACAGCCTTACCATTTCTTCCGGTTGATAAAAAAAGAATTATCACCTCGACAGAAGCATTGAATATTCCTGAAGTGCCTAAACATCTGATCGTTATAGGTGGTGGCGTAATTGGTTTGGAATTGGGATCGGTTTATGCGCGTTTAGGAGCAAAGGTTACCGTTGTAGAATTTATGGATGCCATTATTGGTACCATGGATAAATCACTAGGAAAGGAACTGCAGAAGTCTCTTACTAAAATTGGCTTTACATTCCTATTGGGACATAAAGTTACCGGCGCCGCTGTAAAGGGCAAAGGTGTTAGCGTAACTGCCGAAACTTCTAAGGGAGATAAAGTAAGCCTTGAAGGTGATTATTGTATTGTTGCAGTTGGTCGTTCTCCGTACACTGAAGGACTTGCGTTAGATAAGGCTGGCATAGCCTTAGAAGAAAAAGGTAAAAGAATTTCGGTTAATGAGCACTTAGAAACATCGACTCCGGGCATTTATGCGATTGGCGATGTGGTTAGAGGCGCCATGCTTGCGCACAAGGCGGAAGAAGAAGGTGTCTTTGTTGCTGAAACGATCGCCGGGCAAAAGCCGCATATTAACTACAATCTAATTCCAGGAGTTGTTTATACCTGGCCTGAAGTAGCCAGCGTTGGTTACACAGAAGAACAATTAAAGGAAACAGGGAAAAAATATAAGGCAGGTTCTTTTCCTTTCAAAGCAAGCGGAAGAGCACGCGCCAGTATGGATACTGATGGCTTTGTGAAAGTTTTGGCTGATGCGGATACCGACGAGGTATTAGGCGTACATATGATTGGTCCAAGGGTAGCCGATGTAATTGCAGAAGCGGTAGTTGCGATGGAGTTTAGAGCTTCTGCTGAAGACATTGGCAGGATTTGCCATGCGCACCCAACGTATACTGAAGCGTTTAAAGAAGCTGCTTTAGCAGCAACAGAAAATAGAGCGTTGCATATTTAGTCAATAAGATATAATCAAAAAAGCTCCGTCTCAGGAGCTTTTGGCTTTATTAAGCTAACGCAGAAGTAATCCACCACGTGTTTCCGCAGGGGTCAAGAACTCCACCGCTCCGGCCATAGCCCTGGTCCCGGGGCACCAAAACCGAAGTAGCTCCATTCTCTAAAGCCGCTTTGTAAGACTCATCGGCATTCTCCACATGAACATATAGTCCGGCCGTCTGAGCTGGATATTGCTCAGAGCTGTTGCCGACCATAATCGTACTTCCGCCAATTTGAACCTCGGCATGCATAATACTGCCATCGTCGTTTAGGTGCTTCATTTTTCGACAGCGTTAAAAGTCTTTTGTGTAAAACTTAAAAATTCGCTTGCCCGATGAAGGATCAGGTAAGGCATAACAGTTTGGTACCCTTCCGGTATTTTAATTGTTGACATAATGTGGTTATTTAATTCAAAGGTATATCAGTGCATGTTGTCATAATTGTAGATTTCCGACATCTTTTTATTCGACAAGACTTTCATCGGTGCGCAGGGAAGAGAAGTAATGCGAAGGATGATAGCCGGAAAACTCCCTAAAATCATGGATAAAATGCGACTGGTCGTAATAACCGCACAAGTGCGCCAGCTCAGAAAGCGTTTTAAAGTTATTCTTATGTTCTTCTATAGCATAATGAAAGCGTGTAATACGCAAGTACATTTTCGGATTAAAGCCTGAATATTCTCTGAACTTTCTTTCAAACTGTCTCTCCGACAAACAAAATTGATTTGCTAGTTGCTTAACCGATACTGCCCCTTTAGAGTTTATTGCGTACAGAACCGCTCGTTGAAATGTTGGATTGTTGCTTTTGTCCTTGAGGAGCAAACCTTCAAAAAAAGTGGTGAGTATTTTTAGCCTTGCGGGATTATCCGCGGCTAGCATTACTAGCTCTTCAAGTTCGCTGCCTTGAGTGCCTAACACAGAATCTAAAGAAGGCATTTGATTAGTTAGAGCACCGGATGGAATATTGAACAGCGCGGGAAGAGCAAAAGGGTATAGGTATACACCGAAAATCCCAAAAGGAGCTTTGGTAAGGAACCTGTTATGTTTGCTAGACTGAGCATGAATTAGGGCTAGCGGCGAAGTTTCGTTATTGTGCAAGTCTTGAAAGGTACCATAATACTGAAAAAGGAGTTCGGTACAACCATCTGCTAAAGATCGATATACAAAGGAGCTGCCTTCAAAGTTCCCTTCGAGGACCCAAAAGAAACGCACATATTGAGCAAGGGTACTTGGAGGAGCAATTGTGTAGTAATTCATGCGGTGAATAGATTAACTAAATTAGGTAAAGGTTATTAAGAATGGCGGCGGTTCCAAAAACTTTAATCTAAAATGCCGGAGAACAGGATAAGTTCACGAAATTCGGCCAATAATCTTTTATGGTGCAAATACTCGAAAACATATCGCTTAGGCCCTATAATACTTTTGGCGTAGAAGCCTTCGCCCGTTGGTATACCGAAATCAATTCAGAAGATGAGCTTGTTGAGTTGTTTAGGGATGAGCGTTGGAAAAGCGCTGATCGTTTAGTCCTTGGTGGAGGTAGCAATCTGTTACTCACTAGAGATTTCGACGGTTTGGTAATTCGCATGAATATTAAAGGCATCACGGCGGAGATTAATTCACCAGGCGTAATAGTCACTGCCGGTGCCGGCGAAGTCTGGAATGACCTGGTGATCTACTGCGTTAAAAATGGCTTTGCCGGGATGGAAAACATGAGTTTAATTCCCGGTTCTGTGGGCGCTTCTCCCATTCAAAACATCGGGGCTTACGGCGTAGAGTTGAAAGATGTGTTTCTTTCCTGCAGGGCCTTTGAGATTGAAACCGGAAATATATTAGAGTTCAGCAAAGAAAATTGCGAGTTCGGCTATCGCGAAAGCATTTTTAAAAATAAGCTTAAGGGCGAAGTTATTATTACGGAAGTCAAGTTTAGTTTATCCACCATTCCGTCTTTGAACCTAAGTTATGGCGCCATTGGCGAAGAGATGCACAAGCGTGGAATAATAGAGCCAACCATTAAAGATGTATCTGATGTGGTATCACATATTCGGGTAAGCAAGCTTCCCGATCCTTCTACAATTGGCAACTCCGGAAGCTTCTTCAAAAATCCGGTAATAACCGAACAAGAATTTAAACAGGTGCAGTCTATTTTTCCAGACACTGTTCACTTCTGTCTGCCAAACAGTACAGTAAAATTAGCGGCTGGCTGGTTAATTGAGAAATGTGGATGGAAAGGAAAAAAAATTGGCGAAACTGGTACCTGGAAGAATCAGGCTTTAGTGCTTGTGAACTATGGAAACGCTACAGGCACAGAGATTTACGATCTTTCGACGCAAATAATTTCCGACGTGAAATTTAAAACCGGTGTTGCCTTAGAGCGCGAAGTGAACATCATTTAAGATTAATTTCATATTAATTTTTTAATCCTTCTAGTATAATTACCAGTTGTTGGTCTGGTTAGCATAGTTGTTGCAAAGGTGATTACAAGTTTGTTTAAACAGTAATAATAACCTTAACTCAAACAACATGACTAAGATAGAATTCAACACAATGGTAATGCGTCAGGCAAGTTCTTTAAAAATGTATGCATTACATTTTACTCATGATGCAGACGACGCCAATGACCTGGTTCAAGATACTTTATTAAAAGCTATTACTTACTATAACAAATTTAAAGAAGGCACAAATCTTAAAGGTTGGTTGTATACCATCATGAAGAATACCTTCATCAATAACTATCGTCGCTTTGTTAAGATAAGCTCTTTTGTTACTAAATCAGACGAAATATCATCAGCTAACCTGGTTTTCAGTTCAACCAAAAACCAAGGCGAGTCTAAATTTATCATGGACGATATTAAATCTGCTTTAACCAAACTTCCTGAAGAATATTATGTTCCATTTAGCATGTACTTCGAAGGATTCAAATATCACGAGATTGCAGATCATTTAACAATTCCGATTGGAACAGTTAAAACTCGCATTCACGTAGCTCGCAAACTTCTTAAGAAAAGCTTAAGACCATATGATAACGGAATTAAAAAACCGCTATACGCAGAGCTTGATTAAATAGCCCCTTTTCTAAAACTCATCATACATAGAGCGTACAGGTGCCAGCCTGACGCTCTTTTTTATGTTAAACTTTCTGAGCATCTTATTAGCTTTGCCAGCGAACTAAATTCAAAAACACAATGATTAAAGCCTTTCTTTTCGATTTAAACGGAACGATGATCGACGATATGGATTACCATGCCAGGGTGTGGGAAGACATACTTAACAATCAGCTTGGGGCGAAATTAAGTTCAGAGGAAGTAAAGCTGCAAATGTACGGCAAAGGTGAAGAGATGTTAGTTCGTGTGTTTGGCGAAGGCAGGTTCACAATGGAAGAAATGGGCAATATTACTTACGAAAAAGAAAAGGCTTATCAGCAATTATTCAGGCCACATTTGAAACTAATTAATGGCTTGGATGCTTTTTTGGAGAAATACCACCAGAAAGGAATCATGATGGCGATAGGTTCGGCGGCTATTATGTTTAATATAGATTATGTGGTAGACGGCTTAGATCTGAGGAAGTACTTTCCTGTTACTATCAGTGCAGACGATGTCGAGAAAAGCAAACCCGATCCTGAAACGTTCTTAACCTGCGCTGAACGTTTAGGTGTAAAGCCTGAAGAATGTGTTGTGTTTGAGGATAATCCAAAAGGTGTAGAATCCGCTTTGCGCGGAGGAATGAAATCTGTAGTACTTACCACAATGCACGAAGAGCATGAATTTAACGACATGCCTAATATTCTGAAATTCGTTAAAGATTATAACGATCCTTATCTCGATACGCTATTATCATCTAATCCTATAAATTAAGAGCTATGCTATGGTTGGTCAAAAGTCTTTTGCATTTTATTTTTGTGTTTTTATATCGATTTTTTCTCTAAGGGGAGATCTATTAGCGCAAGATCTCAAGCAGATCATCGCACCACAGGCAACTGTAAACTGCGTTTCTGCACAGTTTTCTTTTACTGAAGGGCCTGCGATAAATAAACATGGCGATATCTTCTTTACCGATCAACCGAATAATCGTATCTGGAAATACTCGACGGACGGTAAGTTGTCAATCTTTCTGGAAAACGCCGGACGATCTAATGGGATATATTTCGATCAGGATGGAAATCTTATCGCATGCGCGGATGAGAAAAATCAATTGTGGTCGATAAGTCCGAATGGAAAAGTTAGAGTTTTACTGGATAACTTTAAAGGGCACAGCTTTAATGGTCCCAACGATGTTTGGGTTGATAAACGGGGCGGTTTATATTTTACCGATCCTTTTTATCAAAGAAAATATAATAACAGAACTAAGGCTGAACAGCATGGTGAAAACGTTTATTACCTGGCCAAAGGTGCGAAAGAGGCTATTCTTGTTGATAGTAATTTAGTAAAACCAAACGGAATTGTCGGATCATCATGCAAGAAAAGTCTTTTTGTATCTGATATAGAAGATAAGAAGATTTACAAATACCGAATTAATAAGGACGGGACTTTATCAGATCGGAAGCTTTTCGTGACACATCAATCGGATGGGATGACTCTTGATAACAAGGGGAATCTGTATGCAACCGGTAAGGACGTAGCAGTATTTGATAAATCGGGAAAACTGCTTGGAACCATCCCGGTATCTTCATCATGGACGGCGAATGTTTCTTTTGCAGGGAAAAGAAGGAATATTTTATTTATTACTTCATCCAAAGCCATCTACACTTTGAAAATGAGGGTAAAGGGTGTTGACTAAAGTGGTTTGAGTCGTATCTTTATTTTTTGATCGATCTCAGCTTTCAATAAGACACTTCAGGCAGACACAAAAGCATGCGCTTGAGGGTGCTTTCGTCGCCCTCATAGCCCTTTGGCGTTGGCCTAGTCCTTTTTTCCTTGATGAAAAAAGGACCAAAAAAATCAAGAACAGAAATAAGCTCGGCCGCATTTCTGTTCGGGCCTACGCTCGCTCTTCGGTCACTTAAGTGATTTTTGTTACGGAAGTTTAAACGCCAAATGCGTTTTGCAGACCGGCCTCAGGGGATTGAGCGTTAAGAAAGTTTGAAAGAAGGCCTGCTTAAAGAACATAATGAGCTGAAGGGAAGCAATCCGGAGAGGCGGATTAGAAAGGCCAAGTCAGCACTAACTTAACCCGCGGCTTGGATTGCGGATAGCCTTCTTTTGAATTTTTAGCTCAAGACTCGAAAGCCTTGATTTTTGTTTCTTTTCATCCAAGGAAAAGAAAGAAGCCTGCCCGGCTAGGGGATAACAAAATCACAAAAATATTCAATCAAACTCACGTTAAATAACATCAGGCATTCGTTTTAGCAAAAATCAGCCCTGCCACCACCGCCTGTACCAAACCATAAACAAACCAACTCACAACCATCAAAACAGTTATATCTAAGGCACTAAACGTAATCCACATTACCGGCAGCAGTGCAACAAAGGAATAAACTAATCCAAACTCCAGGCCCCGTAAAATAGTCGGACCAATAAAAAGGCCTTTGAACCGGTCCCAAAACCAGGAGAGGGCAAAACTGATGATAAAGGCGTGCAAATAAAAGAGAATATCTCTGCTTCCATCGGAATTAAACAATGGGTTATTATACTCAACAAATACAGCCGGAAAAAACCTTACGGCTAGAAAAAGTCCTCCATAGCTAAGTATAAATAGTAGCGATCCTGCAATAAGGCCCGAAAAAAGTATTTTCTTCATTTGTTGATTTTAATGTTGATACTCCTCAATGCCTGTGGTTTTAAAGATTGTAAAGATGTCTCTTTTAATATTTTTAAAGCACTTGTTTAAATCTCTAATTTCATCCTCAATCCGATGGTTTTGTAATTTTAGGGATTCGACACCTTTGCTTAAAAGATTATTGATTTGGGAATGTAAGTTTCCCTGGTGTGTTAGCGCATCCTTAGTAATATTCTCCTTAAGTATATTTAAATGAACAAGCTGCTCACCAATAAGCTGTACCCGATTAACGTGAACTTCGGGCAGTTTTTCTGAGAAATATTTATCCAGTAAGCTTTTTAGAAAGCTCACTTCTTCATCCAAGAAGATAAGATCTGATAGCTGATGTTTGTTTACTTTACAAAGCCATTGTAATTCTAAACTTTCGGATAACATGCTCATGATTTTCTTAGTTTAATATTTTCACATTCAGGTTAAATTCTACTTTAAGTTCATTATTTGTTTGAATCATTCCTCCAATTTTTCTGGGCGGAACGATATTGAAATCTGAAAAGGTTACTTGCCTGGTTCCAACCATAATTAACGAGTGGGGCCCGTTTTTTATCAGTTTGTAGGCTACGTTGAAACGCTTGGTGACTCCGGCTAATTCTATTGTTACAGCGCCGTTTACTAATTCTGTAGCGTCATTGCTATTAGGGTATTTGCTCAGGTTCAAAAACTGGATAACCAAATTTGGAAATTCTTTTACTTTCAGCGTTTTTCGTAAGTCGGCGGTCATAACCGGATTATGGCAATCGAATTTCCGTACATCTAATTTCACATTGCCCAAAACCTTTAAAGGTTCACCAGGATTTCCCTTGTAAAAACTGAGTGTATCAGGCGAAGAGTGATTTGCTATCATGCAGTTGAACTTATTAACGTTAGTGCTTCCTTCAACTTTTAAAAAGCATCCTTTTGTAATTACCCAACGGGTTAAATGAGGCTTACTAACCTGCACATTAAAACCCGACATGATAATCAGTAAAATGAACCATACGGGCTTTAAGTAGTGCATGTTGCTTATTAAAATGAAGAAAGCAGGCGGATAAAAATCAACCTGCTTTTGGAAACATTCAATTAAAACCCGACAACAGCCTGGATAACGTATCCGTTAAATTTGCCACCATTGCGGTAATCTGCGGCAGGAAGATCTTTAAATTCTTGTGTTACATATTCGCCTTTTAACAAAATGTTCTTGGTTAAGAACCAACCGGCAGCTAAAGCCAAGCGGTCAACTTTTACGTCTTGTGTATAATTTAATGCGGGCGCTGTTCCCGCAGCTGCAACGTTTGCAGGTCTGAAATTTAAGGCGTTGTATCTTAGACCTATGAAAAGGTTTTCCTTGGCACCAATTCTGTATATAGCATCTGCAACATACTGACTTGCTTTTCTTTCATCAGTTTCGGTTTTTGTTCTTCCTTTGGCTGCTTCATACGTGCCAAAGAATTCCAGGCCTTTCATTTTAGCAAATGCATTTATCTGAACCGCATCAACTTTTTTACTAAAGCCCGGATTTACACGGCCTGAGGTAAATTGCGCAGAGGCGGTGCTTCCTGTTTTTTCCAAGGTCATAAAGTAATTAGAGCCGGTACGGTCGCCTGCATATAGGGTTTGGCCGCCAGAGCTTTTATTTGTGTAATAAGAAGCTGATAGGCGTACACGTAAAACGTCTGACAGTTGTTTGTCGAATCCTCCTTTAAGATAAATCGCGGGAGATTTATGAACATTTGCATCCTGTGGGGTAGCAATCAGACTGTCTATATTTCCCTTGATCATTCCGTTTGATACACCAAGCATTCCGAAAAGTGCATTTTTACGTACCAGTACCTCACCTCCAATTTCGGTTGTAAAAGCATCAAGAATATAATTTTCTATGAATGGATTATAAAGTGTGTGTCCACCATCTGACCTGCGGAAATGCTGGTCGCCATAATTTATTTCCATGTGTCCAATTTTGATCGTGGTCACCTTCATGATATCTTCCCAGATCTGACCTTTGAACGGTAGTTTATCAAACTGAATATAACCGCCTTTTACCCAGGTTTCGTTGTGGTGGCGGGCTGATAGATAGCTGGTTAAGTTCAGCCTGATGCCGTCGGCCAGTTGAACATCCATAAATAAATTGGCATTCGCGGTGTTGAATCCGGGGGTGATTTTGTAAAGATTATTTGCGGTGTTTTCGTGTTTTAAATTCTGAAATGATTGAGTGAATCCGGCTCCCCAGTTAACTTTTAAACCGTTAAAAACAGCATTTGTGTCTTTTGGTGATTCGAAGACATTAATTCCGCGCTGATCATAAGGCCTCAGGTTGGCTACCTGTGTCTTTTCGCCATCTTCGGTTTGCGCGTAAGTAATTACAGGACTTATACATGCGAGTATAAGCGCTGTTTTTAAGAGTGTTTGTAGTGAAGTTTTCATGTTGTTGTATAATATTTGATCTGGTGTGTGTGGTTGCTATTTTTTCAGTTTCAAGAGTATGTCTATGGTTAAATCGTTACCGGTTTTTAAAGCGCCCATCATGAAGCTTGGAGCTTTGATGCCATAGTCACTCATTTTTAGTTCTTTAGAACCTTTACAGGTGATGCTTTCGTCAGCGTTAATGGTATAAGCAGTTTGGAGTGCTATTTGGTTGGTTACCCCGGCTATAGTTAAATTGCCAGTTGCTTTGATGGTTTTTTGCTGAGGAACAATAGTAGCCCGAATAAGCTTAAAGGTGATTTTGGTATATGTAGTAGCTTTCAGCGTTTTGTAAGCTCTGGTGTCCATCAGATTGTCTTTACTTTTTAAGTTTTTAACCGGTAAAGCAAAACTCAGAGAGCTTAAATCCTGAAGCTGGTTATTCTTGACTATGAAGTTTCCTTCGCACGTAAAGCTGGTTGCAAGCATAGTCCAATCATGGAGATTGGAGGTTCCTGAGACCTTTACCTGGGAACTAGGCACAATACTGTAAGGCGATTGCCCTTGCATATTTACTGTAAATGATGCAAGAAGTACTAGTGCCGTAATGGTCAAAAATCTTGTTAGATACGCTGATTGTAGATGGATGCTGCTATGAATTTTCATGCCTTTGGGATTTTGTTGTCGATTATTATATTCCAAAGGTATTGTGCTGGAAAAGCGGAGAGAATGATATGAAGTGTTGAATAAAGTGATTTACAACACTTAATTAATAGTTTACGATTTCGCCTCAGTCGATGTCTCGGTGGAATTGTACTAAATAAAAAAAGCATAAAGCTATGGCTTTATGCTGCGAATGGTTATGAGAGGCCGTTTTATCTTAAATTTCCTGCGTCAAAACAAAAGAGATCTAATTCTTCATTTGTTATAGCATTTTCATCCAGGCTGAATGAATAGGGCAGCACCAAAAGGGGCACTGTAGCATTATCTGCTAATTGCTTGCTTAGGCTGTTGTGAATAAGGCTCTGAAAAAAGTCATACCTTTTATGAACTAACGTTAAAACATCAGTTAGTCCTCTGCCGGCAATATCCAATAAACTGTTTTTTACATTATTACTTTTAACATAATGGTAGTAAACCGGTGTATCCTGAGTACTGTGTTCGTTTGATAATATGCTATCTTCTTCTTTGGCATCTCCGGGAGCAGGGGCAAGTGGTGATATGTGATTCACCGTTATCTTAGCATGGAATGGCTTTGCTAGTTGGCGAAGATATTGAATCACTTTATCATTATTAAACGTAAGATCTGTAGCATACACGATGTTTTTAATGCCCTTGAATTGCAGACTTTCGGGAACCAGCAGTACGGGACAATTTAATTTATCAAGAACTGTATGTGTGTGACTGCCCAATAAAAATCTGGTTAAGCCGGTGGATTTATGTGAACCCATAACAACCAGATCAATCTTATTTACGGAGATCAAATTTTCAGCAGTTTGTGCTAAATGACCGTAATCTGTTGTGTAGGTAATTAAGGGTTTAAATGCTTCTTGGTTTTGCAATAGCATATCTTGCAGATGTTTCTGCTGCTCTTTAAGCTCAACAATTGTTTCTTTTTTGAGAAGCAAATGATCTGCGACCGGCCAGCTGAACTCTGGAGCACTGCCCGCTGTAAGATTGAGTTCTAAAGCATGACACAGCAGAATATCAGCTTTGGTGTTAATTGCAATTTGCAGGGCAAATTCGGCGGCATATCCTGCCCGGATGGAGAAGTCGGTAAGTACGAGGATAGTCTTCATAATATAAGTTTATATCATAAATGTCGCTGACTATCAGGTTTTTTTATATGACTTTGATCATTAATTGAGATGACTTTGCAACTGAATGTTTGGTTAAATTCAATTGTTCGTCTCAGCTTTTTGTTGGGATAGAAGTTCTGCGCATTGGTTAGCAATCTCCAATTCTTCATTTGTTGGGATAACCAAAATCTTCGTACGCGCTTTGCCAGAACTAATCTCCCTGATTCCGATTCCCGGCAAAGCGTTCTTTTCCGCGTCCAGTTCGATTCCTAAAAAGTCTAGATTCTGGCAAACCAGCTCACGGGTTAAACTGTCGTTTTCACCAACTCCTGCGGTAAAAACGATCGCATCAAGTCCGTTAAGAACCGCTGCATAAGAACCAATGAATTTCTTGATCCGATAAGCGTACATGTCGTATGCCAGCTTGGCTATTTCATCGCCGTCATTCATCGACTTACGTACATCTCGCATGTCGCTATATCCCGTAAGGCCAACCATGCCGCTTTGCTTATTTAATAGCTCATTAACCTGGTCAATGGAATATCCAATCTCGGCCATTAAATGAAATATTACTGAGGCATCAATATTTCCCGAACGGGTTCCCATAATCAATCCGTCTAAAGGCGTCAATCCCATACTCGTGTCAACACACTTACCTCCATCTACGGCCGCCATGCTGCAGCCGTTACCCAAATGAATGGTAATGATTTTTGCCTTCGGATTGCCAAGGTGTTTTAATGCCTGGTCGGTTACATACTTATGGCTTGTACCATGGAAACCATAAACCCTGATTCCATACTTTTTATAATAAGAACTGGGTATAGCATACCGGAAGGCTTTTTCAGGCATCGTTTGGTGAAAGGCTGTATCGAAGACCGCTATCTGAACTGCTTTTTTAAATATTTTTTCGCATACTGAAATTCCAAGAAAATGCCCCGGATTATGAAGGGGAGCTAGAGCGAAAAGTTTTTGAATCTCATCTTTTACTTCAGAAGTAATCACGGTGTTTTTTGAAAAGTATTCGCCGCCATGAACCACACGATGGCCGACCACCCCGATCTCATCCGGTTTCTGGATAACGCCAATGTCGGGCTTAGTCAAAAGTTCTCCAACCTTCAGCATCCCTTCTTCATGATCCTTCAGATCTAGTATAATCTTAACAGATTCCTCTTTGTTCTCGAGGTTAGCCTTGTGAGTGATAACAGAATTAGGCAAGCCTATTCTTTCTACCAGGCCGCTGCAAATCGGCTTAGTCGACGGCATTTTAAAAAGTTGATACTTTATGGAGCTGCTGCCGGAGTTGATAACTAGAATATTCATAGATCTTTATGTTCTTGCGCCTGTATGGCGGTAATTATTACGGTATTAAAGATATCCTCAACAGTACAACCCCGGCTTAAATCATTCACGGGTTTATTAAGTCCTTGAAGCATAGGCCCAATTGCCAAAGCCCCAGTTTCCCGTTGTACGGCTTTGTACGTGTTGTTCCCCGTATTCAAATCGGGGAAGATCAACACACTGGCTTGTCCGGCTACCTTAGAATCGGGCATTTTTTGTTTGCCTACGGCAGGGTCTACTGCTGCATCGTATTGAATCGGCCCTTCAATCATTAAGTCGGGACGTTTTTCCCTTACAATCTCTGTTGCCTTGCGAACCTTTTCTACGTCCATGCCAGCACCCGAATTTCCGGAAGAGTAAGAAAGCATCGCTATCCTTGGTTCTATTCCAAATCGTTTACTGGAATCTGCAGAGGAAATCGCGATTTCAGCTAATTGTTCTGCCGTTGGATTCGGGTTAACCGCACAATCTCCAAATACACAAACCCGGTCTTCAAGACACATAAAAAATATAGATGATACCGTAGATATTCCCGGCCGCGTTTTAACAAATTGTAAAGCCGGCCTTATGGTATGCTGAGTGGTATGGGTTGCCCCCGAAACCATTCCATCCGCATGGCCCTTGTACACCATCATGGTTCCAAAATAAGAAACATCAGTCATGAGATCGCGGGCCATTTCGCGGGTTACATTTTTATTTTTACGCAACTCAAGGAGCGTTTCTACATACGTTTCATAAAATTCAGAATTAGCGGGATCGATAATTTGTATCCTTTCACTATCCAGATTTATTCCCAGGCGTTTAATTGAAGCGTTAATCTCTATGGGATTACCTAGTAGGATAACGGTAACAATCTCCTGGCCTGTTAAACGGGCGGCGGCCTTTAAAATTCTGTCATCATTGCCTTCGGGCAATACAATTTTTTTGATTTCCCTTTTTGCCCATTTCGAAAGCTGGTACTGAAACATGTGCGGCGTAATCGCCTCCGATTTGTAGGTGATAATGCTTTCTTCGAGTGCTGAAAGATTCACATACTTGTTAAAGGTATTAATTGCGAGTTCGATTTTTTTGAGATTGTCGGCGGTAATGCTTGCTTTTACTGTGCCTATCTGAGTCGTCGTCTGGAATGTTCCGGTTTGCACAGAAATAATAGGAAATACATTTTTCGATCCTTCAATCAGACGTATAATCGGCTCCTCCGGTTGCGACCCGGCAGTTAAAACAATGCCGGCCACTTTTGGGTAGCTGGCCGAAAGATTCGCCTGTAACGCAGCGATAATAATATCTCCCCGGTCTCCGGGTGTAACGATTAGAACATTCTCTTTAATATGGTTAAGAAAATTGGGAACCTGCATAGCGCCGGTAACAAAATTGTCAACCTGGTTTGAGAGGTGCTCTGCTCCAAATAACAAATTTCCCTTAAGACTTTGGTAAATATCTTTTACTGTTGGGCTTTGCAGCTTTTTATCTAAAGGAATTACCGTCAAAACAATATGATTTGGCAACTGGCTGGCTAATGTCTGCCTCACTACTTCGACACTTTCCGGATCCAGCTTATTTATTGCGACTGCGAGTACCTGGATTTCGCGCGATTCGAAATTCCGCAAAAAGTTAATAGCTGCCTGAATGATTTGTCCTGGTGTTTTATTTTCGCCTGATATTACCAAAATGGCCGGCGAGCCCAGGTTTTTCGCAATAAGTGCATTTGTTTCAAATTCAAACGCGGTACTTTCGCCATTAAAATCACTACCCTCTAGAACGGTAAAATCGTAGTTTTCTTCAAGTTTTTTAAACTTGTTGATAACAGTTTCAATCATTTCTCCCTGACTTTTATTTTCCAGATGCCGCATCGCATCCTGTAAAGTCAAAGCATAAGCATCGCTGAAATTTATTGGTAGCTTAAAGTGATTGAGAATTGTTTCGATGTGAACATCGCATTGGTTTAGTTCAATATCATTAATAATAGGTTTGAAGTACCCGATTTTTTTTGCCTTACCTAAAAGCATGTTCACTAGCCCCAAGGCTATAATAGATTTGCCACTATAAGGCTCAGAAGAGGCTATAAAAATCGTTTTAGTCATTAAATTATTAACGTTTGCTCTCCTTTAACCTTGGTTTAGTTAGGTCGAAGACACTTTCTTTAAATAACTCATATTTGCTCTGATTTGTATAAAGATCTGTTGTTAGCTTATTGTGGGTCTCAATCAGATTAAGTTCAAGTTTTATATCAGGCTGCAACACCAGGTGTTCGAAGTTGTGAAGGTAATCAACAATTCTGTTTTTTAAATCAGCGTTGGCTTGTTCTATTTTCACTGCGCTGATGGTTGTTTCGGCGATTAATTCAAAGCAATCGTCTTCTACAAGTCGGCTTAAATTTCTATTGATTAGTTTTCGTAAAAACATAAGGCCCTCCGCCTCGAATTCCAGATCAGAAACCCATTCTTTGCTTTTCAGATACAGCTCCTGAAGTTCGGTGTTTAATTCGTTGTCTTCTATTACAGTTGTCATGGTTTGATGTTTTATCTTATACAAAGATGAATGAATACGCGTTCCTGAATGTGACAGGCATCAGGCTTAACTATGATCTTCGTCAGGTTTCTGTTTAGTGATCATTTTTAAAATTGCGTTAAGGCAGTTAAATCAATTAAGTTTGTATAATTGACTAAATGGATAAGCATAAACTTCTGCACGCTATTATCGAAACAGCTATAGATGGTATCGTTACTATTGACTATCGCGGTGTAATCGAAAGTATGAATCCCGCAGCTTTAAAGCTTTTCGGGTATGAACGAGTAGAAGAGCTTGCAGGTAAAAATATATCGGTATTAATGCCAGAGCCAGACAGTAGCGCACACGATGGTTATCTTCAGCGTTACCAAAATACCGGAGAGCAGCGAATAATTGGTATCGGGCGCGAAGTACGCGGGTTAAGAAAAGATGGAAGTACCTTCCCGTTCAGGTTGGCTGTAAGTGAGGTTGAATACGGAAACCGGAAGATATACACTGGATTTATCCATGATCTTTCCAGGGAGAAGGATGCAGAGGAAGCCTTGCGGAAATACACTGAACAGCTTGAGCAAAAAGTCAAAGACCGTACACAAAACTTGCAGCATTTAGTTATTGAACTGGAAAAGGCTAGAGATGAGGCAAGTCATTCTCTGGAAAAGGAGAAAGAGCTTAACCAGCTTAAAACACGGTTTGTTTCGATGGCTTCGCACGAATTTCGAACACCCTTAAGTTCCGTGCAGCTCTCTGCTTCATTGATCGAAAAATATCTTCAAAAAACCGATCCCGAAAATATCATAAAGCATACCGGGAAGATTAAAAATTCAGTTGGCCATTTGACAGGGATTCTTAATGATTTTTTATCGTTAGAAAAATTGGAAGCGGGTAAGACTGAAGCGGAATTGCAATACTTTGATCTGGTGAAATTCTCTGAGGATATTATCGAGGAGATGCAGCTAATCGCAAAACAAAACCAGCATATTGTATTTCAGCATACCGGTGCTAATAGCCAGGTATATTTAGATCCGGCGCTGTTAAGAAACGCCGCTGTCAACCTCGTGTCTAACGCGATAAAATATTCCGGAGAAAATACCTTTATCGAATTCAATACCGAAATTAACGATACAGAAGTTTGTATCACTGTAAAAGACAACGGAATCGGTATTCCCGAAGATGAGCAGAAAAGTCTTTTTGAGCCCTTCTTCAGAGCACATAATACAGGCAATATCCCGGGAACGGGTTTAGGATTAAATATTGTTAAACGCTACGTCGAACTAATGGGTGGCCAGGTTATTTGTCAAAGTGCCCAGCATAAGGGAACCACCATTTCTTTGATCTTTAAAAACAATGAATAAGAAAAGAACAGTACTTCTTATAGAAGATAATCAGGATATACGAGAAGGTACGGCCGAGATTTTGGAGTTGGCGGACTTTACTGTATTAACTGCAGAGAATGGTAAGAAAGGAGTGGAGCTGGCACAAGCAAATCCACCGGATATTATTCTTTGCGATATTATGATGCCCGAATTGGATGGGTACGGAGTTTTGTATTTGCTCAATAAAAATGAAGCTACCGCGAATATTCCTTTTATCTTTCTTACGGCTAAGGCAGAACGAACCGATATG
>DASWMZ010000048.1:0-9936 GCA_036399495.1 Pedobacter sp.
AGCTTGTTAATTATGTTGTTTGAATACTCAAACAAGCACTTCTACGATACACCCAAAAACAAGGTTGCACTTATTAACAGTAATTGTTAATAATTCAATCGCCCTGCTTCTTCTCATTTCACATTATTACTTACTTTTGCCGAATTAGATATTTTATATGACTGCTGACATTAATCAATTAAATAACGTTGCCAAACAGGTTCGCCGGGATATTGTGAGAATGGTACACCAATGCCAGTCGGGCCACCCGGGAGGTTCTTTAGGCTGCGCCGACTATCTGGTAGCTTTATATTTCCATATTATGAATCACAAACCTGATTTTAGTATGGATGGTAAGGGCGAAGACCTATTCTTCTTATCCAACGGACACATCTCCCCTGTTTTTTACAGCGTACTTGCACGTTCAGGATACTTCGATGTGGCAGAGTTAAAGACTTTCCGCAAACTGGATTCAAGGCTACAGGGCCACCCAACAACTCACGAAGGCTTACCAGGCGTTCGTATCGCTTCAGGATCTTTAGGCCAAGGCTTATCAGTTGCGATTGGCGCCGCTTTAACAAAGAAATTAAATAATGATCCTTCCCTAGTTTTCACCTTACATGGTGATGGCGAGCTTCAGGAAGGACAAATATGGGAAGCAGCTATGTTTGCTCCGCATAATAAAGTGGACAATTTAATTTCTACCATAGATCACAATGGCCAACAAATAGATGGCCCGACAGAAAGAGTTCTTTCTCTAGGAAATTTAAAAGCAAAATGGGAAGCTTTTGGCTGGGATGTGATGGAGATGAACGGAAATGATCTTGAAGATGTGATCCGCGGACTTGAACTGGCTAAATCAAAAGCCTTTAAAGGAAAACCTATAATGATCCTGATGCAAACCAATATGGGTCATGGTGTTGATTTTATGATGGGATCTCATAAATGGCATGGTGTTGCTCCAAATGATGAACAACTGCAATTAGCTCTAGATCAGCTGGCTTGCAACATGGAAGATTATTAAACCCCTCACCCCTCAAGGGGAATAATTAAAACTCAAATGAAAAAATACACTTTTACAGAAAGTAAAGATACCCGCTCGGGTTTTGGCGCAGGTTTGCTCGAAGCCGGACAAAAGAATGAAAATGTAGTTGCACTTTGCGCTGACTTAGTTGGTTCATTGAAAATGGACGCTTTTATTAAAGAGTTTCCAGAGCGTTTCTTCCAGATCGGTATTGCAGAAGCTAATATGATGGGCATTGCAGCTGGTATGACTATTGGCGGTAAGATTCCATTCACCGGAACTTTTGCCAACTTTTCCACTGGACGGGTTTATGATCAAATTCGTCAGTCGATTGCCTATTCGGATAAAAACGTAAAAATTTGTGCTTCACACGCTGGTTTAACTCTAGGTGAAGACGGCGCAACTCACCAAATACTGGAAGATATCGGCTTGATGAAGATGCTTCCAGGGATGACCGTTATCAATCCTTGCGATTACAATCAAACAAAAGCCGCAACTATTGCTATCGCAGAATATGAAGGTCCGGTTTACTTACGTTTTGGCCGACCGGTAATGCCAATTTTTACTGATGCCAATCAAAAATTCGAAATTGGTAAAGCATGGATGGTAAACGAAGGCAAAGACGTAAGTATTTTTGCTACCGGACATTTAGTTTGGGAAGCAATTTTAGCTGGAGAGAAACTTGCTGAGATGGGCATTGATGCGGAAATAATAAATATCCACACTATAAAGCCTTTAGACGAAGAAGCAATTCTAAAGTCTGTGGCGAAAACCAGATGTGTAGTAACCTGCGAAGAGCATAACCGTTTAGGTGGGTTGGGCGATAGTGTAGCTCAAGTACTTGTGAAAAACGATCCTTTGCCTCAAGAGTACGTAGCTGTTGATGACTCTTTCGGCGAAAGTGGAAAACCCTCTGATTTAATGAAGAAATACGGATTAGATAGTGAGAACATAATCACGGCAGTTCAGAAAGTAATTGCCAGAAAGAGTAAATAATTTTTAGATTGTATAAGGCCTATAAGGTTTTCAAAACCTTATAGGCCTTTCTTTTTTATACATCCTGCGTTTCAACCGCATCTATCCAAATCCCATCTTCCCTGATAATATTAATAAGCTCATCTAGAGCGTATTCGGTATTCACACTTTTCTTTACCACTTCTTTCCCCCGATATAAGGTTATTTTACCAGGCCCGGTGCCAACGTATCCATAATCCGCATCGGCCATTTCGCCGGGCCCGTTTACAATACACCCCATAATAGCTATCTTAACTCCTTTTAAGTGGCTGGTACGACTTCTGATCAGTTGTGTGGTTTCCTGCAAATCAAACAAAGTTCTCCCACAGCTAGGACAGGAAATATATTCAGTTTTGGAGATGCGGGAGCGGGTAGCTTGTAATATTCCGAAGGATGTGCTAACAATTGTTTTAGTGTCAATACCTGGTGCATCTAACCAAACTCCATCTCCAAAACCATCTACTAAAAGCGCTCCAATATCTGTTGCGGCATCTAATTGAAATTGCGACTCGGCACTTATCGCTTGAACCTGCGATTGATTTTCTACTTGATATTTCCTTTTGATAATTACCGGAACTTCAATACCTGCTTCATTCAAAAAGAAAAAAAAGCGTCTTTGATCGGCCATACCGTGCTCTGCACTAGTTGCAAGAATGAAAACCAACGTGTTATCAATCTGAAGCGCATTGAACTGATCGGTATGTAGATCCGCGGTTGAAACCTTAACAAGGTTAAGCGAACTATCCTTTTGCGATGCATTAATATACTCCTCCAACGAATATAGAGGATGGCAGTTTTGCTTATTTAAAAGTTTAACCCATGTTTGATAATTATAAAGCTGCTTTAAATTACCCGGCATACTAAATGAAGGAAGACTGTCGGCCAGGTAAACAAAATCAACCGATTGCTCGCCCATATTATATTTATCCAGCAAAGCTGAATAGATATAACCAGCATCAGTAAGTATAGCTGGATTTTTCAAATTTTTACCAGATAAATCAACCACCACTCTTGGCACCTGATGTCCGCCGATAAATGTATTTAATTCCGCGGAAGCGCGCTTGTGATATTGATAGGGCGAATAGGTGGTTGGAATAATGTCATCCGCAACAGCGTCGACACTTTGAAAAAGAGCCGCACGCTTTTTGTATCTGTCCGCTAACGCGATAGCCACGGGTGCTTCAAACTCAGGTTCTTCGGTTAGAGATACGCGAATGGTATCCCCCAAACCATCTTCCAGCAATGTTCCAATTCCTACAGAAGACTTTATGCGACCATCTTCACCATCGCCGGCTTCTGTTACACCTAAATGCAAAGGATAATTCATGCCCTCGCTCTGCATAGTTTTAACCAAAAGCCTATAGGCCTGCACCATCACCTGCGGGTTGCTCGACTTCATGGAAATAACCAGATTATGGTAATCCAGATCCTCGCACATGCGCATAAATTCCATTGCCGATTCAACCATACCTCGGGGCGTATCACCGTAATAGCCCATAATTCGGTCTGATAGTGAGCCGTGATTAGTACCTATACGCATGGCGGTGCCATATTCTTTACAGATCTTAACTAGGGGTGCGAATTTTTGGAAAATGCGATCAAGCTCTGCTTGGTATTCGGAAGGTGTATATTCTAATTGATCAAATCGCTTTTTATCAGCATAATTACCCGGATTGACCCTGACTTTTTCTACGATACGTGCCGCAATTTCGGCGGCGTTTGGTGTAAAATGGATATCGGCAATTAAGGGAACATCGTATCCGCGAAAGCGTAATTCCTTTTTTATTTCGGCCAGGTTTTGGGCTTCTTTAATACTGGGCGCAGTAATGCGTACGTACTCGCATCCGGCCTCTACCATTCTGATGGTCTGTTCTACAGTTCCGATGGTATCCATCGTATCGGTAGTGGTCATGCTTTGAATACGAATGGGATTGTTCCCTCCTACCGGGATGTTTCCGATAAGTACCTCGCGGGTTTTATAACGGGAATAATTAGTGAGAGAATTGCAATAGTCACCCTTAAGCACAGCCTTCGATTCTGGAACCATAGATTTTTATACGTGAAGCAAAAATAAGAAAATTGCCTATGATTCGGGGGAATGCTTTAAAACTGTGGATTAAAATTAAAGCAATTTAATAGCGCTTAACTTCAAAGTTTGACATGCCTCCCTGGAAATTTATAAAAATGGTTTTTGATGCTTCTTTATAATTTTCGGAGGTATAGCTTCCATCGGCTTGCTTAGTAAAACCATCAAAATCATTTGATGATAAGCCGCTTTTAACGTTTATTTTGCAGGAAGCCGATCTTGGAATAGAAAATTCGATATCAGACACACCAGTTTCCACCGAAATTGTTGTTGTATTTACCGGCGCTGGAAGCTTAATTTCAAACGAAGCTGCCCCGCCTCGAAGAGACATCTTATTAATTTTGAATGATGAAAAGTCGAAGTTCGCAGTACCCGCTCCCATTTCCAGATTTACATCCCAAACAGGTTTATTATTTAGTTTTAATACGGCGTTATTTGTATCGTCTTTGTTAAATTCCCATTTTGTCTTTCCCTTCATTTTGAAATCAAGCGTTCTCAAACTATCGTTTGATTTACTCAATAATGAATAATTTCCAAAGTTCTTATCAACATCAGCCTGAAAAAGGTTATCAGTACTATCTTTCAAAATGAATTCGGTAGCGCCACCTGAAATATTTAAGACAACGTTTTTAATGCTATCATTATATTCTTCTAAAAACACATCAGATCCCGAGCGTTTCTCATTATCAACATCATGATCATCATTGTTGTGCGACCAATGAAAACCATTATCACTTTCAGTGGTAATGCCTTTATAGGTTATAAAGCCTATTGTCAGCATTGTTAAAACAATCAGGATGATTTTTGAGCTTTGTGATTCATCTCTCGAAAACACAAGATTGGCACCGATTAATATCAATACCACCGGCCAAAAACGAAAAATAACATGCCAGTTAAAATTTATTATATCCAGGTTCTCGAACAATAAAATACCACCCAGAAATACGAGGATCAATCCCCAAATTATTTTTTCAGTCTTCATTTTCTATGCTAAAGGTTGATCCCCTGTTTTAGTATCAGGTGCTTGAGGAGCAAAAGGTACGTTATAATTAATATGTGATTTATTAGCTCCTGAACGGAAAAGAATAGTAATTCCTGCAATAATCAGGATAATTGGCCACAGTTTAAAAATAGAAAACCAGTTAGGCAAAATATCGAACTCAGCAAGCAAAAAATACAACCCGATTAAAATCAAAATTAATCCCGGAATTACTCTGCCAGACTTTTCGTTGCTTTTAGCTGATGGTAAGGGCTCTTCTTTTATCATGTAATCCGCTTTAAATGGAGAAGATCCATGCCAGACCGAACGCTTGGGAACTGCGATCCACATCACAATGTAAATCAACAATCCGCAAAAACCGAACAAGAAAGCAAAAACGAACAGCACTCTAACAAGCGTAATATCTAAATCAAGATAATCGGCCAGGCCGGATGCCACTCCAGCAATCCTCCTGTTCTCCTCATTTCGTTCAAGTTTCTTCTCCATTGTTCGCATATTAAATTTGTCCTGTTAAGGGACTAATCACGATTTCATCCGTATTAGCTCCTCCTTTTGTATTCAGACAATACAAAACTGCATTGGCTATATCATCTGCCGCTACAAAATAATCTTCCGGTAAAGTGGTTCCTTCCCAGGAACTTGTTAATGTTGAACCCGGAAGAATCGCCGTTACTTTTACATTATGTTGCTTCAGCTCGAGTCTTAATACTTTGGTTAGACCATGAAGTGCAAACTTTGTTACAGTGTAAGAACCCGCCTCTGCAACCGGATTTAAGGCCGCCATAGAGCATATATTAATAATATATCCAGACCGTCGCTCGCGCATTTGTTTTCCAAAAGCTCGGCATAAGATGTAGGCTGCATGGAAATTCAGCTCAAATTGAGTCATCATATCCGACTCTTCTTCATCAAGGATGGAGCCCGGCTTGAACGTTCCAACGTTATTTATTAAAACATCAACTTGCCCGAAGTGTTGTTTTACGAAATCGACAAAATCATACACTTGCTCGGCATGGGCGCAATTTGTACTTAAGCCCACAGCAGTAATATTGGGATTTAGCTGTTTTAGTTCAAGGCAAAAAGAATCAACGTCCTGCTGGCTTCTCGAACAAATAGCAACATTATAGCCTGCTTCGGCCAGTTTGAGTGAAATGGCTCGTCCCATTCCTTTTGTAGCTCCGGTAATAACTGCGTTCATCTGAATTAATTTTAAAGTATTAAGGCAAAAGCCTTATTTTAGTCCAAAAATAACAATGATCTTTCATCCGCTAGGTAAATATATACTTCTCTTAAAAGCTGTTTTTCGAAAACCCGAAAAATGGAATATCTATCGCAGAGAGATTTTGCATGAAATGACTTCAATTGGGGTAGGATCTTTAGGAATTATATCGATTATATCGGTTTTTCTTGGGATGGTAACTACCGTTCAAACCGCATTCCAATTGGTGAGCGACCTTATCCCTAAGTCGATTATTGGTGGAATCGTTCGCGATTCGAGTATACTTGAACTTAGTCCGACTATTTCGGCCATCGTACTGGCAGGGAAAGTAGGTTCCAGTATATCTTCACAAATCGGAACTATGCGGGTGACAGAACAGATCGATGCGTTGGAAATTATGGGCATTAACTCGCCCGGATATTTGATTCTTCCTAAGATTGTAGGCGCTGTTATTATGATTCCCTTATTAGTGATTGTTTCGATAGCACTTTGTATTGTAGGAGGATATATTGCTGGAACCTTGTCAGGCGCAGTTACACCGAATGATTTTATTCTGGGCCTTACAGAAGGTTTTATACCATTTACCCTGACGGTTTCAATGGTTAAATCGGTGATTTTTGCTTTTATTATAACTTCCGTATCAGCTTATCAGGGATTTTATACGTCTGGTGGTGCGTTAGAAGTAGGCATTTCCAGTACCAGGGCGGTAGTAGTAAGCTGTATTGCCATTTTATTCACTGATTATCTTGTAGCTCAACTACTGTTATGATCGAGATTAAAGACATCCATAAAACCTTTGGAGAGAATTACGTATTAAAAGGAATCTCTGCGAAATTTGAACCAGGAGATAATAACTTAATTATTGGAGGTTCTGGTTCGGGCAAAACCACTTTGATGAAATGCATGGTTGGACTTCACGAACCCGATCAAGGTTCGGTTATTTATGATGGACGAGACTTTACCCGATTAAACTTTAAAGAACGTATCGAAATCAGAAAAGAAATTGGTATGCTTTTTCAAAGTTCTGCTCTTTTTGATTCGATGACCGTAGAGGAAAATATTATGTTTCCTTTGAATATGTTTACGGAGTCTACCCGTAAAGAGAAATTAAAACGTGTTGATTTTTGTCTGGACAGAGTTAATCTTGAAGGGAAAAACAAGTTATATCCCGCTGAACTTTCGGGTGGAATGAAAAAACGCGTTGGGATTGCAAGAGCAATTTCAATGCAGCCAAAATACCTTTTTGTTGATGAACCAAACTCTGGGCTTGACCCGAAAACGTCAATAGTAATTGACGAATTGATAAATGAAATTACTGAAGAATACCAAATAACAACCATTGTAGTAACACATGATATGAATTCGGTAATGGGTATCGGGGAAAGCATTATTTTTCTTTATGAAGGTCAAAAAGAATGGGAAGGAACGAATAAGGAAATAGCACATACCGATAATCCGCATCTGAACGACTTTGTATTTGCTAGTAAGTTTACGCAAGCTGCGAGAGATAAATTATAATGATTCAACTTCTTACTCCAAAGCACTGGAAAGATTACGAACTAATTGATTGTGGTGATTTTGAAAAGCTGGAACGATTTGGTGAAGTGACACTGATCAGGCCTGAGCCGCAGGCTGTGTGGGCTAAACAATTGCCCGTTTCCGAATGGCAAAAACTCCATGACATCCGATTTAAAGGCAGATCCGCAACTTCTGGTGAGTGGGTTAAGAAAAACCCAAAGAGCCCTGACAGGTGGCACGTTAATTATAAAAACGATAACGTTTCTATTAAGCTCCGTTTGGGATTAACCTCATTTAAACATGTTGGTGTTTTTCCCGAGCAGGCCGTTAATTGGGATTATATATCGGATACCATAACCCAATTTAAAACACCTAACCCTAAAGTTCTTAACTTATTTGCTTATACCGGTGGTGCGTCTGTTATCGCTAAAGCTGCCGGCGCTGACACGACTCACGTTGATTCAATCAAACAGGTTGTTAGCTGGGCTAACGAAAATCAGGAACTATCGAATGTGAAAGATATCCGTTGGGTGGTGGAGGATGCGTTGAAATTTGTAAAACGTGAAATAAAACGCGGTAAAAAATATAATGGCATTATTCTCGATCCTCCGGCTTATGGCCACGGCCCTAACGGTGAAAAGTGGAAACTTGAGGACCATATATTAGAAATGATGACTGATGTGGCTCAATTATTAGACGAGCAAGAACATTTTTTAATCCTCAATAGTTACTCACTCGGCTTTTCATCGGTAATTGTGGAAAACCTTATTAAAGGAAGTTTAAAAACTTGTGAGAACCTTGAAATTGGAGAGTTATATTTGCAGGCAAGAGCTGGCAATAAGCTTCCTCTGGGAGTATTCGGGAAAGTTCGAAAATTCGCAGATTCAACTACCAAACGATAAATCTTGTAATTAAAAATCATGAATATATTATTTAAAGCTGCCGCTGGAATCGCATTGATGGGCGTAATTTCTTCTTGCGGTCAGGACGGAAAAACTACAGGCAATGGCGCTACCGCAAAAGTGAAAGACAGTACCGCTGTTGCTACAGATGGAGAGACAGCTTCTGAACCGGTGAATACAACTGCGCCGGTAGATACGGCCAAATACAATCAAAAAGTTCGGGAAAATGCCAACGGCGACACGACCGGATTATGGCCTGTTAAAAATCAGCCAGCTCCACTACCGGGAGCAATACTTCCTTTTAAAAGAATTGTGGTGTATTACGGTAATATGCATTCCAAAAAAATGGGTGCTTTAGGCGAATACGCTCCTAAAGAGATGTGGAGACGGTTAAATGCAGAGGTTAGACATTGGGAAAAGGTTGATCCTAAAACACCTGTTCAAAAGGGTATTCATTATATCGCTACTGTTGCTGCGGGCTTACCGGGTAAAGATGGTGCTTACGTAAACAGAATGCCCGAAAAACAAATTGATTCTGCTTTAGCAATTGCTAAGATGGAAAATGCTATCCTGTTTCTTGATATTCAGGTTGGATTAAGCACTATTCAAAAAGAGATTGTAAGATTTGAGAAGTATCTTAAAATGCCTCATGTGCATTTGGGTATTGATCCGGAATTTGCAATGAGGAAAAAAGGAGTTATACCGGGTAAAAAAATTGGGACTTATGATGCAGAAGAAATAAACTTTACCACAAATTATCTCGCTAAAATTGTAAGGGAAAATAACTTACCGCCAAAAGTTTTTGTATTGCACCGTTTTACTCAGGGAATGGTTACCAACTACCAGAACATGAAACTACGTCCGGAAGTTCAATTTGTAATGCATATGGACGGATGGGGAGAGCCTGAGTTAAAACTGGGTACATACAGAAATCACATCAGAAAAGAACCTGTACAATTCACGGGCTTTAAGATCTTTTATAAAAACGATCTGAAGAAAGCACCACACAGATTGATGACTCCTGAGGAATTAATGAAACTTAAACCTCAGCCGATTTATATCCAATATCAATAAATAAAAAACCCGATGGAAATGGTCCATCGGGTTTTTTTTTAAACTAAAGCGTTCTGCCTCAGTACTTAAACACTTTTCCTCCTACCATCACTTCCTGAGCCTTGGAATCAAAAGTTGCTT
>DASWMZ010000049.1:0-2007 GCA_036399495.1 Pedobacter sp.
AAAGAACAATTAAGATATAGGGAGCAACTCAAGTTGTTCCTTTTTTCATTTGAAGAAAGTAACTTATCAATCAGGTAAGGCACTTCTCTGTTGATTGAAAACTCGAACCAAATATTTCAAGATTTAAGGGATTTATGTCCCTAATTGACCATTAGCGGTTATAACTGACGGCGAAAAGTTCGAGTTTATCAAAATATATCAATCATCGATTTGACTGGATTACAGAGCCTAAACTCTCAGCTGGATTTTTAAAGATAATTCCAACAAGTTCTTGACCTTTGAAGAATGAAGATTTCGATCAAAAACATGGTTTGTAATCGATGTATTCTTGTAGTTAAGCAAGAATTTGAAAAAGCCGGAATTGTGCCCTTGGCTGTTAACATGGGTGAGGTAGAGCTAAACAAGCCAATAACTGAAGAAGAAATCAAAAAGTTAGAGAACCAGCTTACAGCTTTGGGTTTTGAAATTTTAGACGACAAGAACCGTAAGCTAATTGAGAACATAAAAAGCCTCCTTATAAAACAAGTCCAAAGCGGCGAAGTGGAGGAACATTTCAGCCTTTCAGATTTTATTACCAAACACCTCAATAAGGAATATTCACAAGTAAGCCGCCTCTTCTCAGAAGTAGAAGGCATCACTCTTGAACAATTTTTTATCCTGCAAAAGATCGAAAAAGTAAAGGAATGGCTGGTATATGACGAACTAAGCTTGAGTGAGATCTCATATAAACTAGGCTACAGCAGTGTAGCACATCTATCTGCACAATTCAAGAAGGTAACAGGCCTAACCCCTTCAGCGTTTAAGAAGATTGGCATATCACACCGCAAATCGCTGGATAAAGTTCAAAACAACAATTAAGTGTAAATCATTTCTATAATACTGTAACACTTAGGAGGGATCTTCTTTGGAGCTTTGTGGTATCTAAAACGATGAATTATGGATACCAAAGAAGAGATATTGGAGCTGCCCTTAGCAGGTGTCGAAAGTGAGCACTGTGCTCTCATTGTTGACAAGGGATTGGCAAAAATACCAGGCATAACCTCTCATAAAGTAGAGCTCAATAATCATAAGGCTGTTATTACGACCAAAGACACGGATGTTATCCCGCAGGCTGTAAATGCGATTAGGGATCTAGGCTATGACGTGGAAACTATCAAACAAACCTTTCCAGTTACCGGAATGAGTTGTGCCTCTTGTGCTTCCAGCGCAGAAAGCATTGTAGTTGCTCAACCTGGCGTGGTAAAAGCAGGTGTAAACTTTGCCAACACCTCATTGCAAGTGGAATACGTTCCAACAATTACGTCGCCCGAAAAATTAAAAGCTGCCGTTCAAAGCATCGGTTACGATTTAGTGATAGAAGATTCTAAAGAAGCAAAACAAGCTTTGGAGGATTTACACAGGGAAAAACTAAGCAGCTTAAAACAACGTACCATTTGGTCAGTGATTCTATCTGTTCCACTTGTAGTTATCGGAATGTTTTTTATGAATATTCCCTATGCTAATTATATCATGTGGGCTTTGGCTACGCCTGTTGTTCTAATTTTCGGAAAGCAGTTCTTCGTGAATGCATACAAACAAGCTAAGCATCGTTCAGCCAACATGGACACCTTGGTGGCGCTTAGTACCGGCATTGCCTATGTATTCAGCGTATTCAATACCCTATATCCTCATTTCTGGCATAGCCGAGGGCTACATGCACACGTATATTTTGAGGCAGCAGCGGTAGTAATCGCCTTTATTCTTCTAGGTAAACTGCTGGAAGAAAGAGCAAAAGCCTCTACATCTTCGGCTATCAAAAAGCTTATTGGCTTACAACCTAATACCGTTACCATTATTCACCACGGTGGACACATGATGGAGATACCGATTGAACAGGTAAAGGTTGGAGATGTATTGGTGGTGAAGCCAGGAGGTAAAATTCCAGTGGATGGCGATGTTGAAAATGGTGAATCCTATGTTGATGAGAGCATGATCAGTGGTGAACCAGTTCCTGTCTTAAAACAGAAG
>DASWMZ010000050.1:0-2377 GCA_036399495.1 Pedobacter sp.
CAATAGGGGTTCGCGATCATCGCTCCGGGAAGACTTTCTTCTGACCCCTGAGATTTGGCCGCCTTTTTTGCCTGCCTCTCTTGCTTCGTCACGGCTCCACTCATGGGCTACACCTTGCTGGTGTGCTGCTCGGCCGCCCTGGCTGGCAATTTCACGCTGGCGTTCGGGGCTCATAGAGGCAAATCCACGTCTTGATTTCTGTTGTTCATTACTGCTTTGTTCCATACTCACTGATTTAAATGGTTAGTGTAAGGGGTTATAAAAAGAGTTATCCAATTGGCTGATTTCCAACACTTCGGCTTTGTACTCACGACGAGCCACGTCGATGGCATTATCAGAAAGCTCGGCAGTCAACAGGTGCTTATTCGGATTTATTTCTACCTGCGGAGCCTGTACTTTTTGTTTAAAACACCATAGATTTAAAAGAGAATCAAATCTTAACTGCACCTTCTTCATTAACATCGCTATCTCATTTTTTCAAAAGTACCAAGGCAGGTTTACCAACTCAACTTTAGTTACACACGGGCTTATTTTACTATATGATAAATTGACGAGATTTACTGATGTGGAAAAGACAACAGGATAGTTTTCAGTCATAGTAAGCAAAGTCATGCTTAAGGCATGGAATACGTTCGTTATCGCAAAAAACTCAACAGTGGCATCATTATTTCTCTAGCTACACCACTATCTTGAAAGGCTTCCTGCCCTTAACGATAAAACACTTTATTATGGAAGCACTAGTAGAAAAAATCATTACCGGCAAGTGGAAAAGCTTTAAAATTTTTAAGCGCTTAGGCCACATTCTTCTTCACTCGGAAAGGCAATTTCAGGAGTTTGATTTTATTCATGACAGGATGCTTATTATCAAATTGCAGGAGAGGAACCGCACCGAAGTGCTCGCCAAAACAGATCAATGGAATATTAGCTTCCAGAAACAAAAACACTTTCTCACCGTACTGGTTCCTAAAATGATTTTTGAAATTATTACTATCAATCACACCGTATTAGTGCTGTTGGATATGGCTTCGGGTGAAAAGATCTTCTTTGCCCGGGAACAGCACTGGCCTGAATACCTGAAAGCGAATCACAGCTTTGTTATCTAAAATCTATGTTTTAATATCCTGGAGCATAAAGGGGATGTTCAGAAAGTTTGAACTATCATGAGGAACAGTGCCAATTGGTGCAAGTCGGTAGTTGGCAAAAAGAAAGCAACAATCTCCGTGCATTTGCTGAACACGGAAATCTTCGAACAATGCTGCAACTATAAACTGATGGCTGCCAACTAACGTGGCTAAAATTAGGTGGCAAGTTAGTTACTCAGCGTCGTAGATTACTTACTGGCGGCTAAGGCACCAGTATTGTTTTCTGCAGGTGTTCTTTATTTGTTGACGTAATCGTTTAAGCTCGTCAGTTTTCCCCGGCGTATTTCCCAGGCAGTTGACCTTTCTTTCAGTATTGCAGAAATATTTACCCTTCCAACGATTTAAAAAAACCGTTCATCTATTATTAAAAGCTCAGCCATTGCATCTTGCGCCAGGTTTTATTTCCTTAGCGGTCCTCGTGAGAGTCCATCAATCCTTTCCTGTAAAGCTATCGGGCCGGTCCTTTGGAAACATTCAATGACATTTAGCCTAAACTGCCTGATACAACGAAAGCCTCTTTCCTGGAAGAGGCTTTTTCAATTGTATAAACTGTTACTAAGCGTGCAGCGTAATTTGTTGGAACAACGCTGCGCTGTATTGATCCACTGCGATAGCAATTTCCAGGTCATTTAAGCGGGCGGTAAGCGAAAGCTGGAGCGTATTAACGATGTAGCCTTTTGGATTTACTTTCTTTAAAAAAGCGGCAAGCGCAGCAAGGCTTGAAAACTGTAAAGTGGTGGTGGTCATTTTCATTGTAATTGGATAAAAGCGAATATATCACACTATTGTGTAGGAAGGACAGTGTGGATAAATTTCGGGGGTTCAATTAATGTTTAAAAGATAAGGCAGGGTACATGTATAGCGTGGGCAAAAGCCGGGGCAACACCTCCACTTAGTAAGCGCAAGGAAGATATAATTTTTTCCGTGGTAAACACTCAAGTTAAAGCCTGACGGTCGTTCTCATCATCATCAACGTAACTGTATTCTTCAGCGGATGGAGTGCCTTGGAGTGAAGGTGGAAATGTAGGTACTTTACTGATAGCATAGCCTGCTTATTGTTTAAGTAAGATTGGCATGGTATTTTTACAACTTAAACAGAATTGGCCTTTTCATGTTATTGAATGAGTGGTTTAAGATACTGGCTGTTTTCCTCTTGGTTTAACCTCCTGAATTATGCTTTGCAAGAGGAAAGCAGCCATTCTTTTTGCTCTCAAACCCATTGTAAGGATGAATTG
>DASWMZ010000051.1:0-9601 GCA_036399495.1 Pedobacter sp.
TCGACTCCCACTTTATAGCCGTTATTATTCCTTCGTGAATTCCAGTTATTATCCTGATCAAAATTGGTAATTGCATTTTCATCGGTTACTTTTCTATTCAACTCGAAGATATTTCTATTGCCATTATTGCTGTAATTATAGCTTCCAAACAGATTGATCTTACCCTTTCTAAAATTCAAATTAGTGCTTCCATTGTATTTTGTAGTTTGACCATAACCCGAACCAATAGTTGTGCTTCCATTGAATCCTAATTTTCTGTTTCTTTTAGTTTTGATATTGATGATTCCTCCGTTACCGGCGGCATCATACTTGGCAGAAGGGTTAGTAATTAACTCGATGGTTTCAATCTGAGTACTTTGCATACTTCTCAACATATTTGCCAAATCAGCATTGCTCATATAAGTCGGCTTACCATCCAGCATCACCAAAACGCTGCTCTTTCCACTCATAGAGAGATTATCATCCTTATCCAGTGTCACACCCGGGGCTTTTTGCAGAACTTCGAGAGCTGTATTTCCTACAGCTACTGCACTTCCTTCAACATTAAGTATTAGCTTATCAGCCTTTCTCTCTAAAAAAGGCTTTTTTACAGTGATGGAAACTTCTTTCAAGGTTTTACTATCAGTATTTAAAACAATTACCGGAACCAAAGTTTGGTTATTCGGAGTGACTGTAAGTAACTTGCTTGTAGACTTCTTGTATCCTGAGAAAGTAACTTTAACTAAATAGTTTCCTGCTTCAACTTTTTCAAACAGGTAGCTTCCTGTCGAATCAGTTATAGACGATTTTACGAATGCAGAATCCGCAGCTTTTAAAAGGCTTACCGTTGCAAAGTCCAAAGGCTTTTGGTTATCATCTGACACCTTGCCGGCAACACTACCTTGTGTTTGAGCTTTAACTGCACTTGTTAGAGTAAGTACACTCAGTGAAAGCATCAAATAAATGAAAAAAGTTATGGGCGTTTGTAGAGATTTCATGTCTTATATTCTGTTTGTTGACCCAAATGTATCGCGCCCGGTTAAGTTGGACAATCAGTATTAGGCTAGAGAAGGTAAATCTCCGGCGAACCACCGATATAAAGCGGTGAAAAGTTTATCATTTCCACTCGCCGATACGTTATTGGAAACTATACCTAACAAATTACAGGTAGAGGTTTGGTACTATGACGATACAAATCTGCGACCGTTACAGAAATTATAAATTTAATTTGACGTCATGTTTATTGAAAAATCGAACCTTCTCAGCAGCATCCTCTATCAAATTATTATAAAGTTCGCTGTAATCAAATTGCAGATCCTCATGAAGCTTTGGTATAATGCGCCGAATCTTTTCCAACTGCCTTGTAAATAGGGCTATTAATGGTTTATGTGATGATCTGGAATCTGCAAATTCTAAGAAGTTATTACAAAACCATAATAAAAGCTCTAATTCAACTTCTTTTGAACCAGTATATTTTGTGTGTTTTGAAAGCAAACGAGCCATTTTTCGGAGCTCCTTTGTACTGGTGTACGATGATTTATTAAGGTTCTGAAAGGAGGGAAGTAGAGACGATTTCACCTCTTCTGCATATTGAAGCGGATTATCAGCATCATAAAGAAGGTAGCTTAATAACTCTTTGTTCTCCTTTTTATATTTAGCAATACGCAAGCAAATTTCTGTCAACGCTTCGGCGTTTAGCTGCCGAAGTTCTTTCTTGATATCGTTTAATTTCTCTACCCTCATTAATCCATTAGGTTTGTGGAGTAAAGCTAATTATTTACATTTGTTCAAATCGTTAATCTTTCCTTATGAAGTTAAAACAAGCAGGATATGCTGCACTCATCACTGCTTTTATTACCGCGGTTCTAACTTTATTTAATGCATATCATATACTTCCGGTTACACCCCTTGCGCTTCTATTTTCGAGAGGACTCACAATACTTTGCTTAATAATATTTGGCATAAAGAAGAACTCACTCACCAGCTGGATTTTAATATCAATGGTAATTGGAGCTGAAATTGGTCATGACTATCCGGAAATCGGGATGAGGCTTCAGGTGCTAAGTAAAATCTTCCTTAAAATGATTAAAACCATAGTAGCACCATTATTATTCGCTACGCTGGTTTATGGCATCGCTGGTCACGCCGATCTAAAACAAGTGGGACGAATGGGATGGAAGGCTATTTTATACTTTGAAGTTGTAACAACTATTGCATTATTTATCGGCCTTGCGGCGATAAATATCTCCCAGGCTGGGGCAGGGATCGTACCTCCACCACAAATGGACGAAGCTTTGCCTGACGTGCCTGCTCAATCTTTCAATGATATCATCCTTCATATCTTCCCTGAGAATATTGCCAAATCTATAGCCGAAGGGCAAATATTGCAAATAGTAGTCTTTAGTATCCTTTTCGGGATAGCCTTAGCGATGGTAAGAGAAGATAAGCGTCAGCCGATGCTTAAAGCGACTGAAAGCCTAGCTGAAGTGATGTTTAAATTCACCAACATCGTAATGTATTTTGCGCCGATAGGAGTAGGTGCTGCCATTGCTTATACAGTAGGACACATGGGCTTGGGTATTTTATTGAATCTTTTTCATTTATTGGCTACCTTATATGTTGCATTGATTGTCTTTTTACTTGGCGTTTTATTGCCAATAGCACTTATTGTTGGTGTGCCATTAAAGAAGTTTATTGCGGCTATCATTGGCCCGGTTTCGATTGCTTTTGCTACCACAAGTTCTGAAGCTGCGCTACCACGTGCGATGGAAAACCTCGAAAAATTAGGTGTGCCTAGAAAGATTGTTGCATTCGTTATGCCCACGGGTTACAGCTTCAACCTTGATGGAACTACTTTATATCTTTCGCTTGCTGCGATATTCGTCTCACAGGCGGCCGGAATGAATCTTTCGCTTTCTCAACAACTTATTATTGTTTTCACCTTAATGTTAACGAGTAAAGGAGTTGCAGGAGTTCCCAGAGCTTCATTGGTAATTTTATTGGGAACTGCTGCTTCATTTAATATGCCTACCTGGCCTATCTTTATCATTTTAGGAATTGATGAGCTGATGGATATGGCCCGCACATCCATAAACGTTATCGGAAATTGCCTTGCTACCGTTGTTATAGCTAAATGGGAAAAAGAGTTTAATCCGACAGAAGAGTCTTTCGAATAATTTATTTTTGCCGAAAATATTCA
The DNA here is from genome assembly GCA_036399495.1 of Pedobacter sp. Classification (GTDB taxonomy): domain Bacteria; phylum Bacteroidota; class Bacteroidia; order Sphingobacteriales; family Sphingobacteriaceae; genus Paradesertivirga. Next base: position 3,179 of record DASWMZ010000051.1, read on the forward strand.
GCAAATGTCAAGTAGATCAAAGAAGATTTTTCTCGCTCTAAGCATCATCGTCCCCTTCCTTTTTTATTGCTTCTATTATTACGGGATGATGGTCAAAAATGCTCCTTATAAGTTTTCGGAGTTTAAATCCCTAACTATAAAGTTCGGTGTTGGTGATAGCCTCGTCAACCAGTATGATTCGAAAACCAGTGCATACCAATATTTAAATAAAGAAGACTCTTTAATAAATAAAACTGTTAGGCTAACAAAAGACGATTTGCTGGTGCTTCACAGAAGAGCAGCCCAATTAGGTTTTTGGAATTTCCCCTCGGAAATAGTTAACAATGAAAACACTTCGAAAAATTCTCTTACTTATGTTCTTGAATTTAACTATGCTCGCAAAAGCAAGAAAGTGGTTTTTGACGCAAACTTCAATGGCGATGCTAAGTTAAAAGATGCAGTCAGGCGATTGATTGAAGAAATTAACAGTTCTATAAACGACGCCGAAGATCGGATGCGTTGATCTTCTGCGTCAGTGTTAAGATAATGTTAACCCTGAATAATCATTAAGTTAAATTAAGGCATTGCTTCATCTTGAATTAACATTAAACGTACTTTTGCGCAACACAAACCGTACAGAAATGAAATTTGTTAATGTTTTATTAGGCCTACTTATTGCCACAGGGAGCGTTTCAGCGCAGGAAAGCAAGCGTGATAGTCTCAAAACTGATTCAATAAAAAAGGTTTCTGAATCAGCTAAGCCAGCTGCAAAAAAATCAGAATGGTATGAGAAAATAAGCCTTAGGGGATATACTCAAGTTCGGTATAATCGTCTATTGGAAACCAACTCCGATTTGCAATGCGAGCAATGCGACAGATCATGGGGTGGTACAGGAGGTTTTTTTCTGCGCCGAATTCGTTTGATCTTTTCAGGCCAGGTCAGTGATCGCCTATATTTTTATATTCAACCAGATCTTGCATCTAGTGCCGATGCGAACAATCTTAATTTCGCTCAAATACGTGATGCTTATTTTGATTTAGGATTAGATGCTAAAAATGAGTTTAGATTGCGTTTCGGACAGAGTAAAATTCCCTTCGGATTTGAGAATTTACAATCAAGTCAAAATAGGCTTCCATTAGATCGTAATGATGCTTTGAATAGCGCAGCCAGTAATGAACGTGATTTAGGAATTTTCTTCTATTGGGCTCCTAAAAAAATCCGTGAGCGTTTTGCCAACCTAGTAAGCTCGGGACTAAAAGGTTCTGGTGATTATGGTGTATTCGCTTTCGGTGCTTATAACGGCCAAACCGCAAACCGAAACGAAGTAAATGATCAGCCGCATATTATATCACGTTTGTCATATCCGATTAAATTAGGCAAGCAGATAATAGAACCTGGATTGCAAGGATATCATGGTAAATATATTGTATCTACGCTAACTTCAGGCTTAAAGACTCCAACGCAATTTATCGATCAGCGTGCTGCAGCTACGTTTGTGCTATACCCGCAACCATTTGGGTTGCAGGTAGAATATAATATTGGTACAGGTCCCGAGTATAGTACCGCGACTAAAATCATAGAGCAAAAACGTCTTGAAGGAGGTTATGCACTTGCTTCTTATGCGCACCGATTTAAAAATCAATTGCTTATCCCTTTTATTAGATATCATTTCTACGATGGGGGCAAAAAATTTGAGCGTGATGCCAGAAGTTATAATGTTAACGAACTTGAAGTTGGAACGGAATGGCAGCCATTCAAAAACTTTGAATTGGTGACTATGTACACCATCTCGAAAAGACGGTTTGAAGATGCTACTAAGCCCATCAATACTCAAGAGGGTAGGCTCTTACGTATTCAGTTTCAGTTTAATTACTAGATAGAAAAACGAACTTGTATGAAAAAAGCCATTCGTTTGATAGCGAATGGCTTTTTCTATTATGGTTTTTAAAGCTTATTCCTTACTCGAAGTATTCCTTCATCCGCTCAAAAAAACTCTTTTCATTCTTTCCTGGCTGCGGACGAAAATTAGGTGAACTTTGTAGCTTCTCCATCAAATCACGTTCCTCGCGCGATAGCACCTTTGGTGTCCAGATGTTTACATAAACCAACTGGTCACCGCGATGATAAGAGTTAACTTCTGGCACACCTTTACCCTTAAGTCTTAATATTTTGCCGCCCTGAGTTCCGGGCTCTAGCTTAATTTTCGCTTTGCCATCGATGGTTGGTACTTCAACACTTGCACCTAAAGTAGCATCTACGAAACTAACATGTAAATCATATACCACATTATTTCCTTCGCGTTGCAAGAATTCGTGAGGTACTTCTTCAATTAAGATAATCAAATCTCCCGGAACGCCGCCTTTTGGAGCTGCATTACCCTTGCCGCCCATCGAAAGCTGCATGCCTTCACTTACACCAGCGGGAATATTGATTGTGATTGTTTCTTCGCCTCTGACTACGCCATCGCCATGGCAGCTGTTGCATTTAGAAGTAATCTGAGTTCCTTCGCCATTACAAGTAGGACAGGTGCTTGTAGTTTGCATTTGCCCCAGTATGGTATTGGTAACACGGCGAACCGATCCTGCACCACCACAGGTTGCACAAGTGTTAAATGAAGAACGATCCTTAGCGCCGCTTCCATCACAAGTATTACAAACAACTTGCTTATTGACCTTTACCTTTTTCTCGGCACCTTTGGCAATTTCTTCAAGAGTTAGTTTGACCTTAATTCTCAAATTACTACCGCGAGCAGCTCGTTTACCGCCACGCGATTGACCACCACCGCCAAAGAAACTTTCGAACGGACTACCACCACCGAAAACATCTCCAAACTGGCTGAAGATGTCATCCATGTTCATATGGCCACCACCGTAACCGCCGGCGCCTTGAGTTCCTGCATGACCAAACTGATCATAACGCTGCTTCTTCTCCGGATTACTTAAAATCTCGTAAGCTTCAGCCGCCTCTTTAAATTTTTCTTCGGCTTCTTTGTCGCCGGGATTTTTATCAGGGTGGAATTTTATAGCCTGTTTGCGATAAGCCTTTTTTATCTCATCTGCACTGGCTCCCTTTGTAATTCCCAGAATATCGTAATAGTCTCTTTTTGCCATATATATTTTAATGATTGAAGGAATGAATTAAAGAAGGAATGAAGGCATTCTTTCATTCAACCATTCCCGCATTCAATCCTTTACTATGCTCCAACAACAACTTTTGCGAAACGAATCACTTTATCATTCAAGTAATAGCCCTTTTCAACTTCGTCTATTATTTTTCCTTTTAAGTCATCAGAAGGGGCAGGAATGTTTGTAATAGCCTCGTGGATTTCTGCATCAAAGACAGTTCCAACCGCTTCCATTTCCTTAATTCCTTTTTGAGTTAAAATGCTTTTAAGTTTATTCTGAACCAACAAAACGCCTTCTTTAACACTTACCACGTCGGTTGCAGTTTCCATTGACTTTAAAGCCCGGTCAAAGTCATCAACCACAGGCAATAAACTTACTAAAACGTCTTTACCGGCAGTTTGAAGCAAGTCAATACGTTCCTTGTTGGTACGTCGCTTATAATTATCAAACTCAGCGTATAAACGCAGGTATTTGTTATTGGCTTCTGCTATTTCAGCTTTTAATTTTTCTTCTTCCGAAACTTGATCCTGAACATCAGCAGAAGGCGTATTTTCTGAATCACCTCCATCGCCTTGATGGCTTAATATTTCGCTTACTTGCTCCAGTTCTTGTTCGATTTCTTGTTTCTCTTCGTTTCCTTGATTCATAGTTTTTTTCTTCTTGTTTTTCAACATGTCTGAAAACTTCATAATAATGGGTTTAGACAAAATTTTTGCCAATTATATAAAACAGCCAAGCTGTCAGTGATTTTGCGTTGATTGGAACCAAATTGACGTATAAAGTGAATTTTATACGATTTTGGCATCTTCGATAACACGTCCATTTTCGCATTTTATAATGCGCGATGGGAAAGTGCGGATAAGCTGATAATCGTGCGTTGCCATCAAAACGGCGGTGCCTGATTTAGCGATATCCTTTAATAAAAGCATAATTTCTTCAGAGGTATCGGGATCCAGATTCCCTGTTGGCTCATCTGCTAAGATTATTTCCGGATCGTTCAAAAGGGCACGTGCAATAACCACCCGCTGCTGTTCTCCGCCCGAAATTTCGTGTGGCATCTTTTTAATTTTAGAGCGCAGTCCAACTTTTTCCAGGACATCTTTAATTCGTTCTGCAATCAAGGATTTGTCCTTCCAGCCAGTTGCGTGCATCACAAAACGAAGATTGTCTTCAATGCTTCTATCAGTCAAAAGCTGGAAATCCTGGAAAACAATCCCCAATTTTCTTCGCAAAAACGGAACGTCCTTTTCGGTTAATTTCTTAAGATCGTAACCACCTGCATGGCCTTCGCCTGAGGAGATATGTAGATCGCCGTAAATGATTTTAAGCAAACTACTTTTTCCAGATCCGGTTTGACCAATGAGAAACACAAATTCACCCTTGTCTATATGTAAGTTTACGTTTGTTAGCACCAAGTGCTTTTGCTGGTAAACATCAACATTATCAAGTCTTATAACAGTATTGCCGATCATATTAAAGTTCCAATTTTAAAATCTGACCAAAGGGAAGGTCTTTTACAATATTCATGATATATTCCGATTTTTCACCAAGACCAATTTTCTCGAGTGACTTATCAGGCCTGTCGACTCTGAAGTAAGCCAATAAGGTGAACTTATCGTCTCTTAATTGTACGTAATCCGGAATTCTTGCAACACCTTTCACCTTAATAAGGTACATAGCCGCAAAGTTATGATTTTCTATCGTTTTAGCTCGAGGTGTTTATAAACTCAACAAGAATTCGACTGTGTTTACGCCATCTGCATAATCCCATAACCTCGGTTTTTGGCTTTCGCCGAAACCTAGTTGCTGACCCTTAATGCTTAGTTCATGGTTCGTTACTACACATTGAATTTCTTCTGAATGTGCCTCTATTGCCTCCTCAACCGATGAGAGATCGTTATATTCCTCGAAGTAAAGAACTGCCAGGGGAGATGCAAGGCGGGTATCTTCTTTAACTAATAAAAATCCATTATCCAGATGCTTATCCCTATTAATAAGATAGATTGATTTATTATACTCGTAATTATTGCAGTATTTATTATGGTTAACGATGTCATTATACGCTTCGATGGACTCAAAGAATACTCTAAAGTCATACTCCTTAGGCACAAATACCTTTGAAACATTTCTGCAACCTAAACCAAAGTAATCGAATAGATCGTGACCTAACAGATATAATTCTTCGGTTGTTTCTGAACCTGAAAGCACAGCGACACTGTTCCGGTTTTTTCTAATAATGTGCGGAACCTTGCCAAAATAATGTTCAAAATACCTTGAACTGTTATTGCTGCCTGTTGCAATTACTGCTTCAAAGTTTTCCAAACGTTCGGTAAACCGGATTTGATTTTCAAATTCAGGTTGAAACTCGACCAACCTTTCAAGTAAGTGGGGGATTAAATATTTGTCCTGAGACGAAGCCTTTATCAAAGCGATATGTCCGGTGGCTAGCACAGCCAATATATCATGAAAACCAACTAAGGGAATATTGCCGGCCAAAACCAAACCAACATTCTTTGCAGTAATATTTTCCTTTTTAGAATCCTTAATGTTGTCAAACCAAGTATCCAGATCATGTTCGTTAAGCATGAAGGATATGCTTTGCAAGGCTTTGGCTGTTTCTTGAGGCGTAAACCATGCATTCGACTGATGGGCAGTATTGATTAGTTGTTTTAGCTTCTCATCAGGAGAATTTAAATATTCGCTTAAATCCTTAAAGGCTATTTTTCGTTGTTCAAGTGTCAAAATGGAAGTCCTTAAAATAAAATCAACAGATTGTGTTATATTTGCACTGTTTTTGCAGTGCCCTTGAGGAATGCAAAATTACGGTTTAAGAAATAGATTTTAGAACATGGCGATAATAATAACAGACGAATGCATTAACTGCGGAGCTTGTGAGCCGGAATGCCCTAACAATGCTATTTATGATGCAGGGGCTGCATGGCGTTTTTCCGAAGGAACATCTTTACGTGGGGTGATTGATTTTGGTGATGGCAATACTTTAAACGCAGAAGAGGCTCAACCCGCCATTTCTGAGGAATTTTATTATATAGTTTCTGATAAATGTACTGAGTGTAAAGGATTTCACGATGAGCCTCAGTGTGCGGCAGTTTGCCCCGTTGATTGCTGTATTGATGATGTTGATGTACGTGAGACAGAAGAAGAATTATTAGCTAAGAAAGCCTGGTTACACGACGAAGGTTAATACAATTGGCTTAAAAGTTAAAAGAGGCTGTCTCAAAAGGATAGTCTCTTTTTTATTTACGCCTCTTTTCGTATTTTAAAGGCATGGGAACAACGCCTGTTTTTAAGCCCTACGAT
>DASWMZ010000052.1:0-3431 GCA_036399495.1 Pedobacter sp.
CATATTATCGCCCTGGCCATTTAGGAGTTTGACTTTCTTATAAATTAAATTGAGTGCCATACAACACTCGTTGACGCTAATATTCATTATTCTCAAAACCCATTAGAGAATGAGATATGTCATTGGTGCGTTGAAATCTACTCCTGCTTGGTTTTTTTAACTATTCATAGTAACCAATTCTGACTACCCACGTACTAGAGCCTGTAAACAAAATAGGATAAGATAAAATTAAACGAAAAAGCATGAACACATTTACAAAAGGATTATCAGTATTAGCATTAAGTATTATTGGACTTTCAACAGAGTCTTTCGCTCAGACAGGAGTAAATACGACTGCTACTGCGAGCGCTACTATTGTTACTCCAATATCCATCTTAAAAACTACAGATCTGAACTTTGGTAATGTAGCTGTAAATGCTACTGCAGGAACAGTTTTGTTAGATGCGATTGGTGGAACTCCCACCACCACTCCAACTGGTGGAGTCACACTTCCGACTGCAGCAGGTAATGCTCGCACTGCGGCAGCATTTACCGTATCGGGGCAGCCTAGTTATACTTACGCCATTACCTTACCTGGTTCGCCAACAACACTTACAGGCGCATCAGGTGGACAAATGACTGTTAATTTGTGGACAAGCTTACCAAGTGCAACTGGCACTATAGGCGGAGGCGGCACACAAACTCTGTATGTTGGCGCAACTTTAAACGTAACTGGTGGGCAAACTTCAGGGCTTTACACCGGAGCACCCTTTACTGTATCAGTTAATTACAACTAGTATCAAAATGGTATTATAAAAAAACGCTTGATTACAAGCGTTTTTTTTTTGACAAGCACTTCTAAATTACACTCTATATGACAACGCGACTCAAAAATTTTAAATTTTCTTTAGATAGGAGTTGGTTATTTTCCAACTTAATTCTTTTATTCTGTACAATCTCGTCCTTAACACAAGCGCAGGGCAACCTCCAGGTTATGCCGAAACGCATTGTCTTTGAGGGTTCCAAAAGATTTCAAGAACTCAACCTTGCTAACATTGGTCAAGATAGTGCACAATATTCTATATCAATAGTAAATTATAGAATGAAGGAAAATGGCGAATTCGAAGAGATCCATTCCCCCGAACCAGGGCTAAACTTCGCTGGAGATTATGTACGTATTTTTCCAAGGACGGTTTTTCTAGCCCCCAACGAAGCGCAAACAGTGAAGGTACAGTTGACGAAAACTGCTTCCCTGGCACCTGGAGAATATCGCTCGCATATTTATTTTAGGTCAGTACCGCAGCAAGTACCACCGGACGGTTCAACTACATCAGACTCTTCTAATATTTCAATCAAATTGACTCCAATCTTCGGATTAAGCATTCCCGTAATTATTCGGGCTGGAGAGCAATCACTTTCAGTTACGTTATCAGATTGTGTTGTCGAGAAAAAAAATGGGATTGCTACGCTTAAAGTCACACTTAACCGTACGGGGAATATATCGGCCTACGGCCATTTGATAGCAAGCCATATTTCTCCAGAAGGAACTGTAAGCCAGGTAGGCATCGCAAGAGGGCTTGGTATTTACACACCTAATGCTAAAAGGCATTTTCAGCTGACTCTTGATCAGACTCCGGGTATAAACTTTAGTTCCGGCCGATTAGCGATCAATTATGTTGCACCCGAGGAGAACAAAAGTGAAATCATCACAAAGACGGAACTTGTTTTGCGTTAACACCGCATTCTTAAATGTAGTCAAGCTTAATAAGCGAATATGTTTATAATGCAAAAACACAAGATGAAAAAATTCAGCCGATTCCTATTCACTTTACTTGCTTTGATATCCCTGGTATGTTCCAGCACTAGTGGGCAAACCGTTTCTGTATTTCCTGTTCAGAACCTAAGTTTTGGTGCTTTTATTCAAGGCATTAATGGTGGAAAGGTTACTGTATCAAATGCGGGAATACGTTTTTCTGAAGGCGACGTAATTCTGGCAAGTTTAGGGGCAATGTACTTCCCGGCTATTTTTGACATAGTGGCACCACAAGGAACTGTTATTACGATCTTAAACGGTCCTGATGTTCAATTGAACGGCAGCAATGGGGGGGCTATTACTCTCCGTCTAGGAACTTCGGATAAAGGAGCTTCTTTTGCTACCAGCACTCAACCACCACAGCGTACGTCAGTAAGTATTGGCGGTACTTTAACAATTGGAAACCAACAAAGTGTTCCTGCAGGAAATTATAGCGGCACTTTTTCTGTGACCTTTATAAATCAATAATAAATCCCTAAAGGGATTAGCATGGAAGAGTCTTTTATACATACAGAACCCTTTTACTCAGTATATATTAAAAATAAAATATATGCAGTATTGGTTTGTTTCTTAACTCTGGCGTGCTTTTTACCAAAACAAACTCTTGGAAAAGACACTGAGGAAATGGATGAAATATCCGTATTTGTACAGGTTCCAAGAGTCGGTGGAAAAGAAATACCAGCAGTAATTAAGGATAATAATGCTTACATCTCCTTTCACGACTTGTTCGACTTCTTAAAGCTCAAAAATACTCCATTTGGGCTGGATTCTGTATCAGGATTTTTTTTGAGTACCGATAACCGATATTTGCTAGACGAAACCCGGAGCCGGATAGTATATAAAAACAAGGAAACAATATTAAAACCTAATGATCTAATTCGCACAGAAAGCGGTCTATACCTGAAATCCACTTATTTCGGCGATATTTTTGGCCTTGGTTGTAATTTTAACTTTCGATCCCTTTCCGTCTACTTAGACACGAAGCATGAACTTCCTCTTATAAAGGAAATGAAACAGGAGATGATGCGAAAAAATCTAAACACTCTAACTCGTGAAATAGTACCTGACACTACCGTTGTTCGCAGTCAACCAATGTTTAAAGTCGGCATGGTTGATTGGGGAGTACTATCTACGCGACAGATTAATGGAATACCTTTTACACAAGTCAATACAGCAATTGGTGGTATGCTTGCGGGTGGAGAAACAAGTATCTTTTTTAATTATTACACCAATCAAAAATTGTCATTAAGACAACAACAATATCTTTGGAGATATGTAGACAATAAGAACCCATTCATAAAACAAATTTCGGCGGGAAAAATCTATGCTCAACCTTTATCTTCGCTTTATGCTCCCCTAATAGGCCTGCAGTTAACCAATACCTCTACTGAATATAGGCGATCATTCGGCACATATACCATAAGTAATACTACCGAACCTGGGTGGACTGTGGAGCTATATGTAAATAATGTACTAATAGACTTTGTTAAGGCGGATGCTTCAGGATTTTACAAATTCGAGGTTCCCCTTATGTACGGAAATACAGGCATTACGCTTCGATTTTTCGGGCCCTGGGGAGAAGAGCGCTCAACTCAACAAAACGTCAGCGTACCGTTTAATTTTGTTCCGGTTAAAAAAT
>DASWMZ010000053.1:0-5549 GCA_036399495.1 Pedobacter sp.
ATGAACATGAATGTAATTGTAGGAAAGGTTTTACACGAAACCCCAATTTTTAGCGACAGACTGGAGAACGTAGTTCTCTCGCCTTACTGGAACATTCCCCCTGATATTTTAAGGGAAGAAATTGCACCAAAAGTTACAAGCGATCCTGGCTTTTTGGACAGGATGGATATGGAAATCGTTACTCATAAAGGAGAGGCCGTCGATGCTTCATCAGTAGATTGGAGCCAGGCCGGTAATGACGATTTTGAATATATAGTAAGACGCAGGCCGGGACCAAAGAATGATCTAGGAGATGTGAAGTTTATTTTTCCAAATGATAATAATGTCTATTTGCACGACACGCCACATGATGAATTGTTCAGTCAATCTAAAAGAGGCTTTAGTCATGGTTGCGTTAGGGTAGAGCGTCCTTTGGAGTTAGCCACTTATTTATTAAGAGACGTGTCTGGGTGGGATAAAGGCAGAATTATGCAGCAGATCAGCACAAGGGAAGAGAAATATGTTAAGGTTAAACAGAAGCTTCCTATTTACCTGGTTTACTTTACATCGGCAGCAGATGCCAACGGTAACGTGCAATTTTTTGAAGACATCTATGGGCACGACCAGAAACTAGCTTCAATGTATTTTAGTAAATTATAAGAGTTTATAAACCATGCGGCTTATTGTGTAAGTTTGAGGATGAATCCTGAAATACTTACACAATTAGTTAGCATGAAAATGCCTTTCGGGAAATACCAGGGAAGCTTGATTTGCAACCTTCCCGAAAGTTACCTTGTTTGGTTCCACCAAAAAGGATTTCCTCCGGGCAAGATTGGGGTTCTGCTGGGAACCATGTACGAGATAAAACTTAACGGTTTAGAATACCTTCTTCAGCCACTCAAAACATCCAAATTTTCTTAGTCAATCACTGATCAATATTATTTGATTAAATCGCAAGAAAATCTGAGTGATTTTTATATATTTGAAATCATGAGCCAACGCACATATATAATTCTTGTCGCAGCAGTCGCATTACAGGCGCGTTGACGGGAATTATATATCAAAAATATTCGAACCCGTCCAATTTGGTCGGGTTTTTTAATTTAAAAAGATGTTAAAAATTAATCAAAATATCATTCTATCAGCAGTCATTGTAGTGGCAGTAGTGGCACTTTGCCTGGCGGAATAGATTGATATATAAAGAATTTAGTATCAGCCTCCCGCAAAAACCGGGGGGCTTTTTTTATTCATTAAAATTATAAATATGAAACCATCGCTATTTAACATGTTTGCCACCAGAGTAGAAAAGGTGCCTCAATCGTTTATCCGAGAAATCTTAAAAGTGGCATCTGATCCGGAAATAACATCTTTTGCTGGGGGACTTCCCAATCCTGAATTATTCCCTCTCAAAGAAATTGAAGTATCCTCCGAAAATGTTTTACAGAAGGAGGGAAGACGGGCTTTGCAATATGCAGCGACAGAAGGCCTTTATTCCTTGCGGGAATACATTTTAAATCGGTACAAGAAACGTTATAATCTTGACATCCCGCCGGAGCAGATCTTAATTACGAACGGGTCTCAGCAAGCACTGGATTTAATTGGAAAGCTATTTATCAACCCGGGTGATAAAGTTATAGTCGAACGCCCCGCATATTTAGGAGCGTTACAGTGCTTTTCGATGTTTGAAGCAGAATTCCTGGAGGTTAACTTAGAGAGTGACGGTATTGATACTGCTCAATTAAAAACGCAGTTGGATTACACCAATGTAAAACTCGTTTATAGCGTACCTAATTTTCAAAATCCTAGCAGCATTACTTATAGTGAACTTAAAAGGAAAGAAGTTGCTAATATTTTGTCTTGTTATGGTACCTTTTTTATTGAAGATGATCCTTACGGTGAAATATCGTTTACAAATAACATTCACACACCAATTTATTCGTATCTCCCGGGTCAAACCATTTTACTGGGATCTTTTTCAAAAACGATAGCTCCGGGATTGCGCCTTGGCTGGATGGTAGCGAATAAGGATATAATTACAAAAGCGACTATTCTTAAGCAAGCTTCAGATCTACACACCTGTAATCTAACTCAGTATATTTTATCAGATTTTCTTGAAAGAAATGATCTGGATTATCACATTAGCAAGATAATAAAACTGTATAAGCATCAGGCAGAGGTGATGACGAGTTCTTTAAACAGCTATTTCACATCATCAATTGATTATAGCAATCCATTAGGTGGGATGTTTTGCTGGCTTAAATTACCAATCGGAATTACATCGAGAGAGCTATTGAATCGCGCCCTAAAGGAAAAGATTATTTTCGTTCCCGGAGATACATTTTATGCTCAAAAATCCGACAACCAGACATTACGGCTTAATTTCTCGAACGTTGATGAAGCCAGGATGATAGAAGGGTTGAAAAAACTGGGAAGTTTGATATAAAAAACGCTGACAGGTCTTGGCCTGTCAGCGTTGAGCGTATCATTTGATTAAACAAATTTTCTAAAAAGCACTGTTCATTTGGTAGGCAAGTGCGATTCTTGATTTATCATGTTTAACAGTCCTGTCAATGCGGGCAAGATAATCCGACGTTTCTGAGTAAAACTTTTGAATGTAATTTCTATACTCCTCATTATTGTTACGAGGGAGTTTTGCTATAATATAGCTTTGAAATAATGCATAGTCAACTACGGAATCTTTCCAGTTTCTGTATTTAGCATGTCCTCTGTGTTCGCCTAAAGCCGACGTTGGTCTTTTCCCAGCCACTTTCATTCCAAAAAGATTATGGTTTTCCTTGAAAATATCTGAAGTAAAATTTCCTGTTTCTAACCTAGCCTGCGCGAGCACCGTCTCGGGGTATTTAATTTTAAGGTCTTTCATAAAAGATAGAAGTGCTTCTTCAGAAAAGGTTTCTGAGGTTAATGAGACTGAAGCAGTTCTTACATTCCCAGCGGCGAGGGGAGCGAAGTAATTACCAATACCGTAACTTACACAAGCCATTAAAGCATAATACAAGATTTTTCTTTTGCTAACTTTCTTAATTCCTTCAAACTTCTTCATAAGATTCTTCATAGTGTGTTATTATAATCACATTGTGGTAGACAACGTGACGTGTTAATTGAAACTTAAACGGTGTGTATTTTGGATTATTTCCATGATAGATGCGAAGCAAAAGCCGAAATCTAGATTTATTGATAGTGGATTTTGAAGATTTTAGAAACCTAATTCGCATTTTGAAGGTTCTCAAGATCGTTTTAACTGTCCAGATCCAAGGGCGTTTGTAAAAAATAACTGGAGTGCATTTAGATCGAAAAAGACATATTAATTACAAACAGTCTAATTTTTAGGCCATTACACTTAATCCGCAAATGATTTCTGATTCATATCGTGCATTGCTATTTGAAATGCGCCTAACCGATATTTATAATAAACATTCTTGGTTGAGCGACCAGTTAACGTTGCAACAATTTATTAAGCTGTTTCCTATTGTATATAAGCGAGATAAGCCGATATTACTTGATAAGCCAGTGGGTTTTGATCTGGACAGGAAATTGTTTCTTGAAGTACTTCTTGCGTTCAGGCAATCTTTTAATTAAATTTTATATTCATTTAAAGAACCATTTCGCTTTTTGAATGTTAAACTTTTAATAATTGCTATAGTACTCAATAACAAATATCCATAAAAACTTAATGCTATGAAAAGTTACAAAGATCTATTACAAGATGCTGAATCTTTATTCAAAGATGCAAGTCATACAAATTCTCGCAATAGCGATGAGACAGCGAAATTAATAGCTGTAGCAGCAATCGGTTTAGCAGTTGGCGGACTACTGGGAATTTTATTCGCCCCGTCTGCAGGTACTGATACCAGAAGCACAATTGCTGATTCAGTAAACAACTTAAGCGGTACTGTGCGTGAAAAGGCAAGACAAGGGATCGACAAATTAGCTGATTTAAAAGATCAGGCAGTTGATACTGTACGTTCACGTGCTAATGGTTCTGTTGAGTCTGAGCCAACTGTTTAAAAACTTAATTCAATGAAAAGAGGCTGTCTCAAAAGGATAGTCTCTTTTTTATTTACGCCTCTTTTCGTATTTTAAAGGCATGGGAACAACGCCTGTTTTTAAGCCCTACGATTCCGATCAGTTGCAGTTACTTCCGCCCAGCCTGGAAGAACTGATATCGGCCCACCACCCTGCACGTATCGTAAAGAAAGTTATAGATGAGATTGATATCCGCCCGATCAATCGTAAATATAAAGGAGGAGGCGCCTCCAGTTATCATCCCCGGATGCTGTTGAAAGTACTGGTGTACGGTTACCTGACCAACACGTATTCGAGCCGCAAACTGGAAGAACAGGTGCGTCAAAACATCCATTTCATGTGGCTCTGCGGGATGAAAACACCTGATCACAATACGATCAACCGTTTCCGGAGCCAGAAGCTGTCGGGGATTCTAAAGCAGATCTTCTCCCAGATCGTGCTCCTATTGGCTGAAGAAGGAATCGTGTCATTGAAAGAGGCGGTTTACACCGATGGCACCAAAATAGAATCAGCCGCAAACCGATATACCTTTGTCTGGGGGAAGAGCATTAAAACGAGTAAGGATCGCATCAAAGCACAGCTGGACGACTTATGGAAATATGCCCAGAATGTAGCCGCTGAAGAGCTCAAAGATTCCTCATCATCTGAATTTGAACAGGTAGATGCCCAGCAGGTGCGTAAAACGATTGCAAAGATTGATCAGGCCCTGCAGGATAAGGAAGTGGATAAAAAAGTAAAGCAAAAGCTGAATTATGCCCGCAAACACTGGCCGGAGAATCTGGATCGGTATCAGGATCAGGAAGAGAAACTCGGCTCCCGTAACAGCATGTCCAAAACAGATCCGGACGCCACCTTTATGCGGATGAAAGAGGATCATATGCAAAACGGACAGTTGAAGCCGGCTTACAACCTACAGATCAGTACCCAGGATCAATTCATTCTAAACTATTCCTTACATCAGACTTCTACCGATTACGGGACTCTTCCAGCTCACATCGAGCAGTACGAAAACCTATACAACACTCTTCCCAAAGCCATCGTAGCCGATGCCGGTTACGGTTCGGAGGAGAACTATGCTTGCCTGGAACAGAAAAAAGTCGATGCCTATATCAAGTACAATACCTTCGATAAAGAGCAGAAAGAAGGAATCAAAGCATTCAGCAATGACAGCCTGCATTATAACGAATCGGAAAACTACCTGGTTTGTCCGATGGGGCAGCGGATGGCTCATATCGGCGATGGACAGCGGATAACTACTTCAGGCTATGTACAGCTAATTAGCCGGTACCAGGCCAGAAACTGCCAGGGATGCCCGATGCGGGGCGTATGTCATAGTGGTAAAGGTAACCGGATTATTGAAGTGAACCATTCTTTACGCAAGCATAAGCAGGCGGCAAAGGAAAGACTCAACACCCAGCAAGGAATCAAGTATCGAAAACAAAGAGCAGTTGATGTTGAACCTGTATTCGGCAATATCAAAAGCAACCATGGCTTTAAACGGTTCTTGCTACGTGGAATGAGCAAAA
>DASWMZ010000054.1:0-22648 GCA_036399495.1 Pedobacter sp.
ACATTAATCGGCTCGTATGCATCAGAATTGTTTACTCCGGTTGAAGAGAAAATTATTTTGGCTCAAGGCGAGTTGCTATCTACGGCGCTGTACCATTTTTACCTTTCGGAAACTGGTGTAAAATCTGTTTTGCTTCCGGCCTTGGATTTTATGAAAATTGATGAAGACAACGAGCCTTTGGTGGAATACATTGGTTCACATCTTCAGCATATTCTGGATGCTTATCCTGGTAATCTTTTATTTATTACACAAGGATATATCTGCAGAAATGCATTTGGCGAAATTGATAACCTTAGAAGGGGAGGAAGTGATTATACGGCATCGTTGATTGGAGCTGCTATAAGAGCAGAAGAGGTTCAAATTTGGACGGATATTGACGGCATGCACAACAATGATCCCAGAATTGTAAAAGGAACCAAACCTATTGCCCAGCTTTCTTTCGAAGAAGCTGCCGAGCTAGCTTACTTTGGTGCAAAAATATTGCATCCGCAAAGTGTATTCCCGGCGCAGAAATATAAAATCCCCGTAAGGCTTTTAAATACCATGGAGCCTTCTGCCGCAGGAACATTAATCACGCACGACAGCGAAAAAAATAAAATAAAGTCGATCGCGGCAAAAGATGGCATCACTTCAATCAGAATCCAGTCGAGCCGGATGCTGCTTGCTTATGGATTTTTAAGAAAAGTGTTCGAAATTTTTGAGCGCTACAAAACGCCGATCGACATGATCACTACTTCGGAAGTTGCCGTATCTGTAACAATTGATGATACCCGTTATCTGGATGATATTTTAAAAGCTTTGGAGGACTTTGGTTCGGTAGATGTTGCGAGAGATCAAAGTATAATCTGTGTGGTAGGCGATTTTTCATACGAATCTCAGGGTTATGCCGCGAAGGTTTTTGATGCTATAAAACACATTTCGATAAGAATGATCTCTTACGGTGCTAGCAATTATAATATTTCGGTTTTAGTAGATACTACCGATAAGACCGAAGCTTTACAAAGCTTGCATAAGAAGTTGTTCTAGACCTTTAGCTTAACCGATAGTATTTTATCCTGTTAAGGTCAGCATATCTTAGCAGGATTTTCTTTTCATACATTATTCTGTACTAATGTTTAATTCCGATACTGTAAACCGTTTCCAATCCATCGAAACACCTTTTTATTATTACGACCTGAATCTTTTGCAGCAAACCTTGTCAGCTTGCAAAACAGCGGCGGATAAGTATGATTTTCATGTACATTATGCAATGAAGGCAAACTTTAATGAAGAGGTGATTAAGATGATTAAGGAGGCCGGCTTTGGCGCAGATTGTGTAAGTGGGAATGAAGTTAAAAAAGCGATTAACGTAGGTTTTTCGCCTGACAAAGTGGTTTTTGCCGGTGTTGGAAAATCCGACAGGGAAATTATCGAAGCTTTGGAGCAAAATATCTTCTGCTTTAATATTGAATCGATCCAGGAGCTTGAGGTGATTAATGCACTTGCAGCACAGGTTGGCAAAAAAGCACGAATAGCTATTCGGATCAACCCAAATGTTGATGCATATACGCATCATAATATCACCACCGGTTTAGAAGAGAATAAATTTGGAGTTAACCAATGGGATTTGCCGGCTTGCGCCGATGTACTAAAAAAGTCTGCTAATCTTATCCTAACAGGAATTCATTTTCATATCGGCTCTCAGATTACAAATCTGAATGTGTTCAAAAGTCTTTGCATAAAGGTCAACGAAATCAAATCCTGGTTTGAAGAACGAGGCTTCACGCTTGCTATTTTGAATGTTGGCGGTGGTTTAGGTATTGATTATCACAAGCCAGATGAAAAGCCCATTGCTGATTTCGAAGAGTATTTCACGATTTTTAATGAGTTTTTGGAACGTAAAGCCGGGCAGGAAATTCACTTCGAATTAGGAAGAGCTTTAGTTGCACATTGCGGAACATTAATAAGTAGGGTTTTGTATGTAAAAAATGGTATAAAAAAGCATTTCCTGGTATTAGACGCCGGCATGACCGAATTAATGCGTCCAGCCCTTTATCAGGCATACCATCAGATGGAAAATTTATCGCGAACAGTAGCCTCTTACTCAGAACCCATGAAATACGACATAGTTGGCCCGATCTGTGAATCTACCGATTGCTTCGGTAAAGAAGTAGAAATGCCCGAATCTCAGCGAGGTGATTTTATCGCAATTAGAACGGCGGGTGCTTATGGTGAGGTGATGGCTTCAAGGTATAATTTGCGCGAACAGGTGTTAAGTGTTTATTCAGAAAGCTGAGCCGCAGACATGTCGTTTACTAATCCTGGAAGATCGTTGGTTTCAATAATATAATCGACAACAGTCTTGAAAATTGCTGCTTTCGGCATGAAATCTACTTCGGCAGAAGCTGGATTCTGAACAATGGTAATGCCGCCGCTATTGGCTATTGTTAATAGTCCCTGGGCACCGTCCGAATTTGCGCCGGATAATAACAAAGCCGCAAGCGACTGGCCATACACATCAGCTGCTGATTCGAAAGTGACATCAATACTTGGTCTCGAGAATTGAACTTTCTCAGACAGATCAAGGGAAAGCGTATAGTCGTTTTCAATGAGCAAATGATAGTCAGCAGGAGCGAGGTAAATTCTTCCAGGTAGGATGGGATCTTTTTCATTCGCTTCCGTAACCAAAATCGTCGACTTATTATTGAAAAGTTTAGTCAGACTAGCATCAGAGTTTCTTTTGCGATGAATAATAATTACGATGGCAATCGCTAAGTTCTTATTGAGTTTTTCAAGGATCTTAATAATTACTTCTATGCTGCCCGCCGAGCCGCCTATCACTAAAAGCTTAATTCCTTTATAATCGCCTGTTTCTCTAATGTATCTCATTCACTGGTAAGTGTGCCGCAAAATATAAAAAAGCGGGTAAAGTATATTTTATTTCCTCTTCGACTTTTCCCAAGAGGAGCTCTGTTCATTCCTAAAATATCTAACAGTGCCTGCAAGCACAGCATAATTCATCACACAAAAATAATAGGGAATAAACAAGATTTTAACGCGTAGATGCTTCGTCTCCAAAAGGTATCCTAAACCGGCAAGAATGTAAAATAGCAACTGTGCTGCAAGCATTCCCTCGTACAGGATATCATTGGTTTGTACTGCAAGGATAATGTTCAGTACGAAGACCAGAAGGATTAAAGATGGAGTTAAAGTCCAGCGTAAAACGCGATGACTGATGTATTGAAAACTCAATACACCATATTTGAAAATGTTTAAAAGGCTGCTAAGCCAGATCACAGATTGGATTCCTCCGGCTGCAATGCGCACTTTCCGCTTCAACTCCTCGGTAACATTTTCAGAAGCTGTTTCGGTAGCGTAAGCTTCAGGTTCGTAAATAATACGATAGCCTTGCTCAGCGATGCGCATGGAGATCATGAAATCATCTAAAATACTATCCGGGCTAACTGGTTGGTATAATTGCTTCCGCACACTAAATAATTCACCTGCGGCGCCTACAACAGAATAAAGTTCAGAATCCCACTTTTTAAGTTTTGATTCATATTTCCAATAAAACCCTTCGCCTGCGGCGCTGGCATCGGCCTCTTTATCAATAAATACTCTTTTCTCGCCCGCAACGGCCCCCACTTTCGGATCTGCGTAATGTCTGCAAATGCACAGTAAAGCATTATCGTTCAGAAAGGTATTTGCATCTGTGAAAACAATAATTTCGGTATCGACCTGTTCAACTGCCCGGTGAACTGCTGCTATTTTTCCATTACGCTCGGGCTGATGAAGTAAGGTGATTTCAGGGTACTGAGAAATTAGTTCAGGTGTTTTATCGCTTGAGCCATCTGTTACAAAAAGCAGTTTGAGCTTATGTTTAGGATAGTTCAGGGCCAGTGTATTGGCTATTTTTTCAGAAATAAAACCTTCTTCATTGTACGCTGCCACAACCAGCGTGCAGGTAGGAAGCTCATTCTCAGCGGGGTTAGGAATGATTCGTTTACCTTTTACCAACCGCCTGACGTGAATCATTAAGTACAGCAATATTCCATACCCCAAAAAAGTATAAACGATTATAAAAATGGAGATCCAAAAGAAGATTGTCATGAACTATTTTACAGGGTAGCCAAGGTCTTTGCTGTCTTTTTTATGTGTGACATTCCACCAAATTGCTCTGAATAGCTGAACAACCAGGTCCGTTCTTCCGCTGAGTGTATACTTGATAACATTGCGTGGAGTTACCAGAAAACCAAAGTGAAGATAAAAACACAGTTTTGCTAAGGTAGAAGCGTTTCGCCGAATAAAAAGAATCCGGTTACGGGTCATGAAGAATTCTTTTAACGGACTGTTCTTCCCCACAGAAATTGATTCTTTATGATAGATTAACGCCTTTGGTTCAACCCAAATGGAATATCCCGCCTGACGGAAGCGCTCGCACCAATCCATTTCTTCGTAATACAAGAAAAATGTTTCAGGCATTAACCCGGCTTTTAACATTGCATCTTTTCTAATCATCATGGCTGCGCCGTGGATAAAGCCAGTTGGTCCGGTTAAATCATCATATTGACCGATGTCTTTTTCCAAATAACCCACACAGGCATTTCTTGCGGTGTAATAATTCATAGGTGTAAATCCTACATACTGCAAAGTGTCCGGATCGGAAAAGAACCTGATCTTTGGTGAAACCATTGCAACAGTGGGTTGGGAATCGAGAACAACAACAAGTTTATCAATCAACCCTTCAGTTATTTCGGTGTCGTTATTGATCAAAAAGAGATAATCGCCATTGGCTTCTTCAATGCCAAGATTGTTTCCACCCGCAAAACCTAAATTAATATCCGACCGTATAAAGCAAACGTGTGGGTATTTAATGCGCCACCCTGGAACAGGATTTATTGTACTTCCATTATCTACTACAATGATTTCTGTTGAGGGATATTGATTTTTTGATGAGAGTGATTCAAGTAAATCTTCGGTTATCAATGGCTGATTGAAGTTTACAGTAATTACAGACACTTTTCTCATTCTAAAATTGATTTGACTGCATTTTGTGGGGAAGATACAATAAAAACAAAACCCTTGAAAAAACAGAAGTCGATAGACGAAGAAATTGACAAGTTCAGATTACTGGATCAGGCTAAGATTTCTATTGATCAAAAGCTTGATGAATTGCTTGAATTGCTTGAAAGCAGCAAACTTGACAGTGCGGCGGTAACTGAGATAAAATCTAAGTTTAACCAGGCTGTAAGCCGAGTAGAGTTTTCGTCTGAAAGTTTAAAAGAGTTCGAACAGCTGGATAATGTGGATGCATCCCGGTTTGAACTAGCTGATAATTTAGAGTTGTTATTATCTCAATACGAGGTTGATAGCAAAGTCACTAAAAAATTTATGCTGGTTGATACTTTGAAGAAAGTATCAATTCTCATCATCAGTTT
Source organism: Pedobacter sp. (assembly GCA_036399495.1). Classification (GTDB taxonomy): domain Bacteria; phylum Bacteroidota; class Bacteroidia; order Sphingobacteriales; family Sphingobacteriaceae; genus Paradesertivirga. Next base: position 5,418 of record DASWMZ010000054.1, read on the forward strand.
ATTATTAATTACACTGGGGTTCGGCATGATCATCATGCCCGCTCCGCCATACTTTGAGATGTTTACAATATTTTATTTTAATCCGAATGATGGAGTAACACTAATGGACTTAATTGCACTACTTATTGTTTTTACTGGAGTATATTTGTTCATTACCTCTTTAGTTAAATTTAAAAGGTTAGAGCATGTCTCATAAATTCAAAAAGATCTTATTGTTGGATGATGAAGGATTTATCCTTCAAGTGATATCCAAGGCTTTGGCCAAACATGGGTTTGAATGCATTATGGCAAACTCTGTTGTCCAGGCTATTGATATTTTACAAAACGAAACGCCTGATATAATTCTCTCCGATTTTCAGATGCCCATCATAGATGGTTTTGAATTCAGAAAGATAATATTACGTGATAAGCGCTGGAGAGCTATTCCGTTTGTGTTTTTTACCTCTGTTACAGACCCTCAGCATATGCAAGAGGGGCTGGATATGCAGGTAGTGGATTATATCCATAAAGATACTCCCATACCAATCGTGGTATCTAAAATTAACAACATCATTAGTACCATTCGCAGACAGCACGAAAAATCTATACAGGAAATAAGAATTGCTGCTGAAGCTTTGAATCTTCGCTCAGTACCTGCCGAAACTCCCCGGATAGATGGCTTTCAGTTAAAATATTTATACCAGTCGTTCGAGGATTATCCCGGAGGAGATTTTATTGATTTTATACAGGTTGATAAAAAATATACGTTCGTATTTCTTGGCGACGTAATGGGAAAAAAATGGGGAGCATGGTTCTTCTCATTTAACTTTTTGAGTTATATCCGTTCGGCTATTCGCCTCTGCGTTTTTGATGGAAATTTCTCTACCGCAAGTATCATTCAAAAGATAAACCGGGTAATTGTTTTAGACACCGTTTTGGGCGATGTTTTGTCTACCTTATCGTTGCTAATGATAGAGCACGAAACAGGCATTGTTCACTATACAGGTGCCGGAGATTTACCCCTCATCTGGTACAAAGCTTCTGAAAAAACCTGCCTTCCGGTAGTGTCTTCGGGATTGTTACTTGGAGCGATGCCTGAAGGTCAGTATGACGAACAAATTATACAGTTAGAGTCTGGAGATCAGTTAATTATAGTGTCTGATGGAATGATTGATTTTGAAACCGATGGGGGTAAAAAAAGCGATTTTGACCTCTTTCTAAAAAAGATGAAGATTGTAGTCGGTCATGATGACAGTTTTGATCTGATAAAAAATGTAACCTTTTCCCCCGAAACAAGTAAAGGGTTTATAGACGATAGCAGTCTAATTTTTATAGAAAAAAACTAATTACTTCACCATGATTGAAACGGTCCAAAAAAGCGGTTATCTTTTAGTTAAGATCAAAATCAAAGAAGCTAATCTTGATGTATCAGAAACTTTCAAAAATGAAATGTTCGAATTGATCAATCAGGGTAATCCGAAATTGATGGTAAGTTTTGAAGAGGTGGCATATGTTGACAGCTCGTTCTTAGGCGCGCTCGTATCAGTTCTTAAATATGCCATGTCTAAACAAGGCGACGTATCTGTAGTAGACCTGAATAAGGACATTAATAACCTTTTTAGCCTTATCAGGATGAACAAAGTGTTTAAAGTGTATAATTCGGAGCCAGATGTTTTTGCATAAAGATACCCTCGCCACTATTACTGAGATAAAGAAAGACTTTGTTTTTAGTAACGATTCATTAGCCATGTATCCTTTGCTGAATGAAATTGTTTCGTATTTCAAAATCCATTTGCCATCAGAGCAATACGCTTTTAAGATTAGCAATTGCAAACAAATCCTGATCGAGCTTCTGACTAATGCGGTAAAGCACTCAAATGCTGAAACCACTATTATCACGGTAGTGATCAATCGTGATTCAATTGAGATAACCAAGAGCGATAAAGGGCGTAAATTTTATCTGAATAATTATACAAGCTGGCCGCCATTATCCTGGCCTTTAGAAAAGAAATACGTTGGCGAGAAAATAAAGATTTATGAAGATGATATTTCAAATCTTTATGCTATCATCAAAGATGAAAATTGTATCGAATTCGATATAGAAGAATATCCCATAACTAAAGTTACAAGCTCGTCTAATTTACTTGAGCATTACGGCTTGTTAATTATGGCAAAGTTTTCAAACAAGTTCTCATATTTTTATAATCCCGAAACGAATCTGAATCAGTTCACAACGGTTATAAACGTTTAATAGCGGACACTATGAATTAGTGTCACTCATAAACATTGCATATTGAGTGATAGTCTTTAAGTCGAAATCTCTACCATGAAACCGCTTGAAAAAAATTGCAATATCACAAATATTTCTTATCTTAGGTTTACACTAAAGGGGTTTTAACAAGCTGTTCTGCGAGTTAAAATACGTGTATTTCTTAGATGAGTTTTTAATTTTCACGACAATGCATTTTGGAAAAATTGTAAAAGGCGTAGCGCATGCTCAAAATTTATCGGCAGATGATTTTGCACTGCTGGTTGGTCACACCGAGAAGGAGATACTTGAGCTATATGAGCAGGAGGAGTGGATGTCTGGCAATATCAAAGCTGCATCAATTGCATTGGAGCATAATTTTGGTAAGTATCTGGATAACACCCTCCCATTTGATTTTCTAGACACATCATCCGTTGCTGATAAAAGTGAATATCTTATCACTGTAAAGTATCCAAAAGGCAAAGAACAACTATTAAAAACCTGGTTAAGTAAAATGGCTATGATTGCGAAAGCAATTGGGTTGGAAATAGGCAGGTAAATAAAATTACGATTACTCTTTCAAATCTATAAGGTTTTTGGAAAACCTTATAGATTTATTTCAAACATTCCTTCCTTCAGCGTAAGCCGGATTTTTCTCTTATCTTCAAATTTCAATTCTATTAAAATGTCTACAGAAGTAAAGTGTCCGGGATGTGGTCATACTTTTCCTATTGAGGAAGCTATGACTGAAGAATATAAAAAAGAGCTACGTGAAAAAATGCTTTCTTTCACCAAACAAAAGGAAGAAGAATATCAAAAAAAAGTAGAAGAATTTAGTAGTCGCGAGTTACAGCAAAAGAAAGAGTTCGATATAAAGCTGCAGCAAGAAAAGCAGGCCTTGCAGCTTTCGCTGGAAGAGAATCTGCGTAAAACTATCGCACAGGATTTTGAGAATAAACTTCAACTATTAGAATCTGCCAATAAAGAATCTGAAGAAAAATTAAAGCTGGCGCGTAATCAGGAACTAGAGTTTTTAAAACGTGAACAGCTTCTTAAAACCAAAGAAGAAGAACTAGAAATTCAGCTTCAGCGGAAGCTGCAGGAACAGCGCAACGAACTTTCTGAACTAATTAGAAAGCAGGAGCATGAAAAAAACATCGTAAAGGAAACTGAATTTCAGCTAAAGGTTCGTGAACTGGAGAAGCAGTTAGATGATCAAAAGAAGCTGGCTGAAGAAATGAAACGGAAGGCCGAGCAAGGGTCTATGCAATTACAGGGTGAAGTTCAGGAGTTGATCTTAGAAGAGCTGTTGCGAAGTAATTTTCCATTTGATGTAATTTCTGAAGTTGGAAAAGGAGTTAGAGGGGCGGATTGCATTCAAACGGTTCGTAATCAATTCGGACAAGAGTGCGGTCGGATTATTTTTGAAAGTAAGCGTACCAAGGATTTTTCGGGAGATTGGATCGAAAAACTTAAAAAGGATATGCGAGGTGTAGGTGTCGATGTTGCTGTGATTGTAACCCAATGCTACCCAAAGGGGATGGACTGTTTTGGCGAGAAAGATGGTGTCTGGATTTGTTCTTTTGACGAAGTTAAGGCCGTTGCCTATGTGCTTCGCGATAGTATAATTAAATTATATAACGCCGCCAAATCTCAGGATAACAAAGGTGATAAAATGCATATGATGTATGATTACCTTACCAGCGCCGAGTTCAACGAGCAATGGAAAGCAATACGCGAAGGATTTATGAGTATGCGTTTATCCATTCAGAAAGAGCGCGAGGCGATGGAGCGACTTTGGAAAGCCCGCGAAAAGCAGTTGGACAAAGTGTTGTTAAATGCAGCTCATATACGTGGTTCAGTAGAGGGGATTGCAGGAAGTGATACCATACAAATGAACTTGCTCGACGAGACGGATCTGCTTTTGGAATAAACCAAACACAAACAAGTTTATCGGCTAAGAGTTATTCCTAATATCTCAATCCTATGCGCATTGCTATTCCATCCGAAATAAAAAATAATGAAAGCCGTGTAGCCATAACACCTGCGGGTGTAATTCATCTGGTTCATTCAGGTCACCAAGTTTTTGTTCAAGCGGGAGCTGGCTTAGGCTCGGGATTTAAAGACGAAGCCTACAAACAAGCGGGGGCTGTCCTTCTTGAAACAGCGGCCGAGACTTGGGAAATGGACATGATAATGAAAGTAAAAGAGCCCATTGCATCTGAATATCAATATTTTCGGGAAGGCCTGATACTTTTTACATACCTCCATTTAGCTGCGGACAAAGACCTTACTCAGGCCTTAATTGCAAAGAAAGTCATCGCGATAGCTTATGAAACTGTACAGCTTGCCAATGGATTTTTGCCATTATTAACGCCAATGAGCGAAGTCGCCGGCCGGATGTCTGTGCAGGTTGGCGCGCAGTTCCTTGAAAGGTTCGAAGGTGGGAAGGGTATTCTTTTATCCGGTGTGCCCGGAGTGCGCCGTGGAAAAGTTACGATTATTGGTGGTGGGGTTGCAGGTACAAACGCTGCCAAGATTGCCGTTGGCCTAGGTGCGGAAGTAACAATTATTGATTCAAACTCTGATAGATTGCGTCAGCTTGATGATATTTTTGGCTACCAGGTTTCCACTATCATGTCGAATCCTTTCAATATTTCGGAAGCGGTTAAAAAATCAGATCTGGTAATCGGGTCGGTATTGATACCGGGAGCTAAGGCGCCTAAGTTGGTAACTGAAGCAATGGTAGAATCTATGGAGCCCGGTTCTGTGATTGTTGATATTGCAATCGACCAGGGTGGAAGTGTTGAAACGGTGGACAGGGCAACCACTCATGATGATCCCGTTTACATCAAACATGAGGTAGTTCATTATTCGGTGGCGAATATGCCGGGTGCCGTCCCGCAAACCTCTACGATGGCACTTACAAACGTGACCGTTCCGTATGCGTTGCAAATTGCCAACAAGGGCTACCAACAAGCTTGTTTAGATAATGAAGCACTTTGCAAAGGCATTAACACTTTAGGTGGATACGTTACATATAAAGCTGTAGCCGATGCACATGGCTTTGACTATGAAGATACCCGTATTTTACTAAGCAGGGACTTCATGGAACTTTAGGCTAATCTTTCTTCCCCTTTTTGAGTTCCTTTTCCGATTTAAGCACCTGAGTTCCTTTTTCTTGCTCGATTAGATAAGCCGGATTCTCTTTACTGGCATTCCGCTTAATTTCACTTCCCTTAATTTTCTTTTTTACAGGCTCAGAAAATTTCTCTTTTACTTTGCCCTCAGCTTCAGACTTACCCCAATTCCAATGTACTGTATCGCCTTTTTTCATGATAAATAGTATTTCTTTTTGGTAATCAATTTCTCTAGGGATTACACAATTTATATACCAATAGATTAGACATCAACCGCTCCGGTGTAATTTTTAATAGACGATAGTTTCAGCTTTCGCCTTAACTTCTTAATTTCACCGCTTGATGGCTTTATCATACAAAAGAATAATTATTAAAATAGGCTCTAACGTGCTAACCAAGGATGATGGCTTGCCAGATTTCAAACGTATGGCGCAATTAGTTGAGCAAATTTCGGCTATAAAAAAAACTGCTAAAGAAGTGATTTTGGTTTCCTCGGGAGCAGTGGCATCCGGGCGAAGTTTATTGAATGTTTCTGATAAGTTCGACGCGGTGGCGACCAGGCAGCTTTTCGCTTCCATTGGGCAGGTTAAACTGATTAATAAATATTCGGAACTGTTTGAGAAACATGAGCTGCTTTGCGCTCAGGTGCTGGTAACAAAGGAAGATTTTCGCGACAGGTTGCATTATCTTAATATGAAAAATTGTTTCAGCATTCTGCTGCAGCATAATGTGATACCAATCATCAATGAAAATGATGTGATTTCTGTTACAGAGTTGATGTTCACCGATAACGACGAACTCGCCGGTTTAATCGCATCTATGCTTGATGCTGATGCCCTGATTATATTAAGTAATGTAGACGGTATTTATAACGGCGACCCTAAAGACAGTAAGTCTGAAGTCATCCAGGAAGTAAGTGCGTCAATGACTGGCTTTTCATCGTTCATCACTACTCAAAAATCTCAATTCGGCAGGGGAGGTATGATTACGAAATCAACTATGGCGCATAAAGTGGCACAGCTGGGTATTGCGGTTCACATTGCCAATGGTAAGAAAGATAATATCCTTCTTGATGTATTGAATGAGCAAACCATCAACACGCGCTTCATTCCTCAAAAAACAGCGTCAGGAAAGAAAAAATGGCTGGCACATTCGGAAAATTACGCTAAGGGTGTAGTTCAGATTAATGAAGGAGCCAGGCTTGCATTAATTTCGTCTAAAGCGAGCAGCCTTCTCCCGGTAGGGATATTAAAGATAAATGAAGATTTCCAGAAAGGGGATGTGATCAAAATAATAGACGAGAAAGGAAAACAAGTGGGCTTGGGAATTGCCGAGTACGGATCTGACAAAGCCTCGGAACGCATTGGGTTGAAAAAACAAAAGGCTTTAGTTCATTACGATTACTTATTTTTAAACTCCGAAATACAATAATATGGAGATAAGGGATACATTTTTAAACGTTCAAAAGGCCAGCCGTTCTTTAGGGTTGCTGGCAGCGGAAAAGGTCAATGCGGTGCTTTTAGATTTAGCGGACGAAGCTGTAAAGCAAGTTCCGGTTCTTTTGATAGAAAATCAGAAAGATTTGGACAGAATGAGCCCCCAGGATCCTAAGTATGATCGACTGCAATTGAGCGAAAAACGCATTCAGGATATAGCTGCTGATATTAAAAGTGTTGCTTCACTACCATCGCCACTAGGCAAATTGCTTTCGGAAAGAAATTTGGAAAACGGCTTAAAGATCAGGAAAGTAAGCGTGCCAATGGGGGTTATTGGTGTGATTTATGAAGCGCGCCCGAATGTAAGTTTTGATGTATTCTCGCTTTGCTTCAAAACAGGCAATGCCAGCATTTTAAAGGGCGGTAGCGATGCTTCTTTTTCGAATGCAGCGATTATCAAAATAATTCATAGCGTATTAACGAAGCATAATATAGACACGAATGTGGCAGCACTACTTCCTCCCGACAGGGCGGCTACCGAAGCTTTATTAAGCGCTGTTGGGTTTGTAGATGTGATTATTCCACGAGGCAGCCAGGGGCTAATCGATTACGTTCGTCAAAACGCTAAAGTGCCGGTGATAGAAACGGGTGCAGGTATTGTCCACACGTATTTTGATGCAAGTGGCGATCTGGAAAAGGGAAAAGCTATTGTTAATAATAGTAAAACCCGCAGGGTTAGTGTTTGTAATGCTCTCGACTGTCTTATTATACATGAAAGCAGGTTAGCTGATTTACCGGTAATTGCAGCGCCACTGATAAATTCTAATGTCGAACTTTTTGCAGATGATCTTGCTTATGGATCATTGAAAGCTAGTTACCCGGAAAATTTATTACAACGAGCCAGCGATGAACATTTCGGTACAGAGTTCCTCGACTATAAGATGTCGGTGAAAACGGTTACATCGATAGACGAAGCACTGGAGCACATTGCAAGTTACAGCTCCAAACATAGCGAAGCGATTGTGTCAGAGGACTCTGCATCAATTGAGAAGTTCTTAAATACCGTTGACGCCGCCGCAGTTTATGCTAATGTGTCAACTGCTTTCACTGATGGTGCTCAGTTTGGTTTAGGAGCAGAAATTGGTATCAGTACTCAAAAGCTGCATGCGCGTGGTCCGATGGGTTTAGAGGAACTTACAAGTTATAAGTGGATTGTAGAAGGCCAGGGTCAAATTCGAGCCTGATCGTTTGCATTAACCGCTTGATGCGCCTGAAAAAAAATTAACGCAAAGAAAACCTTTTTCTTCGATTTGTTTTTTATCATCACATAAATGAATCTAATCTTAGGTTCTTATAAGTAATAGCAAATGAGAGAAATGCCTTTAACCGTACGCCGGTCTGTCGAATTACTAGGTTTAGTACTTCTTGCATATATATTGGTTCTTGGAAAAGATCTAATTATGCCTGTACTGATGGCATTTTTTATCAGCATTATGCTATTGCCTGTACATCATTTTTTCAGACGTCGTAAATTTCCTGAAGCGTTATCAATATTCTTTTCCATTCTTTTACTAGTGTTATTTGTAGGCCTGATTGTTTGGTTCTTTTCATCCCAGGTCTCATCGCTAATTGCAGACTTTCCGGAAATTAAAAAGAATGTATCCAAGCATCTCAAATCACTTAGCCAATGGATTAACAGCGTTAGCAGTTTTTCAACGCAGGAACAGGCCAAATTTCTCGATCAGCAGGCAAACAAACTTTTGAATACTGGTGGCAATATACTTAGTGGTGCTGCAGGCTCTGTATCATCAACACTTGTGTTTGTTGGATTGCTTCCAATCTATATCTACCTGATACTCTTTTACCGTAACCTGTTGTTACGGTTCGTTTTTCTTTGGTTCCCCGAAGAAAATCATCAAAAAGTTCGTGGGGCAATTCTCGAAACGAAGGTGATTATTAAAAGTTACTTATTGGGATTGCTAATTCAGATTACCTACGTCACCATTTTATTGGGGGGCATACTTTTAATAATTGGAATAAAGCACGCATTACTCATAGCTGTAATTTTCGCCTTCCTTAATTTGATACCATATATAGGGGCTCTTATCGGAAATTTGATAGGGGTGATGCTTACGCTCACCTCTTCTGATGAAGTATGGCCAATTCTTGCCGTGCTCGGCACAATAGCCTTTGTTCAGTTTTTAGATAATAATATACTAATGCCCCGCATTGTGGGTTCGAAGGTAAAAATAAATGCCTTGGCTGCAATCCTTGGAGTTTTTCTGGCAGGAACTCTTGCGGGTATCTCCGGAATGTTTTTATCACTGCCTATTATAGCTATTTTAAAAGTCACTTTTGATCGTTCAAATATTTTTAGACATTGGGGCGTTTTACTTGGCGATGAACTTCCTGATCAAAGCCCTATGGATACACCCGAATTGAGAGTGCAGAATGAAGAAATAAAAGAGCAGCTTGAAGTTAAAAACGAAATTGAACCAACTAAAAAGTAGGGCTGCTTATCATTTGGGACAATCCGAAGTCGTTTACTGCCTACATATCACTACATAACTTTACAGTTCCGACCTAAGGATATTTTGACGTTGTAGTTATAGGATAAAAATTATTCTTCACTAAGCGAGTTATTATCGTCAGGGAAAGGAATGGTGCCTCCCAGGTAATTATATCTTTTTTTAGTACTCGGGTATTTTTTGGCCCTGTATTGGGTAAAGTACGTGCAATTATAACCTATAAAAACATGTACAGTAGTAATCCTGGTGAGCATCAGCTTAAAGAAAACATAACCGGAAACGTTACTATTCCGGTTATCGAAGAACACCTCATTGTCGATAAAAAAGAGATTGAAACCGGCAGAGTTACCATCACTAAAAAAGTTCATAGCGAACAGCAGGTTGTAGACATACCGGTGGTAGAAGAAGAGGTTGATGTACAACGAATCCCATTTAACCAATATATTGAAAGTACGCCGCCAGCGGTGCGCTACGAGGGCGAAAAAACTATTATCCCTATCTTAAAGGAGGTTTTGGTTGTTGAAAAGAAACTGGTTCTTGTTGAAGAGGTTCATATAACCCGGAAACAAAATCACAGCAAAATTTCACAGCATGAAACTCTCAGACAAGAAGAGGTAATCGTAAACCGGGTTGATTCCAACCCAACATCTATCTAATAAATATCTATTAAAATTTAAAGAGAAACATTATGTCACAGACAGTAATTGGAATTTTCGAAAACGAAAATGAAGCACAACAAGCAGTTCAGAACCTGGTAAGTCAAGGTTTTAACCGAGAAGACGTTGATGTTGCGAGCAGCAGCTCATCGCAAAGTACTGGTAGCACCAGCAGCGATAATGACGATGACAGCTTTGGAACCAGTATCAGTAATTTCTTCGGTTCTTTATTTGGAAGTGATGACGACCGTACAAGCAGTTACTCCGAAGTTGCAAAACGCGGCGTTACGGTAACTGTACATGCTCGCTCCGAGTCAGAAGCGGAACGCGCTGCAGATGTTTTAGATGAAAATGGCGCAGTGGATATCGACGAAAAAGCAAGTCAGTACCGCGGCGGCCAGTCATATGGTTCTGATAATTCGTCAGACTCTGCTTTCCCGGGCATATCACAAAGTAATACCTCGGGCTCTGACTACAATCCCAACGATATTAGTGAGACTAGATCAGAATCTGACTATAATCGAAATGATATTAACGAGCGGTCTATTCCGATCATTGAAGAAAATCTTAATGTTGGAAAGCGCGAAGTGGAAAGTGGAGGTGCACGTTTACGTAGCCGTATAGTTGAAAAACCGGTTGAAGAAAGTGTACGTTTGCGTTCAGAGCATGTAAATATTGAGCGTAATCCAGTTAACCGTCAGGCTACCGATTCTGATTTTAACTCATTCGAAGAAGGTACAATTGAAATGCGCGAGCATAAAGAAGTGCCTGTAGTGGGAAAAGAAGCTTGGGTTAAAGAAGAAGTTTCTTTGAACAAGGAAGTTGAAGAAACCGAAGAAACAATTCGGGATACGGTTCGCAGTACTGAAGTTGACGTTGAAAATTTGACTGATGAGCAGCGACTTTCAAATTCAACCTCGTATTCAAATCAAACGAATAATAATTTAGATGACGACGACAGTCTGCTTGATAACGACAGAAATCGTAATATTTAATTGACAGTTTTAAAGCGGTAGCTTCTTGCTGCCGCTTTAATTATTAAGCTTCAACCTCTTGAAATTGATATTTCAACGCATCTGATAAAGCCTGGCATGCAACATAGTCTTCTTTCGCCTCGAGCGATCTCAAAGCCTTCTCTACCATTTTTACCCGACCGTTTTTAATGTCAGTATCCGCTCCAATTCTAAATACGATATAGTGGTTTGTTTCTCTAATATCTTTAATGTTCATTATAACCTCCTGTTGTGTTTTTCTACGGGAGTAGAATACAAATGGTTATTGAAAATTTAAAGTATAAAGTATTGTGAATGAGTTGGTAAAAAGTGGCCGAGTATTATAACCATAAACAAATTTATTTCTTAATTGTACTTAGTTAATAATCTATACACCAAATGAGGCGAGTATTAGTATGTGATGATGATCTTGATATTGTGGATATACTTGATTATATATTAACAGATTCCGGATGGGAAGTTTACAAAAGTTACACCGTTGATAATATCCTTGACAAAGTTGAGAATGCTCAACCTTCGGTTATTATTATGGATAACTGGATTCCCGGTGTTGGTGGTATTGAAGCCACTCAAACCTTAAAAAATCATCCAAAATTTAAAAATATACCGGTTGTTTATTTAACAGCGAATAATGATATCGAAAGTCTGGCTAAACAAGCTGGAGCTGATTTAGCGTTGCCAAAACCGTTCGATTTAGATGTTTTAAATAACGTTGTGGAAAAGGCATATTGCTTAAAAATAGCTTGAGATGATCAGACTATCTAATTAGATTACAGCTATTACACCTTAACTATTTGTCGGAGTTTTCGTATCAATCTTTTAAAGTACTTGATTCGGAAATGTTGAATGTAATCATCAGGGTTGCGGAGCCGGAAGATGCCGCGTCTGTTGCTTGTTTTAGTAGAAAAACCTTCTACGAAAATTACAGTGAACATAATTCCCAAAAGGATATCAAAAATTTTTTTGCTAATGAATTTTCAGTAGCAAGCTTAATGTCCGAAGTTGGCCGGAGGCAGAATGTTGTTTTAATGGCTTATAGCCTATACACACTGGTAGGTTATGCGGTGTTAAAAGAAACCCCAAATCCACCCGAAATAAAGTCTGCAATAAAATCTATCGAAGTTTCACGTATTTATGTAGACGACCCCTTCAAACGTAAAGGCGTAGGAAACGCATTAATCAAAGAATGTATTAACTATGCCAGATCAAAGAATAGGGAAAACCTGTGGCTTAGTGTATGGCACGAGAATGCGGGCGCTATAGATTTTTTTTCAAAATGGGGATTCTCGATCATTGGCTCCAAGATATTTTTATTAGGGGATAATCCCCATATCAATTGGGTGATGAAGAAGGATCTTTTAAAATAACATTACTCCTCGTTATGGCTTCCCTCATTTTCAAGTAGTAATTTTTCGCCTGTAAGGGCTAAATATTTATTTTGCAATTGATGAACCGAATCGATTACAACTGCAACCTTAGATGTTTCCAGAAAGCCGCTTTCTGAATCAGAATGTTTAAATCTTACAAAGTTTTTTGTATCTACCCAAATATCAGTTTCATTATTAGCCATTGTGAAACCTAACTTCTCCAGCCACTCCTCGCTTATCTCTAAGGGGAGTATTTCATGAAACTTTATCCTGAAATGGTAACCCTGGCGGGGAATAAGCATTTCTCCGATTATGCTGGAGTGCTGAATGTCAGTAAGAAATAAAACACCCTCTTCATTCTCCCTCGGACTGATCTTAATCAGATTACCTAGTTTTAAATCCTGTATATCCATCTACTCAAAGTTAAGATTCATTTTATTATTACAAAAGCCGTTGCGGTTGTATCTTTAGTTTATTGATGACTATAGAACTAATTCTTCTCTGCCTAGTTTCTTTTGCCGCCGGCTTTATTGATTCTATTGTGGGTGGTGGCGGATTACTTCAAACCCCGGCGATGCTTATCATACTGCCCCAATATCCAATAGCCACGGTGTTTGGTACTACAAAAATTCCCTCTATAATGGGGACAGCACTTGCGGCTCATCAATATTCTAAATCCGTAGAGGTAAATTGGAAGGTTTTAATAATGATCTTACCGGTGGCTTTTGTTGGTGCAATTTTGGGCGCTTTCGCAATAACAATAATAGACAGTAGTCAGATTAAGCCGGTTATCTTTGTCTTACTTCTAGCCGTTGCAGTATATACTTATACTAGTAAAAATTGGGGTTCACAAAGTGAAAGCCGTTTTTCAGCTTTTCAGCAATTGATTTATGGTTCGTTGGCGGGTTTTGCAATTGGCTTTTATGATGGCTTGATCGGCCCGGGAACTGGTACTTTTTTAATCCTTGCTTTTATAGGAATCCTTGGAAATGATTTCCTGTATGCCAGTGTTCATGCCAAGTATGTGAATGTAGCCACCAACCTGGCGGCTATTATTTATTTTGCGGGTACAGGCAATATTTTATACCAATATGCACTACCAATGGCAGTTTTCAACATCAGTGGTTCTTTTCTGGGAACAAAGCTTGCTTTACTAAAGGGCAACCGGTTTATACGAATGTTATTCCTGTTAGTGGTATTTGGAACTTTATTACGCTTTGCTTATGATATTTTTCTGAAAGATAAACTCTAAGCTAAGCTGTACAGCTCTTCCCTTTGCTGCTTAACAACATCGCTGTTGATGTATTCATCATAAGTCATCAACTTATCGATAACTCCGCCCGGTGTAATTTCAACAATACGATTCGCCACCGTTTCTGTCAATTCGTGATCTCGAGAAGTGAATAAAATAACGCCTCTGAAATCTTTCATTCCGTTATTCAGTGCAGTAATCGATTCAAGGTCAAGGTGATTGGTAGGCTCATCGAATAAAAGTACGTTAGCTTGCTGAAGCATCATGCGGGAGAACATACAACGCATTTTTTCCCCTCCTGATAAAACCGAGCATTTCTTTAAAACCTCTTCTCCAGAGAAAAGCATACGGCCAAGGAAACTTCTGATAAACTGTTCATCTTTATCTGCCAAAGAAAATTCTCTTAACCAATCGACTAAGTTTTCGTCTTTACCCTGGAAGTAAGCGGAATTATCATTAGGTATATCAGCAATATTGATTGTAACGCCCCATTTAAAATCGCCTTTATAATCTTTATCACGGCCTGCCAGGATATCGTAGAAAGCCGAGGTTGCTAAACTGTTTTCTGATAGGATGGCAATTTTGTCGCCTTTATTAACCATCAGGTTTATATTTGAAAACAAAAGCTCGCCGTTTGCTTCCTTACGCAAGTTATTAATCTGAAGTATTTGATCGCCGGCCTCCCGGCCCTGATGATTAAATAAGATGGCAGGGTATTTTCTGTTTGATGGCTTAATTTCTTCCAGATTGATTTTATCCAAAGCCTTCTTACGACTGGTTGCTTGTTTCGATTTTGAGGCATTTGCACTAAAGCGACGAATAAATTCCTGAAGCTCCTTAACCTTATCCTCCAATTTTTTATTCTGATCTGATCGCTGGCGCGAAGCTAACTGACTTGACTCATACCAGAAAGTATAATTACCTGTATAGATTGTGATCTTGCTGAAATCGATATCTACCACATGCGTACAAACTGTATCTAAAAAGTGTCTATCATGGGATACAACGAGGATAATACCTTCATAGCTTGCCAAAAAATCTTCAAGCCATGCAATGGTTTGTATGTCAAGATCGTTGGTTGGCTCATCGAGTAAAAGAATATCCGGTTTACCGAAAAGCGCCTGTGCTAACAAAACCCTAACCTTCTGATTTCCGTCAAGCTCTTTAAGTAATTTGTAATGTAATTCTTCTTTAATTCCAAGGTTACTAAGCATGGTAGCTGCGTTATTCTCGGCATTCCATCCATCCATTTCAGCAAATACATTTTCAAGTTCACCGGCACGTTCTCCATCTTTTTCGGTGAAATCTTCTTTTGCGTACAAAGCGTCCTTTTCTTTCATTACGCTAAATAGCTCCTTATGGCCTTGCAACACAGTTTCAATAACCGGGTATTCATCAAAAGCATAATGATTTTGTGAAAGTACAGCCATCCGTTCGCCGGGAGTAAAACTTACAGAACCGCTACTTGGATCAATCTCTCCCGAAAGGATTTTTAAGAAAGTTGATTTACCTGCTCCATTAGCACCAATCACACCGTAGCAATTGCCTGGAGTAAACTTTAAGTTAACTTCTTCAAAAAGAGTGCGTTTTCCGTAACGAAGAGATAGATTTGATACTGTAATCATGCTTTTAAATTGAGGTGCAAAAATAAGGAATCATAACAGGAATATAACTCTAGGGATTAGATTTATTTTTAATTGGGTCTCTAGCTATATCTCAAATCTTTTTAAATAAAAATATAGCATTGGCATAATATCTGTATAATAGGTATCAGTTAATTTTCAACAAACAATAGTACGCTGAGATAAACCCTATCAGCTTATTGTTCAACATATATTTCATCTACCTGTGAAAGAGAAAAGCACCATTGTGGCGCTTTTCTCTTTTAAAGCTTTATCAAGAACTACAGGAAAGCATCGAGCACCCCGCTTTTTGACTAGCCCAATCAGGCCGTTTTACTAAAAACTCATCGTTAGATTCTGAGTAAGGCGTTTTAATTGCATTTTGCAATTTTTTGAAAAGGGCAGTTTCGCCACGCTCAAGTTCTTCAATGGCTTGATGCAGTAAATAGTTTCTCAGTATAAACGAAGGATTGTTTTCCCTCATTAGCTGTTGCGTTTCCTCTTTTGAACAAGTGTTTTCTTTTAGTCGCGAAGTATAAGCTTTTATTAAATCAAAGAACTCTTTCTTTGCCGAGGGCGTGGGCTGGCTATAAAAGCTGTCTTCAAAATGGTTCATAATCGCTAATTCCGAACCAAAATCTTCAGTAAGTTTACCGAGAAGCTGATAAAAGATTGTCATATCGGGCTTGAGTACTGCTAGTGTTTTCTCGAAGTTATTGATTAATGAAATGTCGTTTTCGTTTACACGATCAAGACCTAACTTTCGACCCATCATCGCATAATACTTTGACCAAAATATATCTTCATAGCTTTCAACCGCTTCAATCAGTTTACTTTGATCGGCAACAAGTGGCGCTATGGCGTTTGCCAGGCAGCCAAGGTTCCAATATCCTATTGAGGCCTGTTTACCAAAAGCATACCGACGGCCAGGCAAATCGGTGGTGTTGGGGGTAAAATCCGGATCATAGTCATCAAGAAAAGAAAATGGCCCATAATCAATCGTTAAACCCAGTATCGACATATTATCGGTGTTCATTACGCCATGAACAAAACCAACCCTAAGCCATTCTACTATTAAGCTTGCCGTTTTCTCTACAACTTCTGCTATCCAGCTGATGATTTTATTTTCTCCTGTAAGGTGTGGATAATAGCGTTTAATGGTCCAGTCGCAAAGCTTTTTTAGATTTTCAATTTCGTTGGTCGCTGCAAATATTTCAAAGTTTCCAAAGCGTAAAAAGCTGGGAGCAACACGCATCACAATAGCCCCTGGTTCATACGCAGCATTTCCGTTGTAAAACATATCTCTTAAAACATTGTCGCCAGTGGCAACCAAGCTCAATGCTCTTGTTGTTGGCACACCCAGGTAAAACATTGCTTCGCTCATCAGGTACTCACGTACAGATGAACGTAGTACCGCCCGGCCATCAGCTCTCCTGGAATATGCTGTTGGTCCGGCTCCTTTCATTTGCAACTCCCAGCTTTTGTCCTCATTATCCCATTCACCAAGCGTAATCGCCCGGCCATCACCTAGCTGCCCGGCCCAGTTTCCGAACTGGTGACCTCCATAACGAGCCGCGTAAGGGTACATTGTAGGCGTAATTAGGTTGCCTCCAAGAATGTCAATGTCCGATTGGTCGGATGGTGGTTGGATATTTAACTGCTTTGCCAAATCATCAGACCAGGCCAAAAGAACCGGCTTTTTAACAGGCGTAGGTATTGCTTTACTATAAAACACATCTGGGGTTTGCCGTGGTTGGCGGCTGCCGCTTTCATCTCCGGCGAAAGCTGAAATAAAAGCGTTTTTATATATTTTTTCTTTAAGACTGGTCATAGGAAAAATAGAAGGAAAGAGTTAATGAAATTGGGGAATAATGTAGGAATGTAATATTATATAATTATTAACCTGGCAAAACCTTGTCCCCATCAAAGATCAAAGGTACAGAAAGTAATGCCCTGAACTCTTTATATCCGGCCTTGCCTGGACGATAAG
>DASWMZ010000055.1:0-2048 GCA_036399495.1 Pedobacter sp.
TACCGACTTAATAGGAGAGCATCAATCAATAGAAAGATGCTTAAATCAAATACTTTTAGAAAAAATGAAGGAAAACGAATTAGAAGAGATTTTAAATAAAGGGCTTGCGAAATTAGAAATGAGTATAGATGACACAGTTAAAAACAAGATAATATCTTTTTCAAAAGGGTTTGCCCATTATACTCATTTATTAGGTAAATATTCGGCGCAGTCGGCACTTTCAAAAGGAAGGACAAATATAACAGAATTAGACTTTAATTTAGCAATAGATGAAGCTATTCAGAACGCACAAGAAAGCCTAAGAGAGTGCTACCAACGAGCGGTAAGTAGCAATAAAAAAAATATGTTTAAAGATATTGTAAAGGCTTGCACGCTGGTAAAAGAGGATGAACATGGAACATTTAGAATAAAAGATTTACAAGAACCATTGTTGAAAATAATAGGTGAAAAAACACCTCCAAAAAGCTATCAGTATCATGTAGGCAGATTATGCACTCCAGAAAAAGGCAACATTCTTCAAAAAATAGGAACAAAAAATAACTTCAGATATAAATTTAAAAATCCTTTATTTAAGGCATATATGACATTAAAGATTTATCAGGAAGAGCACCAAAATTTTTAGGCTCAGAACTTTATTTGCTAGTGTACAACTTTCTTTTCAGAGTACAGTAATCAGTTTATGGGAACGGCAGTTTCTTAAGCATCTCCATTTATGGAAATGGCGATGATTAACCAAGTACGGGACACATTTGCCCGGTGCAACTGGCAACCTCTTCGTTAAATTTTGGCGTCGGACGTTCCCGAAGCTTTTGCGTTAAACCCACAATTTGGGAAGAACGCCCGCCACTCAAAATTTTTGCCAGTTGCTTAGTTTTGGGTGGGGATTTTTGAAACTTGATAGTATATCATGTTTTGTGTTTTTGTGGGATGTTAACCGGGTATCACCGGGTATCACTCGACCCGGTTATTTTTCACCTTGCGGGCCTGCGGCGCACCTCGCTCCGCGGCCGGGGGGACGTGCCACGCTTAGCTGTCCCCCCGGCCCACGATTACCGATCGCTAAATTCTGGTAATAATTTATTGTCTACACTGTCTACACTGTCTACACTGTCTTACAACGTCTTACACTTTTATGCGTGCCTAGCATTTGATAGCCACTTATGGAAATGGTTGGCAAGCAGTCCTCACCGCTTATGGAAACGGCATTATCACAATCCAGCACCGATCGCGATTGGTAACTGCAATCAGCCATCATCCGTTTATGGAAACGGTCATGAGTACCAAAGTAGACTTATGGAAGCTGTAGCATTTTTAAGCCCAGGGTCAGAACATGACGAATTTGGTAGCGCTCAGAACGACTACAGGATTGCTTTAGACAAGGAATCGGACTTTCATAAGGAAACTACAGTTACCGTGTCTCATCCTCAAAAATTCCCCCTTTTGATGAGCCTTTAGCTCGCTGTGTCCGACCAAGACATAACCCATCGCTAATCTTGAGCCAGCCTCGGCAGCTTTAGCCCTGGACAACTCAACTAGCGGCTAAGCTAAGCTAGTCCTAAGAGCTGTCCAGGCAGAGATACCCCGAGCTTGCGAGGGGTGGTGTGTCTGGGGAGGTTCAAGGGTGCCTATGAGCATATTCTTGACAAATCCTGCTTCATCCTGTATCACGCACGCGCGCAGTCCTTTTACTTGAGAATAAAGCAATAACTGTCACACTCCTGTTTATTAGGTACTACCCTATATAGGTTTCACCGTTTTGTATCAACATCTGATACAGAATAACTACTGCCTTTTAAGGGCTAAATTCCCATAAAAACAGTTACTTTACCTGACCACGGTCTAATTACTTAAAAGTTGAGCAATGATATTTCCTCATCATTCATTCTGTAATGCCGATAAATACAAGCGTTTGCTTATTGCTAGGAGACGTTGTTTACCTATTATTCAACATTACTATTCTTCTGAGTATCCTAAATATTTTAGGTATGCAGAACGGATGCTGAATTGTTCCCCTGAGCTTAACTTGCGTCTTACTACGAATATTACTT
>DASWMZ010000056.1:0-23590 GCA_036399495.1 Pedobacter sp.
AGGCCTTTCTTTTTTACAAGCAGGTCGCCTACAAACCCGCCAATCAAAAATCCGACTATACCTGTCAGAAATAAAATAAATACAACAGACTTCATCTCGTTTTCTGATAGGCTTCTGCCTTCCTGTAAATAAACAGGCATCCACGCTACAAAAAAATAATTAGCCCATTGACAGCAGAAGTACATTAGCATGAGGGCCCACAGATTTCTGTTTTTTAAAATTATCTTCCATGAAATAGAATGATGCCCGGCAGAAAACCGTCTGTTGCTTTCTATATAAGAAACCTCTTTTGCATCAATCCCTTTCATTTGTCCTGGTGTATCTCTAAACCACACGTAACATACTGCAACCCATATTACCCCAACGGCGGCGTTCACATAAAATGGCATGCGCCATCCATAGGCTACTGCAAGAGGCACAATAATCAGCGGCGCAATAGCGGATCCGATCTGCGAACCTATACCCACCCAGGTTAATGACCGTCCCATCTCTTGAAGAGGAAACCAACGCGACATTACAATCATAGCATTAGGATAAGTACCGGATTCTCCCATGCCAAACAAAAAACGTAAAATAATCAAGGAGACTAATCCGGTAGCAAATCCGGTTAAAGCCGTAAATAAAGACCACCATAAAACAATTCGAATTAACACCAATCTTGGCCCGATTCGATCACCTAAGATGCCCGAGGGAATTTCAAAGAGTGCATAGGCTAAAGAAAAAGAGGCAAGTACCCACCCGAATTGCTCGTTGTTTAAACCAAACTCTGTTTTTACTCTTACCCCTACAATAGAAATACAAATGCGATCCAGATAGGTTAGTGTGGTGAGCGAGCAAAGCAGAGCAAGCACCCGGTATCTGTGCGGTATTATACGACTCATTTTAATTAAGGTAAGAGGTTTACATGTTCCTTAAATTATTGATAAATATAAAAGAAGAGTTTGAATTACTGCCTAGGCTGACTGAATTGCTGAGATCAATTACCCCAAGCTCGTCGGATGTGTAATCTCCGATGCTTTAAATCTCTACCCAACCATACCTTATTCCCTCAAAAAATAAACAACTTGATAGGTGTTGGCTTATTAGTTTATAGTGTATTCTAAAATGCAATAAAAGGCAGTTTTTTGAAGTTATCCACATAGTAAATATCTTGAAATCATTGGTTTATGTAGAATAGCCTAGCGCAGGTGCAGGTACACCAAGAAACTGTGGAAAAGTCAAATTCAGTTGAGTATGGTATAAAGATAAATTTGATAAAAACTCCTTATAGTTTTTTGATGAGGAAAACAGTTTAGTAATCAACCAATAAATTTACAGAGATGGGCAAAACCAATGCAACCAAAAAGGGAACCGGAAAAGGCTTAGGATTCCAACGTTACTTCACTAAGGAGGGCGTTAATGTTTATGATTTGTTTCAGTACGAGAAACGTTCATCGGTAATCAGAAATCCAGCCGGCGATGCCGTGTTCGAAATGAACGATGTTGAAGTACCCGGAACGTGGAGCCAGGTTGCAACCGATATTCTTGCCCAGAAATATTTTCGTAAAGCGGGTGTTCCTCAACCCGACGGAACTACAGGTTCTGAAAAAAGCGTTAAACAGGTTGCCCACCGTATGGCGCATTGTTGGAAAAGCTGGGGAGAGCGTTACGGATACTTTGCTTCGACAAAAGATGCTGACATTTTCTATGACGAATTAGTTTACACGATTGTTGGTCAGTTAGCAGCCCCGAACTCGCCGCAATGGTTCAATACCGGATTGCATAGTTCTTATGGCATTACAGGTAAGCCACAAGGCCATTATTTTGTTGATCCGGAAACAGAGGTGCTAAGCAAGTCTACTTCTGCTTACGAGCGTCCTCAGCCTCACGCTTGTTTTATCCTTTCTGTAAGTGATGATTTAGTGAATGATGGCGGTATCATGGACCTTTGGGTTCGTGAAGCGCGTATCTTCAAATATGGTTCTGGTGTAGGAACGAATTTCTCAGCTATTCGCGGAGAAAACGAAAAATTGTCTGGTGGAGGTTATTCATCAGGATTGATGTCGTTCCTTAAAATCGGTGACCGTGCTGCCGGAGCAATCAAATCTGGTGGTACAACCCGTCGTGCTGCTAAAATGGTTTGTTTAGACCTTGAACATCCCGAAATTGAAGGATTTGTAAACTGGAAAGTAGAAGAAGAGCGTAAAGTTGCTGCTTTAATTGCTGCTGGTTATTCTTCAGATTATGAAGGCGAAGCTTATCGCACCGTAGCTGGTCAAAACTCTAACAACTCGGTTCGTATTCCAAACTCATTCTTTAGAGCACTTGAAAGCGGTAAAGAATGGGATTTGATTGGCCGTACTAACGGAAAGGTTGTTAAGTCAATTTCATCTGAAAAACTTTGGCAGGATATTGCATTTGCGGCATGGGCTTGCGCCGATCCAGGTGTTCAATACGATACAACAATTAACGAGTGGCATACCTGTCCTGAAGGTGGGCGCATCAATGCATCAAATCCATGTTCAGAGTACATGTTTTTAGATAATACGGCTTGTAACCTTGCTTCTATCAACCTTGCACACTTCTACGACCCAGAAACATTTGTATTCGATGTCAAAGGTTTTGAACATGCCTGCCGCGTTTGGACTGTAGTGCTTGAAATTTCTGTTTTAATGGCTCAGTTCCCGTCTAAAGAAGTTGCTCAATTATCTTATGATTACCGCACACTGGGTTTAGGATACGCTAACCTTGGTTCGATGCTGATGGTTTCTGGTATCCCTTACGATAGTGAAAAAGCCCGTGCGATTGGCGGAGCTATTACAGCTATTATGACAGGTACAGCTTATGCTACTTCAGCTGAGATGGCTAAGGAACTCGGAACCTTCACACGTTACGAAGAGAATAAGAAACACATGCTACGCGTAATGCGCAACCACCGTTATGCCGCATACAATACCGATGCTTACGAGGGATTAGAAATTGCCCCTCCCGGAATCGACCAAAAACATTGCCCCGATTACTTACTTTCTGCTGCCTGCAACTCATGGGATAAAGCAGTGGAGTTAGGTGAGAAATATGGCTACCGCAATGCTCAAACTACCGTTATTGCTCCAACAGGAACAATCGGCTTGGTAATGGATTGTGATACAACCGGTATTGAGCCCGACTTTGCTCTTGTGAAGTTCAAGAAATTATCTGGCGGTGGTTATTTCAAAATTATCAATCAGGGTGTTCCATCCTCTTTGCGTAACCAAGGCTATAAAGAGCACGAAATTGAAGCGATTGTAAATTATGCCAAAGGTGCTGCTACGCTAAAAGGAGCTCCACATATTAACTTCGATAGCCTTGCGGCGAAAGGATTTACTCAGGATGAGTTAGAGAAAGTTGAAAAATCCCTTTTTGCAGCTTTTGAGATTGGCTTTGTATTTAATCAATGGTCTTTAGGTGAGGAGTGCTTAAAACGTTTAGGCTTTAAGCCGGAGCAATACAATTCTGCTGATTTCAACATGCTTCGTGCATTAGGATTTAACCGTCAGCAAATAGCTGAAGCAAATGAATTCATTTGCGGAACCATGACGATTGAGGGTGCCCCATATTTAAAAGAAGAGCACTATCCGATTTTTGATTGTGCAAATAAATGCGGTTCAAAAGGACAACGCTACATCCATGCAAGTGGCCACATCAAAATGATGGCAGCAGCTCAGCCTTTCTTGTCAGGTGCAATCTCTAAAACTATCAACCTTCCAAATGAAGCTACAGTTGAAGAAATTAAAGAGTGCTACGAGTTATCGTGGAAATTAGCTTTGAAAGCAAATGCGCTTTACCGCGATGGTTGTAAATTATCTCAGCCACTTTCCACCAAATCCGCTGATTCAAAAGAAGATAAATTGGATGCAATTGAAGAAGTTTTGGGTGAAGCGGCTAACGTTAAACTAAGCGACCTTACTGCTGAACAAGTTTTGGAAGCTGCTCGTGCCATCCTGGAAAGATCAACTGATACTAAATTTAAACGCCAGTTATCATCTGTAGTTGAACGTAAAAACTTACCGTCTAAACGCGGTGGATTTACTCAAAAAGCAGCCGTTGGCGGACAAACAGTATTCGTTCGTACAGGAGAATACGAAGACGGAACTTTAGGGGAAATCTTTGTGGATATGCACAAAGAGGGCGCTACCTTCCGCTCGTTAATGAACTGTTTTGCTATCGCAATTTCTGTGGGCTTGCAATATGGTGTTCCGCTTGAAGAGTTTGTTGATAAATTTACTTTCACTCGTTTCGAGCCGTCAGGTATGGTGTCTGGTCATGATAATATCAAGAGCTCTACATCAATAATTGATTATATCTTTAGATTATTAGGTTATGAGTATCTAAATCGCACCGATTTAGTACATGTGATCACTGAGCAGAATGCGGTTATCGGAAACCCACAAATGCAGGACTCCGATAAAAATCCCAATGAAAACAATTTCACTGAGGTTAAGTCGGATAAAGTTTCTGGTGACAAAGTTTTAAAACCAGTTCTTGATATCTCAGGTGGCGGTCAGTCTGACGCACCGGCTTGCGGTAATTGCGGACATATTATGGTTCGTTCCGGAACTTGTTATAAATGTTTAAACTGCGGTACGCAGGGCGGATGCTCGTAAGAATAACGCTAGACACTAAAAGTGAAAGCCCTGCCAGAAATGGCGGGGCTTTTCGTTGAATGTATTTTTGTTATCAGCTCAAGGTTATACCTTATATTTTATCCCGTTACCCTTTTTGGCCTCCCAAAAATCAGGTATATTAGTGAACCTAGCGGAACAAAAATTACCACTAGAACCCAGACAACCTTAGTGCTACTATCCTTAAAATCCGATCGTGCAATATCCACTATACAGAACAAAGGGATTAGAAATACGAGAGTTAGCAGGATTAATTCAGGTGTACCTATATTAAGAAATAGTAATAAATTCATAATTATAAATTAGCGCAACGTCGTCTGCAAGAGACTCTGCTTACATATACTTCGTACTATAACCGGCCTACTTCTTTTTCTTCTTATCTAATAACATCCCAATTTTAAAGCCTCCGCTAAAACCTAGACCGCTATCGCCCGCTGCAATTATCCCGAAATGATTACCGCCGTAGTTGTCAAAAAGTTCATCAGTGCTCTGATTATCTAAAGCGTATCCTAGGCCACCATAAAAATCCAGAATAAATGCATCGCCTAATACCCATTGCTTACCAAGGTTAATTATCACCGCTCCAAAAGCGACAGTTTCTTTCTCTGTATTGCGGCTTGAGTTAAGGTATCGTGGCGATTTATTCTGACTATAAGCCCCCAGCATGATTTCGGGTTTAGCATAAAGTCCTTGTAAAATGTGACTGTATTTGTCCCCATTTCTAACAAAATTAGGAAGTTTGATAAACTTATAGCCGGCTCCTAAAAATGCGCCGCCCGCATTTCGGTAAAAATCAGCTGAGCCGTCAGTATTAGTTTCATAACTATCTACTTTCTGGCGTTTACCCAAGCCTATAATCCCCAAGGTAAGTTCATAGCTACGGCCAGGTTTAACATTTTGTTCATAGCTAAGTTGAGTATAACCTGCCAGCGGAGATAAAAAATTTAGTTTTATAGCCTTCCTGCTTTGATCGGCATATAAGGCCGCATCTCTTAAGCTGCCTGTAAAGGCTTCTTCGCGTCCAGTTTGGTAAATGATTTTAGTTAACCGGTCTTTATCGACTGTGTACAAAGGCCCGTTCTGATCGAAAAAGAGTTTGTATTTAATTTCTCCTTCAAGCACTTCAACAATTTTGGCTTCGACTACCTCACCATTTTTTTTGTAGATTTTGTCCTGGCTAAATGCTTGTACTGATAAAAAAGTGAGGATGGTAAGTAGGTATAGGTTTAGTTTCATAAGTGCAAATTTCTAATAAAGGTAATAATATGAAGTTATGTTAGCTGTAAGATCCGTGGTTTTCAAACACTTAAATGTAAAAACGCGGACGGGGTTTGATCCCTGTCAGCGTTGTAACTATTACAATAATAGCGAAACTCGCTATAGCTAAGGTTTACCTACCCAATTTCAAACACCTGCTTTTCTCCAATCTGCTGCCTCCACATTGCAAAATACAACCCCTTTTCCTCTAAGAGTTCAGCATGCTTTCCAGATTCAATGATCTGTCCCCGCTCTAAAACGAAAATTTTATCGGCGTGCATAATTGTTGAAAGGCGGTGTGCAATTAAAATAGTAATGTGATTGTCCATATTCGAAACATCGCGAATTGTCCGAGTAATTTCTTCTTCGGTAATAGAATCTAAAGAAGATGTCGCTTCATCAAACACCAAAATATTTGGCTGTCTAAGTAAAGCACGCGCGATTGATAACCGCTGCTTTTCACCACCGGAAACCTTAACGCCAGCTTCACCTATAACTGTGTCTAAACCTTTCGCCGCTCTAGCTAGAAGTGAGTGACAAGCTGCTTTATGCAAAACATCGATACATTCCTCATCAGTCGCTTTAGGGCGAACAAATAATAAATTCTCGCGAATAGTCCCCGAAAAAAGTTGGGTATCCTGGGTTACAAATCCAATGCGCTCACGTAATTGATCCAGGTCAATATCAGAATAAGGTGAATCGTTGTAGAGCACATTTCCCTCTAGAGGTTGGTATAATCCAACAAGTAGCTTCACCAAAGTAGTTTTGCCCGAACCTGATGGACCAACAAAGGCAATTGTCTCGCCTACATTCGTATCGAAAGATATATTGTTCAGAGCATTTCTATTTGCCGACTGGTGTTTAAAAGTGACGTTATCAAACTTGAGGTTAGTAATTCGACTGATGATTTTCGGATTATCAGGTTTCTTCTCCTTTGGAATATTCATTATAGCACTGAAATTATCCAGAGAGACTTCAGTTTCACGGTAAATGTTAATGATATTACCCAACTCCTGCAAAGGCCCGAAAATGAAAAAAGAATATATGAATAAGGAGAAGAACTCTCCTACACTAATCTTGCCGGCATAAATAAGGTACAGCATTAAAAGTAAAATCCCATTTCTCAGTAAATTCACAAGTGTACCTTGAACAAAGCTCAGGCTGCGAACATATTTAACCTTCTTTAGTTCAAGTTTTAAGATTTTATCAGTCGTGTTGTTTAGTCGCTTAATTTCCTGAGCAGAAAGTCCCAAGCTTTTAACCAATTCAATATTTCGTAAAGATTCGGTAGTAGAACCGGCTAATGCAGTTGTTTCCTGCACAATTGTCTTTTGAACTGTTTTTATTCTTTTGCTTAACACTGAACTAATTGTGCCCAGGATTGGAATAACAGAAAGATAAACTACCGCGATGGACCAGTGAATATTAATGGCATAAATAAACACGAAAGTGATACCCACTAAAGATGTAAAGAGGATATTTATAAAAGCGGTAATCAGTTTTTCCGAGTCCGTACGTACTTTCTGAAGGATCCCTAACGTTTCTCCGCTGCGCTGATCTTCAAAGACAGAATAGGGCAGATCGAGAGAGTGGGCAAGTCCATCAGAATAGATCTGGGCACCCAATCTCTGTGTAATTACATTTACATAATAATCCTGAAAGTTCTTAGCGATTCTGGATACCATTGCTACGCCCATCGCCGCGAGAATTAGCAAGCCGGCACCCTTAAAAAACTCTTCGGTACTGTAATCTTTATAATGAGTTACATACGTATCTATGATTTTTCGGAAGATCCAGGGATCGAGCAAAGAGAAGATTTGATTTATAGCAGCAAGGAATAATGCCAGCACTAATAAGCTCTTATACTTCTTTAAGTATTCTAATAATATCTTCATGTTTCCACAAAACTAATAAAGGGAATAAGCTAACAAACTCATTCCCTTTATTTTGACTTTTAAATTAAATACAATCATTACTTGAGTTGCCATAGGTAATCATAGATATAATCTATGCTTTCACGGCTCAAAACAACGCTAATGATTAAACTGTCATAATATCCTTCTCTTTCAGCTCGACTAGTTTATCGATCTTAACAATATAGCTATCTGTTAATTTCTGAACTTCTCCTTCGCCGGTTTTGATTTCATCTTCAGATACACCGTCAGATTTTAAGCGCTGAATTTTTCCGTTAATATCTTTGCGGATATTACGAATGGTGATACGGCCTCTCTCGGCTTCCTCCTTTGCTTTCTTAAAAAGATCCCTACGGCGCTCTTCTGTTAGCGGGGGTACGTTCATCCGGATTACGATCCCATCATTTTGCGGATTTAATCCCACATTAGAATCAATGATAGCTTTTTCTATAGGGCCAATCATGTGTTTTTCCCAAGGTTGAGCTACAAGAGTTCTGGCATCAGGTGTAGAAATACCACATACTTGTTGTAATGCAGTTTGAGTGCCGTAATAATCAATGGTGATGCCATCAAGCATCGCTGAAGAAGCCTTTCCGGCACGTATTTTTAATAGTTCGGCATCGCAGTGCTCAATAGCTTTATCCATTGAAGTCTTAGCGTCGCTAAGTTGTTTTTTTATAAGTTCATTCATTGTTCAGTATATGAGATCATAAAAACTATCCTTTTACTAATGTACCAATAGAATCGCCTTCTGCAATCCGCATGAAATTGCCAGATTTATTCATATCGAAAACAATAATTGGAAGTTTATTTTCCTGGCACAAAGTAAACGCGGTCATGTCCATTACGTTTAAATTATTATCATAAACCTCCTGGAAAGTAATGTTTTCATACTTGGTCGCTGTAGAATCCTTTTCAGGATCGGCAGTGTAAATACCATCAACGCGTGTTCCCTTTAGAACGGCATCAGCCTGAATTTCGATAGCCCGAAGAGAAGCAGCCGTATCAGTTGTAAAATACGGGTTCCCGGTTCCTGCACCAAAAATTACAATTCTTCTTTTTTCAAGATGCCTAACCGCTCTTCTCCTGATAAATGGCTCGCAAATTTGCTCCATTTTTATGGCTGTCATCAAACGGGTTTTCACACCGGTTTTTTCCAGTGCATCCTGCAAAGCCATACTGTTAATTACGGTTGCTAACATGCCCATATAATCAGCCTGCACACGGTCCATTCCGCCTTTTTCTGCACTTAAACCTCTAAAAATATTTCCGCCTCCAATCACTATGGCTATTTCCAAACCTGTATCATGAACAGCCTTGATATCCTGGGCATATTGTAATACACGATCGCTGTCGATACCGTATTGTTTCTCGCCCATTAAAGATTCTCCGCTTAATTTAAGGAGGATTCGTTTGTATTTCATCTATGAGAATATTTGGGCGAATTTAGCAAATTAGTGCGTTAGTTAAATAGTCATTGGTTAAATAGTCGTTTGTGTTGCGAATGGAAACAAAACCTTTATACAAACTATTTACTATTTTTGATTACGCTCCATACTAAGATTATGCAATTATCAGACTTAGACGTAAATAAGACCTACTCTTATGAAGATTATTTAAAATGGCAATTTGATGAGCGTGTTGAATTAATTAAAGGGAAGATTTTCAAAATGACTCCTGCGCCAAATACCTATCATCAGCGTGTATCTGGGGCTGTATTTAATGAATTATATAATTTTTTAAAAAAGCAGTCATATGCGGTATTTTCAGCGCCTTTTGATGTTCGCTTAACGCGGAAGTCATTAGAAGATAAAACTATTTCAACCGTTGTACAACCCGATATATGCGTTATTTGTGATCCTGCTAAAGTTGATAGGAGAGGTTGTATTGGCGCACCCGATATTGTAATCGAAATTCTTTCACCAGGAAATAATAAAAAAGAGCTTCAGAATAAATTTGAAGTTTATGAAGAGGCCTTAGTTAAAGAATATTGGATCATTCATCCAGATGAACACACCTTTCTGAAATATGTGCTTAATGATGATGGAAAGTATCTTGCCGATCGTTTGCTAACCGTTGGAGATGAGGTAACAACACCCATTTTGCCTGGCTTCACGCTGAGCCTTGAAGAAGTTTTCAGTAATCCTATCGAATAAAAAATCCCTGCCGTTTCCGACAAGGATTATATTTATTCGGCAATTGACTATCTAACCAATCACCAATTCCTTAGTAAACTAACTAAGCTCCTAACTGCACACGCTTAAACGCAGTCACAGTCAATCCACTTTGAACACCATTTAAAAACTGAGCAACTGTTTTAGAAGAGTCTTTCACAAATTCCTGATTTAACAAAGTAGAATCTTTGTAAAATTTGTTCAATTTACCAGCAGCAATTTTTTCAACCATTTCTTCTGGCTTACCTTCAGCACGAATCTGATCTTTTGCAATCTCTAGTTCACGCTCGATAGTTTTAGCATCAACATCACCTTTATCTAAAGCAACTGGGTTCATTGCTGCAATTTGCATTGCAACATCTTTACCAGCAGCATCAGCTTCAGCAGCATCAGCACTTAAAGCAACTAGTACACCTAAACGGTAGTTGCCGTGAATATAAGCGATAACTTTCTCGCCAGAAATAGTTTCAAATTTAGAAACACCAATTTTCTCACCGATTTTGCCAGTTTGGTCAATTAATGCATCAGCAACTTTAGTTCCGTTAAGATCTAAACCTGTAAGCTCTTCGGCTGACGTTACATTTTTATCAATTGCTAATTGAGCAAGACTGTTTGCAAAAGCAATAAAGTCAGCGTTCTTAGCTACGAAATCTGTTTCGCAATTTACTTCAACAATAATTCCGCGTTTACCATCAGCAGTAGTTTTAGAGATAACTACACCTTCGTTAGATTCACGGTCCTGACGACTAGCCGCAACTTTAGCACCTTTCTTACGAAGGTAATCGATAGCAGCTTCGAAATCGCCATTAGCTTCTGTCAAAGCTTTTTTGCAATCCATCATACCTGCACCTGTTTGTTGGCGCAGTTTATTTACGTCTGAGGCAGAGATTTGTACTGTAGACATGTTCTGTTTGTATTTAACTCAAACCTCCGCCGGTTGGCGGAGGCTTGAGTGTTATGAAATTTTTTGTTTTTACTTTAATTGAGCTTCCCCTTTAGGGGATTGAGGGGCTCTACTCCGCGCTAGCAGCTGGCGCATCCGTTCCTGCTTCAGCAGCAACTTCAGCTTCAACTTCTACAGGAGCAGCAGCTTTACGCTCGCGACGGGCAGGAGCCTCAGCAGCTTCCGGAGCATCAGCTTTCGCTTTAGCAGCCGCAGCTTCTTTTTCAGTCTCCTCTTCTTTTTCGCGTTTACGCTCATCCAAACCTTCCTGAACAGCTTTGATAATAATGTCAGTAATCAATTGAATTGATTTCGTAGCATCATCATTAGCCGGAATAGGGAAATCGATATTTGATGGGTCAGAGTTTGTATCTACCATTGCGAAAGTAGGTACGTTCAATTTTAACGCTTCAGAAACAGCGATGTGCTCTTTCTTAACATCAATAAGGAATAATGCAGCTGGAAGACGGTTCAAATCAGCAATACCTCCTAAAAGCGTTTCTAACTTGATACGCTCACGCTGAATCATTAATTTTTCTTTTTTAGAAAGTACATCGTAAGTTCCGTCTTTAGTCATCTTGTCGATGTTAGACATCTTTTTGATCGACTTACGTACAGTTGCGAAGTTAGTTAACATACCACCTAACCAACGCTCGGTTACGAAAGGCATGTTTACTGAAGCAGCCTGAGCAGCAACGATATCCTTAGCTTGTTTTTTCGTAGCTACGAATAACACTTTACGGCCAGATTTAACGATTTGTTTAATCGCAGCAGCAGCTTCTTCTAATTTTGTTAAAGTTTTATTTAAATCTATAATGTGGATGCCATTACGCTCCATGAAAATGTACTGAGACATTTTTGGATCCCATTTGCGGGTAAGGTGACCAAAGTGTACACCTGCATCCAATAAATCCTGATATGTAGTTCTTGCCATTGTGTGATCCTCCTGAGATTAACGTTTACTAAATTGAAATTTCTTACGGGCTTTCTTGCGACCTGGTTTTTTACGCTCAACCATACGCATGTCACGAGTTACTAAGCCTTTAGCTCTCAATGAAGGTTTTGTTTCCGGATCTAATTCCACAATAGCTTTTGCAATTGCTAAACGAACTGCTTCCGCCTGTCCTTTAACACCACCACCATTTACGTTTACTGTAACATCGAATTTTCCGGTAGAACCAGAAACTTCTGTAGACTGAGTAACGATGAATTGAAGTGGAAGGGTTGGGAAGTACTCTTTGTAATCTTTACCATTTACGGTAATGCCGCCGTTACCATCTTTAAGATAGATACGGGCAACTGCTGTTTTTCTTCTGCCTGAAGTGTTAGTTGTTGACATTTCTTTCTCTTAATTAAAGTTTAATTGCTTTTGGACTCTGTGCAGCATGAGGATGTTCGCCACCCGCATACACATGTAAATTTTTGTACAACGCACGTCCCAAACGATTTTTAGGTAACATACCACGTACAGCTTTCTCAACTATACGCTCCGGATGTTTCGCTAATAACTCTTTCGGAGAAATGAAACGCTGACCGCCTGGATAGCCTGTGTAACGCACATAGGTTTTGTCGCCCATTTTGTTACCGGTCAGTTTAACTTTGTCTGCATTGATAACAATCACGTTATCTCCGCAGTCT
Organism: Pedobacter sp.; assembly: GCA_036399495.1. GTDB lineage: Bacteria > Bacteroidota > Bacteroidia > Sphingobacteriales > Sphingobacteriaceae > Paradesertivirga. The sequence goes on from DASWMZ010000056.1 coordinate 12,566, forward strand.
ACGTGTGGGGTGTACGATGCTTTATTCTTTCCTCTAATCACCATAGCGATTTTAGAAGATAAGCGCCCCAAAATCTCGCCTTCAGCGTCAACAACTATCCATTGTTTGTCGACGGTCTTATTGTTAGCAGAGACAGTTTTGTAACTTAACGTATTCACTTGCTTGATATTAAATTAATTAAAAATATATTATGCCCCTAAAATGGGATTGCAAAGATAGGGCGAATTATTTAAACGGCAAAGTGTGGGCTTGAAAAAAAGTTACAAGAATATCCGGAGAAGTTTACCGGTGACGGCTTTTTGAAAAGCTGGTTGCTTCTTCGTTCGAAATGTAGCCCCGCTTTTGTTCCAAATCCTCATTCCGCAGCCCGAAGAAGGCTGCATCATTCCGGGATTTCCATGGCAATCGGGTTTAGGATGCCGGGCTCGTCCTTCGTAGGTTGAAAGCGAAGATAACGCAGACAGCGCTTAGAACGCTGTCTGCGTTCCAATCCCTTATCCTCTCAAAGTCATTAATTTGAATTATCAATTTAAAATAAACCAAGAATCCTATTTTTGTGTTAAAATCAAGCTGACATACAAACAGCTTATAATTTACATACTTACTAATTCTTGATTGTGATAATTCTTATCTTTTTCCTTTGCCACTGGTTCCTGTCGTTATTCTTTCAGACTTTTTTCCTTCATCGTTACGCATCTCACAAAATGTTCACTACAAACAAGTTTTGGGAACGTGTATTTTATATTATGACATGGGTTTTCCAGGGGGCATCATTCTTAAATCCGAGAGCATATGCCATACTTCACCGTATGCATCACGCTTATAGCGATACCGAGAAAGACCCTCATTCTCCACACTTCTTTAGAGACGTGTTCCAAATGATGTGGGCTACGAAAGTTATTTTTCAGGATTATGTGAATTTTAATAAAGAACCCGAAACTCGCTTTAAAGGAAATTATCCCGAATGGAGAACCGTTGATATTATGGCGTCATCTTTAGTATCCCGTATTGGCTTCATTATTTTCTACATAGCATTCTATATCCAATTTGCCGAGCATTGGTGGATGTTTTTACTATTGCCTATCCATTTTGTAATGGGACCACTGCATGGTGCACTCGTTAACTGGTGCGGCCATAAATATGGTTACTCCAACTTCGATAACGGTGATCATTCAAAAAATACCACACCATTCGACTTTTTCATGCTAGGGGAGTTATTTCAAAACAATCACCACATGCATCCCAACAGTCCGAATTTTGCAAAACGCTGGTTTGAATTCGATCCAGTTTATCCGGTAATGAAGTTTATGCATTGGGTCGGCATAATCCGACTTCGTAAAGCACTGTAAATACAAGCCTCCCAAGCGGAGGTTTTTTTATGTCTTTCATTTAGATTTCCTAGATTAGACCAGAATCTAATAATTAAAATCCAATGGTTATCCTCAAAGAGTTTAAAGAATTCGCAATTCGTGGCAATGTAATGGATCTTGCGGTCGGTGTAATTATTGGTGCTGCTTTTGGCAGAATAGTCACTTCTCTGGTAGATGATATTATTATGCCGCCGCTGGGCTACATCATGGGTGGGGTTGATTTTGCAGATAAGAAAATAATCCTCAAACCTGAAGACACGGTGAATAAAATAGCCGAAGTATCGATTCGGTACGGAAATTTCATCAATGCGCTGATTCAATTTATAATCGTTGCATTTTGCATCTTTCTAATAATCAAGTTTCTCAATTCATTGAAGAGAAAGGAAGAGGTTGTAGAGGTAGCGGTTGTTCCTGGTAAGGAAGAGGTGCTTTTAAGTGAAATAAGAGATATCTTAAAAAGTCAGAAGGCCTAAATAAGTCATCGGATGACTCAGGCAGATTCCAAAGAATCATCCGAGGACTTATATTAAACCGTAGTCTTAATACTCAACTCCTTCAACTGCTCATCAGATATCGTAGAAGGTGAATCAATCATCACATCCTTACCCGAATTATTCTTTGGGAAGGCGATTACATCCCTTATAGAATCCAGTCCTGCAAAGATTGATACCAAGCGGTCGAAGCCAAAGGCAATTCCGCCATGCGGGGGAGCGCCAAATTCAAACGCTTCCATTAAAAAGCCAAACTGTTTTTGAGCCTCTTCAGCACTAAATCCAAGATGCTTAAACATTAAGCTTTGCAAGCCTCTATCGTGGATACGGATTGATCCGCCACCAATTTCGGTTCCGTTAATTACCATATCATAAGCGTTGGCTCTAACTTCCCCTGGTTTTGTATCGAGTAAAGCAATATCTTCAGGTTTAGGTGAAGTAAACGGATGATGCATGGCGTGGTAACGACTATGTTCTTCATCCCACTCCAGTAGTGGAAAGTCAACAACCCAAAGCGGAGAAAATTTATTTTTATCGCGTAAGCCTAAGCGGGTACCCATTTCCAAGCGAAGCTCGTTCAATTGCTTGCGAACTTTATCTGTGGTTCCGGCCATAACCAGAACTAAATCACCTGGCTGTGTTTGGAATGCTTTGGACCATTCTTTAAGGGCATCTTCATTATAGAATTTATCTACCGACGATTTTAGAGTTCCATCTGCGTTATGTCGCATATAGATCAGTCCCGTAGCGCCGATTTGAGGACGTTTTATAAAGTCGGTTAATTCATCAAGTTGTTTACGCGTATATTCTGCGCAACCTTTAGCCTTGATTCCTACAACAAGTTCGGCATTGTCAAATACCGGAAATCCTGCCCCCTTAACAACTTCGTTCAGCTCTACAAACTGCATTTCGAAGCGGGTATCTGGTTTGTCTGAACCATATAGACGCATAGCATCTGTATAATCCATGCGCGGAACCTCGCCTATATCAACGCCCTTAACTTTTTTGAATAGATGATTAATCAAACCTTCAAATAAGTTCAGAATATCCTCCTGCTCAATGAACGCCATTTCACAGTCTATCTGCGTAAATTCGGGCTGACGATCAGCACGTAAATCTTCATCGCGGAAGCATTTTACTATTTGAAAATATCGGTCGAAGCCGGATACCATTAATAATTGCTTAAAGGTTTGTGGCGACTGAGGAAGTGCGTAAAACTCACCTGGATTCATGCGGCTTGGGACCACGAAATCGCGGGCACCTTCGGGAGTTGATTTTATAAGTACAGGGGTTTCTACCTCAAGAAAATTCTGATCGTCTAAATATTTTCTGATTTCCTGAGCCATTCTATGGCGAAGAATCAAGTTATTTCTTACCGGATTGCGGCGTAGATCTAAGTAACGATATTTCATTCTTAGCTCATCACCGCCATCTGTTTCGTCTTCGATTAAGAACGGAGGAAGTTTTGCTTCATTTAATATTTCAATAGACGATACCTTGATCTCGATATCCCCGGTAGGAATTTTAGGGTTTTTACTAGAACGTTCTACTACTTTTCCGGTGGCTTTAATTACATATTCACGTGAAAGGTCTCTTGCTATCTCGCTTAATACATCGTTCTCATCCAAATTGATTAGAAGCTGAGTGATGCCATAGCGGTCACGCATATCTATAAAGGTCATACCTCCTAAATCGCGCGACTTCTGCACCCAGCCAGCCAGAATTACATTTTTACCTAGATCATTAATGGTTAATTCGCCGCAGGTATGAGTTCTATGCATAGTATCTAATTGGGATGCAAAAATAGGGTTTTATATCAAACTGACATAAATCCTTCAAAAACAAACTTTGCAGGCCCCTCTAAGAAGATATTATTAAACACTTTTCCATCATAATTAAAGCGGATATTCAAATCTCCGCCCAATACCTTCACTCTGGTATTAGTATTTTCGCCAATTTGGTTTTTATGCTTAGCCATAGCCAGGGCAACGGCTGTAGCTCCGGTTCCACAAGCATAAGTCTCATTTTCTACTCCACGTTCATATGTTCGTACAAGCAGGTGGTTCTTTAAGTCTTCAACAAAATTCACATTAATACCTTCAGCCTTGTAATTGTCCTGGTTTCTGATGGCTCTGCCTTCGTTGAAAACGTCTATTTTAGATAGATTGGCTACCAGCTTTACATAATGTGGTGAACCAGTATTCAAAATCCAGGCCTCCTCGTCCCTATCAATATGTTTCACATCAATCATCCTTAAACTCACCCAGTCGCCAGTATCTGAAATTTTGGCATAATGCCAACCGTCAACTGCCAGAAAGTTTGTTTCCGTTTTAATGATATTTAAAAACTTCGCGAAAGCTACAATACACCTGCCCCCGTTACCACACATGCTGCTAGGCTTGCCATCGGCATTATAGTAGATCATTTCAAAGTCAAATCCATCTGCGTTTTGAATAAACATGATTCCATCAGCGCCGATACCAAATCTTCTATCGCATAATTTAGCCAACATTTCGGGCTTTTGGTGGTCTAAAACGCCGTTTCGATTATCAACTAAAATAAAATCATTTCCCGCGCCTTGATATTTATAAAATTGTAGTTTCATTGTTACAAGATTACGAATTTGTGGAAGGAATTTTGTGCTATTGAGTTACTGATGTTCACAAGTGGTGATACAAAAATTCAATTTAACAAATTTTAACAAAAGTTAAGTATAGGCTGCTTGACTCCTACGTTTGATTGGTATTAATTTTGACAGGTAAAGTAAATTACAAATTATATGAAAAAAATAGGTATAACTCTTTTAACTGCAATGATAGGTGGTGCAGTTGCTATTGGCGGTTATAAACTAATCGAAAATAAATACGCCGATAGTTTAAGTTTAGAAGAAAGACAAAAGGTCTACTTTGCAAATAATCCGGTTAGCATTTCCTCTGCAGGAGACGTTGATTTTGTGCAGGCGGCAGGAGCGGTAACTCCTGCGGTGGTTCATATTCAAACGTCGTATGATGGTTCTAACAGAGGTGGCGGCAGTAGTGGCGGTGGCGACCCGATGGAAGATATGTTCCGGGATTTCTTTGGTGCGCCAAATGGCGGTGGTGGTGGAAGACAAAGAGCTCCGCAAATGGCTTCAGGTTCTGGTGTTATTGTAAGTCCTGATGGTTATATCGTAACCAACAACCACGTAGTTGAAAACGCCTCCAAGATTGAAATCATTTTAACTGATAATCGCTCTTATACTGCAAAAGTTATCGGAACGGATCCTAATACAGATTTAGCCCTTGTAAAAGTAGATGCGAAAAATCTTCCAGTGGTTAAGTTAGGTAACTCTGATAACGTACAGGTAGGAGAATGGGTACTTGCCGTTGGCTATCCGTTAACACTACAAAGCACGGTTACTGCCGGAATTGTAAGTGCAAAAGGTAGAAGCATTGGTATTTTGGGAGAAAATAATAACCCAAGAAATTATAGAAATTCTGAACCGCCACGTGCAAACACAGCAATAGAAGCTTTTATACAAACCGATGCTGCCATCAATCGTGGTAACAGTGGCGGTGCTTTAGTTAATACACAAGGTGAACTAATTGGTATTAATGCAGCTATCGCTTCGCAAAGCGGAGGTTATGAAGGCTATGGATTTGCAATTCCTGTGAACCTGGCCAAAAAGATAATGGACGACTTTATTAAGTTCGGTAGCGTCAAGAGAGGGTTTATTGGTGTTACATTCAATGAACTTAACTCAAGCAGAGCCAAAGAACTGGGCGTTTCTCAAATTAATGGCTTATATGTTAACGAAGTGCTTGCAGGTGGAGGCGCACAGGCAGCTGGCTTGAGAAAAGGCGACGTAATTACAAAAGTTGAAGGCAACAGAATTGTTTCCTCATCCGATTTACAAGAGCGGGTTGGGCGTCTTCGCCCTGGCGATAAGCTAAATTTAACTTATGTAAGGGATGGTAGTGAACGGACCACATCCGTTGTTCTAAAAGGTGAGAGCTCTGTCAACATCGCAGCAAATACGAACAACGCAGAAGCGAATGCGATTTTATCGTCGCTTGGAGGTAATTTCGCTTCTTTAACACCGGCCCAAAAACAACGTTATAGAGTTAGTTCTGGCGTATTAGTCGCTGGCTCTCGTCCGGGTGGTTTGTTGTATGAGAACTCAATTACCAAAGGAACAATCATCACAAATATTAATGGCAAACCCGTTAATAAAGTGGAGGACGTCGAAGCGGCAGTGGTAGCCTCAAAAAACAATATGATGCGTATTGACGGAGTTACAAGCGATGGTGCCAGATTTATGGTCACTTTCCCTGTGGTTCAATAACAAGCAACAAAATCTTAATGGAAGCCTTTCGTTATTTAGACGGAAGGCTTTTCTATTTTTACTGAATGAGATCGATTGGGCTGCGATGGAAACTATTAAATCAAACGTTATTACTTCTTCCAAAGAAGGCAATATACTGGGAAGAGGAGCAGGCTCTGATTGTTTCCGACCTTCACATCGGAAAAGTGGGGCACTTTAGGAAAGCAGGGATCGCGGTCCCCAAATTAATGGAACAGGAAGAATTGGCCACACTGGCAGATTTGATTCATGATTACAAACCTGAGAAATTAATTTTCCTTGGCGACTTGTTCCATAGCGATATGAATAACGATTGGAACTGGCTGCAACTTTGGAGGGAGCTTTTTAAAGATTTACGGATGATCCTTATTGAGGGTAATCATGACATTCTTGAAAAAGATTATTACAAACAAGCCGACTTCGAAGTGTTTAAAGAATTTACCCTGGGCCCATTTTTATTTGTCCACGACAAAAAGGATTATGATAAGCTTCCCAAGTCCGATAGCTACATTTTAAGTGGACATATTCACCCCGCCGTCAAATTGAGAGGCCGCGGTCGCCAAAGTATCTTGCTTTCATGTTTTTATTTTGGTGAATCCGCCGGAATTTTACCTGCTTTCGGAAAATTCACAGGAAAATGTTGCCTTAAAACTGAAGAAACTGATAGCATATTTGGAATTTTAGAAAACAAGGTTGTGAAAATTAATCTTTTTTAGAACGATTCTAAATAAATCAAAAGCGTTTCGGAAACCCAAATCGGTTATATAAGTAAGCCCATTTTGAATACTTTTGCATCTCTAATTATTAAATCGAGCAAAAGTAATGAGCAGTTTCACTAAAACTTTCTCTTCGAGTATAGGAAAGAAATTGATAATGAGCTTAACAGGGTTGTTTCTAAGCCTGTTTCTTGTTGTCCACCTTATCGGAAACTTACAGTTGTTTAAAGATGATGCAGGTAAGGCCTTTAATGAGTATTCTTATTTCATGACCCATTTTCTGCCTATAAAAATTATCTCCTATCTTCTTTATGCTTCTATTATTCTCCACGCTGTTTACTCCCTCCTTTTAACCTTGAAAAACAAAAAAGCTCGTCCGGTTGGATATGCTCATTTCAACGGATCAGCTAACAGTTCATGGAGTTCAAGGAACATGGGCATCCTGGGAACAATCCTGTTGGTATTCATCGTAATTCACATGAAAACTTTCTGGTGGGAATATCATAATGGAGCCTTGCCTTACACCCAATATATCACCGAACTTCAAAATCCAAATGCAGTAAAAGTCACTGAGTTACCAACATCCGGCGTTGAGTTAATGCACTCATCTTATATCGATGCGCAAAATGGGTTGCAAGTGGTGGTTGCAAAAGACCTATATAAAGTGGTACTCGAAGCTTTTAGCCATTTATGGTACGTAGTTCTTTATGTTTTATCAATGATTGCTTTGGCTTTCCACCTTTATCACGGCTTTCAGAGCGGGTTTCAAACCTTGGGATTTGACCATAATAAATATTTCCCCGCAATTAAGTTTTTGGGATTATGGGCCTTTACCATTATTATTCCCGCACTTTTCGCGGCAATGCCAATTTATATTTATTTAAAACAATCAAACCTTATTTAAGAGGTAAAAATATATTCTGCGATGATTTTAGATTCTAAAATACCAGAGGGACCTTTAGCTGAAAAGTGGTCTAAACATAAGTTCAACCTAAAGCTTGTAAATCCGGCTAACAAACGGAAGTACACCGTTATAGTTGTTGGAAGTGGCTTGGCAGGTGCTTCGGCTGCTGCATCTCTTGCCGAATTAGGTTATAATGTAAAAGTTTTCTGTTTCCAGGATAGTCCACGTCGTGCGCATTCAATTGCTGCACAAGGCGGTATCAATGCTGCGAAAAATTATCGTAATGATGGCGATAGCGTTTATCGTTTATTTTACGATACCATAAAAGGTGGTGATTATCGTGCACGTGAAGCCAACGTTCATCGTCTGGCTGAAGAATCGGTAAACATTATTGACCAGTGTGTGGCGCAAGGTGTTCCTTTTGCACGTGAATACGGAGGTTTGTTAGATAACCGTTCATTCGGTGGTTCGCAGGTATCACGTACATTTTACGCACGCGGTCAAACCGGACAACAACTATTACTAGGTGCGTATTCCGCTCTAAACCGTCAGATTCATGAAGGTAAAGTAAAGATGTATAACCGTCATGAAATGCTTGAACTGGTTGTTGTTGATGGAAAGGCTCAAGGAATTATCACTCGTGATTTAATTTCTGGCAAACTTGAAACTCATGCCGGACATGCTGTTCTCTTAGCAACAGGTGGTTACGGAAACGTATTCTACCTTTCTACCAATGCTATGGGTAGCAACACCACAGCCATCTGGCGAGCACATAAAAAGGGCGCTTTCTTTGGCAACCCGTGTTACACACAGATTCACCCTACCTGTATTCCGGTAAGTGGTGATCACCAGTCGAAATTGACATTAATGTCTGAGTCTTTACGGAATGACGGACGGGTTTGGGTTCCTAAAACTCAGGCAATGGCCGAGCAAATCCGTAAAGGTCAATTAAAAGCAAGCGAAGTAAAAGAAGAAGACCGGGATTATTTCCTGGAGCGTAAATATCCATCTTTTGGAAACTTAGTACCTCGCGATGTGGCTTCGCGTAACGCAAAAGAAGCAGTTGACGATGGTCGTGGCGTGGGTGGTTCCGGAAAGGCGGTTTACCTGGATTTCTCTGATGCAATTCAACGGTTGGGTCAACCTGCCATTGCTGCTAAATATGGTAATCTGTTCGATATGTATTATCAGATTACTGATGAGAACCCGTACGAATTACCAATGCGTATTTATCCGGCAGTCCACTACACAATGGGCGGACTTTGGGTAGATTACAACTTGCAAACCACTATTCCCGGGTTATATGCTTTAGGGGAATGTAACTTTTCCGATCACGGCGCTAACCGCTTAGGCGCTTCCGCGCTGATGCAGGGCCTTGCAGACGGATACTTCGTTATACCTTACACTCTGGGCGATTATCTTGCAACTATTGGCCCCAAGCCGGTTGATACTACTCATCCCGCTTTCGCGGAAGCAAAAAAACAAGTCGAAGACAGATTAAATAAATTGTTGTCGCTGAAAGGAACCAAGACCGTTGATGAATACCACCGCGAGTTGGGAATTATTATGTGGGAATACTGCGGTATGGCACGTAACGAAGCGGGCCTGATAAAAGCAAAAGGATTAATTCAGCAGCTTAAAGCTGACTTTTGGAAGAATGCAATTGTAGTGGGCAAGAACGAAGAACTAAATATGTCTTTGGAAAAAGCCGGTCGGGTTGCAGATTTCATTGAACTTGGTGAACTGATGATCGACGATGCTTTAAACCGCAAAGAATCATGTGGTGGCCACTTCCGTGAAGAAAGCCAGACAGAAGAAGGTGAAGCTTTACGCGACGATGAGAACTATGCATACGTTGCCGCCTGGGAGTTTACCGGCGAAAATATGCCTGAGCAATTGAACAAAGAGCCGCTGGTGTATGAAAATGTGAAGTTAACACAAAGAAGCTATAAATAGAATAAGAGATAAGAATCAAGAGGCAAGGGTGGATAAAGTGCTGTAGTTCTTGATTCTGACTTCTTGACTCTCAAAATCTAATAACAGATGAGCGGAAACATGAATTTAACCCTGAAAGTATGGAGACAAGCGAACTCCAGCGACAAGGGCGGATTTGTTACTTACAAAGCAGAAAATATATCTCCAGATATGTCATTCTTGGAGATGCTTGATGTGGTTAACGAAGGGCTAATTAAAAAAGGTACCGACCCAATCCATTTTGATCACGATTGCCGTGAAGGGATTTGCGGAATGTGCTCTTTGCATATTAATGGCCGGCCACATGGCCCCAAACGTGCCATTACTACTTGCCAGTTGCACATGCGAAGCTTCAAGGACGGAGAAACTATTACCATTGAACCCTGGCGCGCTACTGCTTTCCCGGTAATAAAGGATTTAGCGGTTGATCGTTCGGCGTTTGAAAGAATACAACAAGCGGGTGGCTATGTATCCGTTAATACCGGAGGCGTTCCGGATGCGAATGAAATTCCTGTTCCAAAGGTAGTTTCTGATGAGGCGTTCAACTCTGCGACCTGCATTCAGTGTGGCGCTTGCGTTGCGGCGTGTAAAAATGCTTCTGCAATGCTTTTTGTTGGAGCAAAAATATCACAATTAGCTTTATTGCCACAAGGACAGCCTGAGCGCTACCGTCGTGTACAATCTATGGTCGCACAAGCGGATGCCGAGGGTTTTGGCAGCTGTACCAACACGGGGGCTTGCGAAATCGAATGTCCAAAAGAAATTTCAATGACAAATATTAACAGATTAAGAAGAGACTTTTTAACTGCCCGCCTTTTTAAAGAGGAGGAAATTTAATAAATTTGCTGCACGAGGCAAGGAGATATTAAAGCCCTGATATGAAAGTATCAGGGCTTTTTTGTGAAGTTAACCCCGCAATCTATTCGTGATAATCTTATCTTTATGTTCTACACAGCAATAAACCTTACCAGCGCAATAAATTTGAGTAAAAGATATGGCCGACGTTTCTACTACTCTGTTACAAGTGACGAAGATAACCAGTGAAGGTAAAGCACTCACCACTGACGCACTGGCAATTGAAGAACCTCTCGAGATTCGCATCGAATACGGTTCTTCAGCTAACCGGCAATTAAAAAATATTTCGGTAACCATGCGAACTCCGGGTAATGATTTGGAATTGGCCGTTGGATTTTTGTTTACAGAAGGAATTATTAACGGTGTGGCAGAT
>DASWMZ010000057.1:0-32475 GCA_036399495.1 Pedobacter sp.
TAAAAATTTGGTTCATTATTACCTAATGGCGCAAGAGTGCCTGCCTTTTTTAAAGGAATCTAAAGGTTCGATTGTAAATATTGGATCTAAAACCGCAGATACCGGACAAGGTAATACTTCTGCGTACGCGGCTGCCAACGGGGGTAGAAATGCACTCACAAGAGAATGGGCGATTGAGCTTGGAAAATATGATATTAGAGTAAACGCGGTTATTGTTGCAGAGTGTTACACTCCAATGTATGATGCATGGGTTAGAACATTAGAAAATCCCGAACAACGCTTAAAAGAAATAACCGATTTAATTCCTTACCAAAAAAGGATGACTACTGTTGACGAAATTGCCAACATGACTGTCTTCCTTCTATCTGAGAAATCAAGTCACACAACAGGGCAATTGATCTATGTTGACGGAGGTTATACTCACCTGGATAGGGCGATTAAATAATTATTTTTAAATGCAACCGACAAAGGCCTGGATGTTCCACGCCTTTGTCGGTTAAGCAAGTTACTTTAACGGACTGCTACTGTATATATGAAATTCTCCTGGAATTAAGGTTAACGAATAAGGGCTTGCACCAGCGCTTATCGTTTAGCTGCTTAAATAGTCATACCAGGGTCCGCTGAAGGAAAACTAATCGAAGTATTAGTTGGATTTACATCAAAGTTGCCTACCACAATTACATTCGTACCCGCTGAAGTAAGTTTGATGGTTTTAACTGATCCCGTGAGGGAATATTCAAACGTTGAAGTATTAAAAACCGAATTATTGATCTTCATTTTAATGAGACGGGTATAGGTATTCACAGCTTTCGTCTCTCTGTTTTTGATAGTGTTCCCAACGAATAGGTTTATCATCTGTTCTTCTTTTTGCATGGCGTACTTAGTATCCACCTGCCAGTTGTTAAAATCCGCCAATTACAGAAACCGTTTTCTTTTCAGGAGCATAGAGATTTAGGATAGCAGAAGTGCTGCCTTTAATGTAGGTAACGCCATCCATCGCGTTTGGGGGGATGTCCACTCCATAGGTGATAGCAGGCGGATTTGTTTCTTGAGGGGTGTCTTTACAGGCTGACGCAGAAAAGGCAAATAGTGCAATTAACAGATATAGATATTTCCTCATTACAGCGATTTAATAAGATTTAGTAAGTCAGAGTGATTTGTTTTGTATCATTTTTTATCACAATACTTTTAACCGTTATCGTTTCAGCTTTGCTGGCTTCACTTACAGGATCGAACTTCGAGATGGGAGCTAAAAAAGAAATTAAATCGTTCTTTAGAGATAAGTTTCTACCATCCGACTTGATCGAATTCAAATCCTTAAAACCATGAAGGACAAGCTTTAGATTTTTGAACTTTGAATTGAAACTACCTTCTGCCTGGCTGAAGGAAATAAATTTTCCGGCCGGATTGTATCTCATCGTACGTTTGTAGAATACACCTTTCTCATTGTTAAAGCTTTCTCCGTCATCTTCGTAATAGACAAACTCATTAGACCGCTCCCCCTGGTAAAGATGTATGATTAGCGTGTCAGTTGGTTTTTCCGAAGTGGATTGTATGAGTGATTGCATCGGGATAATACTGCTTTCCTTTACATATATCGGCAGTTTTTGTATCGAGAGCTGAATATTCTTTTCCTGATTTCCATTTTCCACGTTATCAGAATAAAAATCATAGAACCTTCCTTTCGGAAAGTAGACCTTCAAAAAGTTTGTTTTACTATCTGATGGGGCGATCATAAAGGCGTTGCCAAAGAAATATTGGTTCTGGAATTGTTGATCGTACACTTTTGAATCATGGGTGTTATCGATAGCAAGGGTTCGCATTAATGGTTGTCCATTTTGTGAAGCTTTATAAAAATTAGAGTAGATATATGGCAGGAGGGTATAGCGCAGGTTTACATAGTTGCGTGAAATTTCTAAAGCTTTTTCGCCATAGGTCCAGGGTTCAGAAGATTTTGTGTTAACTCCTGTATGATTTCTAAAATAGGGCGTAAAAGCTCCTATTTGCATCCATCGAACAAACAAAGCCGGCGAAGCACCACCGGTGAAACCTCCCACGTCCATCCCGGTAAACGGTACACCGCTTACTCCCAAACTATTCATTAGCCTGATGCCCAATAACATATGATCATCTTCGGCGCGGTTATCGCCCGTCCATAAGGCACTATAGCGTTGCAATCCTGAATAGCCTGCCCGGGTCAATACAAACGGACGTTTATTCATTTCTTTTCTGGCACTCTCATAACTTGCCTTAGCCATTTGCAAGCCGTAAATGTTGTGAGCCTGTTTGTGGGTGGCTGTATCTCCATCGTAGTTAAAAAGAACGTTATTAGGCATCTTTTGTCCCCATGTTGCGATTTCATTCATGTCGTTCCAAATGCCGCTTACGCCCGACGTTGCAAAAAACTTCACCTCTTTGCCCCACCAGCTACGCCCCTTTGCACTTGTAAAGTCGGGGAAATGGCACCAGCCCGGCCAAACCTGGCCTGTATAATTTGTACCGTCGCTATATTTTATGAAAACATCATCCTTTAAACCACGTTCGTAAGCGCCATAGCCTTGCTCCACTTTAATGCCAGGATCTACAATCACAGTGGTTTTAAAACCCATGCTGTTTAGTTTCGCATTCATCTTCGCAGGATTAGGAAACCGATCTTTATTCCAGGTGAACAGTTTGTAATTGTCCATGTAATGTATGTCGAGTGTGATTCCGTCTGCAGGAATTTTCTTTTCACGGAGTGTTTGAGCAATGCGCATTACCTCCGTTTCCGGATAATAGCTATACCGGTTTTGCTGGTAGCCCAAAGACCAAAGCGGCGGCATATTCATTTTTCCCGTAAGGGAAGAATATGAACTGATGATGTCTGAGAGCTGCTTATTGTAAATAAAGTAATAGTTCATTTCTCCGCCTTGAGCGGAAAACGAGCTAAAGCGATTATTACTAGCCCCAAAATTAAAGTCGCTTTGAAAGGTGTTGTCGAAAAAAATACCATAGTTCAATCCGCTATGAATACCCAGGTAAAAAGGTATCGTAGAGTAGATCGGATCCTGACCAACCGAATAGCCGAAAGCGTCGGTGTTCCAGTTAGTATAAGCACTACCCTTACGGTCGAGATTTCCGGTTTTTTCGCCAAGTCCTATGAAGCGTTCACCATCATGCATTTTCTTGTAAGTGGTTACTTCATCACCTATCCATGAAGTTGTTAAACCCGTTTCATCCTGATTTATTAGCTTTCCGTCAGGTGTGTAAAAGCTCACAGCAAATGGCTTTTTACTAATTCTCGCCTGCAAAGAATCCGTGAGAATAGTTATTTCTGTGTCGTTTTGAGAGATACTTGCTTTGGTTTGTAAAGGCTTAGCAATCACTGCGTACGAAAAATCTCTGCCTAGCGGCGATTTGTTAAGCCTTGTACGAATTATATTAGGCGCATACACTATTAGCTCGCCGTACGCATTGTTAGTAGTAAAGCTTATTTTTTTGGCTTGAATAGTAACTGAAGTAATATTTCCAGGTGTTTTAACCGGATTGGTTTGGGCAAAGGAAACACCACTTGCAAAGAAAACACAAGCGAATATTTTGAATATTTTCATGGGATACTTCTTTATAAAATGCTAGTTTTTTAGCCAAAGGCATCCTATAGTGCCGGGAGATAACACTCCCGGCCTTTAGGTAACTAACCATTATTGAAAATTATTTACAGCTTGGTTACTGTATAGGTATTTGAGAGCAGGTTCAATACAATTCTATAGTTTCCAGCAGAGGTGATCTTTATGTTGTTGTCGTTTTCGGTATCCAAAATAAAGTCGCCTGTTTTATCACCGAAGTTTGTTCCCCAGTCATGGTTCTTTCTGAATTTAAATTCTCCAACGCTCATGGTCGAAGTAACTGTCCAGGTTTGGTTCGCGCTGTTATACATCATATCGATATCATTAGACCAATTACTTCCGGCCGGCGAGTTGCCAATAAGGCTCCAAACCAATGGAACAAATTGAATGGTGTTGTCATTGGTATTTATCGTTACGTCGAAAGTTCCAGCTGAGGGGGCAAATAAATCACCACCGCCCACAGCAATTGACCCGGCAGCTGTACCTTGACCATATTCTGGTGGTCCCCACGATTTTTTGGTAAGTACTTTAAAGCCTAAATTTCCTGGAGTGAAGTTGAGTATACCCACGTAAATACCATTGCTAGTTGCAGAAAGCAAGCTGTCTGCTGTACTTGGGTTCCAACCCTGATAGGCACCGGGGACGTATAAGAAGGAAGTTAGAGCGTAAGGGTTGACTGTTAAATTTACAACACTCGAATAGACAGGAGTTTCGTTGGTTCCTACAAACTGAGATTTAAGTCTGGCTTCAATTTGAGTGTTAACGCCTGTAGGTAGCATCATTGATAACAACAGTGCATTAAATTCAAGGGTAGTAAAGGTTTTTGTTAATACTCCTGCATCAAAAGCCACTTCTTTAACCTTGGAAAAGTTGTTCCCCTTAACGTCTAATTGCAGGGTATTCGTTACTGCTGCATCAAAACCGAAATCTGGTTTTGCAAAGTTGAAAGTTATTGCAGGTTTTTCGGCATCTGCTTTGGTTAATACCATGGCGGTGGCTGACGCATTAAGTTGGCCGGGTTTAGCATCTTGTAATGCCACAACCTTTGTCTCATCTTTTTTGCATGATGAAACGAGTAAGAAGCCAACACAGCTCATTAGTAATATTTTGTTTAAAATTGGTTTCATAACAAGAGTTTTAAGATTATCTCAATTACCGTTTCAATCCTACGGTTAGTATCCTGGATTTTGGGTTAAGTTTGGGTTGCCGTTGATCTCTTCAAACGGAATTGGGTAGAGATTACGATATGGTTCAACCGCTTTGCCGTTTTTTACACCACCTTTAAATGGCCATAAGTAAGAGCCTGTTGTAAAAAGGTCGTATCGGATAAGATCTGTACGGCGGTGGCCTTCCCAATACAATTCGCGGCCGCGCTCATCTAAAATAAACGGAAGCGTTATATCTGAAACATTACCGGAAGTATTTCCATAAGCACGAACTCGAAGATTATTAATGTACTGAATGGCAGTGTTTTTATCGCCACCACTGCCGCCTCTTAAAACCGACTCAGCATAAACAAGGTACATTTCCGCCAAGCGGAATAATGGAAAATCTACATCAGCAAAGTCGCCGTTTTGACCCGATGTACCACTTCGAGTTACGTTTCTAATTTTTGTCACGGCTAATCCATCAGTAAAGGCACTAATATCATTAATCTCTAAATTCTGTCCGGTTTGATAAAATTGACTTCTCTTGTCGACAGTGCCGGTATGGTCGGAAAATAAATTTGGAAGGTTTTTGGTGGTTCTTAAACCAAACCAGCCTCCACCTACACCGTAATTGGCCGGAGTCATAGAACCGCCTACAGCTGCATGTGTAAGAAAAGTAGCCCCACCGAAACTTTGTGTTCTCTGACCATCATAATTAATGGTTAAGATAAACTCATTTTTATTTAGGTGGTTGTCGGCAAGCATTAGGTGTCTATAATCTGGTGTAAGAGTATAACCTGCATCAATAACCTTTTTTGAATAGGTAATAGCGTCAGTAAATCTATCCGCGCCAGTATAAACTTTGGCGTTTAAATACATCCGGGCGAGTAAGGCCCACACCGCACCTTTGTCGGCTCTTCCATACTCATTTGATCTGGCAGCAGGAAGTTCAGCTTCAATTGCCTTTAGTTCAGTTTCAACATAGTTGAAGATGTCTTTTCTTTGAATCTGTTTTGGCAGTGGTCCTCCAAAGATGTCGGTCTCAGTTACAAAAGGTGGATTTCCAAACAAGTCCATCATTACCCAGTACTGAAACGCTCTTAAAAATCTTGCTTCGGCTCGATAACCCCTTATATTCGTTGCATCAGCACCTGAAATACCTCTTTCACTTACTTTATCATCAGCAGACTGCCTGATAAATTCGTTACTCAATGTTATTTGATACATCGATCTCAGAAATAATCCCCTTAGAAAGGGATTACTTGAAGACCAATTCAAATTATGAAGGTCTCTGATACCCGCATCGCCCCAAGCTATTACAGCTTCGTCGGTGCTCAATTCCTGAGCTTGCCAGAATAATCTGAGGAAATCTGATGTTCCCTCATCAATTCCCTGGATGTCGCCGTTTCCTGCGCCACCATTATTGCCAGTGGTGGCATAACTTCCGTAAACCTTTGCAAATGCTTGTTTGTAACCCTCGTGAGTTTTATAAACAGCCTCGCTAGTTATGTCATTTGTAGGAACTAAATCCAGATTTTTTTTACAAGAACTTATCCCTACCGCAATAACAATAGTGAAGATAATTTTATAGATGTTCGTTTTCATGTGTCTTGATTTGATATATTAAAAAATAAGGTTTAAGCCTAGTACAAACATTCTTGGGCGTGGATAAAAATTATTATCAATACCATTAGTTATCTCAGGATCGAGACCTTTATAATTTGTAATAACAAAGGCATTCTGAACATTTGCACTTATTCGAAGGTCGGCCGTATTTTTAGCGAGCTTACCTACCGCATATCCAAGATTGATATTATCCATTCTGAAAAATGAAGCATTTTGTATATAGTAATCAGACAGTATGGATCTTTCACCATTGACACTTCCGGAAATGCCACTTTCTAAAACATTAGTAGATCCGTTGTTTAATACACCAATAGGGTTTAAGATATTTCGAACAGTTCCTGTATTGGAGAAGACGTTGTTGTAGGCATAGTTGCCAAAATTTGCTCTTGCTGAAAATCCTGCATCCCACTTTTTGTAATTAACCGTTGAGTTTATGCCTAAAAAAACCTTTGGATCGGGGCTCTTGTAGCGGTAAAGATCTTTGTCGTTAAAGGCCCCATCATTGTTACGGTCGACAAATACCCCGTCAATCGGCTTTCCGGCTTGATCGTAAACCTGCTGATAAACATTAAAGCTGCTTCGTGGTGAGCCCACGGAATGTATTTGAACATTTTGTCCGGTACCTCCGGTGATGCCACCTGTTGGATTACCAACAAAAGTAGGGTCCGGGGCAAGAGTTAATCTGGTAATCTTATTCTGATTATAAGTGATATTAAAGCCTATATCCCATTTTAAAGAGTTGTTTTTGATTGCTTCGGTGCTGATTGCAAACTCAAGGCCTTGATTCTCCATATCACCTACATTGGCTACAATTCTGTTCGAAAAATTTGTACCTGCAGGCTGGTTAATATCATTTAATAAATACTCGGTTTTCTTAAAATAGTAATCAAGATTACCGGTAATTCTATTGTTCAATAATCCAAAATCTAATCCAATATTAGAAGTCGCCGTTTGTTCCCATCTTCTCGGACCATAATAACCACCCGGCCGGTACATGTTGTAAAATGTATCGCCAAGTTGATAAAGGGCCTTGCTATCGCTAAGGTTGTAGTACGAAATGTAACTATAGTTATCAATACCCTCTTGTTGCCCTGTTAATCCATAACCAATTCTTAGTTTCAAATCAGAAACAACAGTCGAGGTCGCAAGAAATGATTCATCTTTAATTTTCCATGCCAGTGCTACAGAAGGAAAAGTGGCAAAGCGTTTTTCCGGATTAAATCGTGATGAACCATCGGTACGAACAGTTGCTGTGAAAAGATATTTATTTTTAAAGGCGTAATTCAATCGTCCGTAGTAGGACAATAGACGGTTTTGAGGGATATCAAATGCAAAGTTAGGTGTTGTAATAAGCGTACCGTTTGCCGCGTAATCAGGGAAATTGAATTTCTTCATTTTAAAATCCTGGTAAGCATAACCCGCAACCACGTCTAAACGGCCACTTATAGCCTTAATATCTTTAACATAGTTTAGATAAAATTCAATGAGCTTATTATCTTGTCTTTCCTCATAAGTGTTATTTTCCCCGCTGTACTTTATTGTGTTATCAATTCTATCAGTGGCTCGTTCAAATCCTGAGGCTGCATTTTCAGGTACAAAAATAGTCCCCGAACCCTTCGATATATCATAACCAAGATTAAGATTTGCGTGCAATTCGGGCAAGAACGGAAGGCTGTAATCTAACTGGATGTTACCAATACTCCTTCTGGCTTTTCCGTTGTTTTCACGTTGCTCTAGTAATGCCAGCGGGTTTCTCGGTGCCAATTGTTTCGGTCTTGCGCCGTCCATCCACAGATAATAGCCACCAAATTTGGTGTTTGATTCATCATAAACCGGTTTGGTAGGGTCAAATGTAACCGCGCTTCCAATTGCTCCTTCTTCAGCAAAACGGCTATTGCTCAACGAGCCTTTAAGGCTTAAGTCCACCTTTAAGCTGTTTTTGAGCAACCTGGGAGTTAGATTGATTGCGCCTGATGTACGGTTAAGGGAACCTGTTTTTAATACACCCTCTTGATCTAAATACCCAAGTGAAAAGCGATAAGGAATTTTTTTGGTAGTTCCTGAGAAACTTAAATTATTATCTGTGGTAGTAGCGGATTGGTAAATTTCATCCTGCCAGTTGGTGTTGGCCGAGCCTAATAAAGCCTTCAACTCAGGAGTTGCTACACTACTTTCGTTCACAAAAGTTCTGAATTGATCAGCAGATAATACATCCACCTGGTTGGGAAGCCTTGCGATTGAATTCTGGCTATTGAAACTCAGTACTGGTTTGCCACTGGTTCCTTTCTTTGTTGTAATCAAAATAACACCGTTTGAGGCCCTCGATCCGTAAATCGCTGTTGCTGATGCATCTTTTAAGATGTTCATCGATGCAATGTCATTCGGATTGATTAAACTTAGAGCATTCGGAGAACCCGCAATAGTACTATTACTGATAGGAACACCGTCAATTACAATTAGCGGATCATTGCTGGCATTTAATGATGCACCGCCGCGAATTCGGATGCTACTTCCAGCTCCTGGCGCTCCGCCATTTGTAGTAATTGATACCCCCGCAACCTTACCTGTAATAAGTTGTTCCGGACTAGCTACAGTTCCTTTATTAAAGTCTTCGGCTGTAACTGATGTTACAGACCCTGTTAAATCTCTCTTCTTTTGAGTTCCATAACCAATAACAACCACCTCGCTTAAGGCATTTGAACTTGGCAAAAGTTGAAAGTTGGATTGTGTATCTCCCGTTATCGTTACCTTTTTTTGAAGTGGCTGATAGCCAATAAAAGATATTACAACAGTGTAATCTCCATTCGGAATACCAGCAATTCTGAAGTTTCCGTCAGCATCTGTCGTAGTGCCTTTAGTTAGTTCTCTAATCGCGATGGAAGCTCCCGGCAGGGTTTCATTTTTTTCATCAGAAATCTTTCCTGATAAGCTACCTGTTTGTGCATACGTCATAATTGAGAGCATCAACATTGCGCATACCAGAACATAGCGTTTGCTTGTATAATCTTTTTTCATGTTTAAATTATTTTAGGTCTAAAACAGCGATCTGGATTTCGATGGTTGCGCATCCATCTTTACAAATCATTTATTAACTGGTTAATTGTTAACTCTTCACATTTGCAAAGAGCCGACTTTTTTTATTGGTTATTAGATTAACACAAATTTCCACCTGTTAATCTGCAATAGCTATTAGTTTAAAAATTATTTAAAAAATTATGGCGTGTTTAAAAATTAAAATACTGATAATGAGTACTTAAAAAAGGTAATTTCTTAGAAAAATTTAATTGAATTTTACGTTTTTCCAATACAAAATGAGGATAGTTAAGGGGATTCTTGAATTGCCCAACTAGCCTACACTCAAAATTACGTCCAAAAGGAAATATGAGAATTAGATTTAGAACGAAGTAGGGGATTTTAAAAGCCTCAAGAAATTTTACCTGTTCTCGGTTTCAGCTCTGATAGACATAATGCGCCGTTCGAATTCATCACCGTGAATTAATGCCTTGGCTTTGATGCGCATTTTATATACGTATATAGTTTTTTCGGTATACTCCAAAATGTTGGCTATAGTGACACTATCTTCAATTCCCATCCGAATTAGTGCAAAGATCCGGAGATCGGTAGTTAGTACTTCATGCTCTTTCGGCCAGATCTGATCCTCTTCTTTAAACAGTGAATTGAATTCTTTTACAAAGTTGGGGAAGATCTTGAGGAAGATCTTATCGAAGGTACGAAAGAGGTTTTCCCGCTCAGATTTAATATTAATGTTGTTAATGATAATCCCAATATCGTCGAACTTTTTAACTGTAAGCTTCATATCGATTGAACGCTTAAGTTTTTCAAGCTTGAGAATGTAGCCCGATAGTACATCAAAAAAGTAACCAATGTATTCCTCTTTGATTCGTGTGCCTTCAATTAGCTTTTCGTTAATCCTTGCCAATTCGGCGTTTGTTTCCTCAATAATTTTCTCTTTTAACTTTAGTTTTTGAAGTTGTTTATAAAGCGTTACCGAGAAGAAAATTATAATAAGGGTAAAAAAGATGATTGAAATAAGAAAGATTAGAAACGTAGTTTTTTCTTTTTCTGCATAATTAAGCTTTTGTGCGGCAACTATTGGCAATATGGTGCTGATCTGAAAAATACGCTGCCGTGCACCATAATACTCAGCATCGTCCATAGCATGACGGATGTAATTATAAGCATTCTCAATATCACCTTTCTTATAGAGGATTTCAGAAAGCCAAAAGAGAGCAATAGTTTCTTTGGTTGATGACTGTATATCTGCAATTGACGCCTTAATTAAAAGGTCAATCCCTTCTTCTGATTTATTTAATTGGGTATAAAGGTTACTTAATGTGGATGCTGCGATTGCAAATTGATGCTTAGTTAGATTATGTCGAGATGATAATTTCTTTAAATCGGCAATAGCCTGGTCCGACTGCCGGTTTTTAATTTTCTTAAATGCGATCCAATAATCTTTCTGGAAAGAACCGACTTTACTAATTGTTATTGCCGAATCCATATACCTTGCAGCAAGCTGGTTATAGCGGGGGGCATAATATTTATCATTATCATAGCTAGCCAGATCGTAATAAGCGCGGGTTAACATGGTATAATAATCCAGCTTGGTACTGTCTGATAAGTAATTTACATTTACCTCTCTCACACTATCGAAGGTTTCGGTAAACATGCCTGATGATAAAAGAATAAAACCGAGTTTCACCTTGCTATCATACTCTTTTGCGCGATCTTTCATCGCCCTGCTTAACGACAAAAGCTTATTTACATAGATATAGGCTGAATCAAATTGGAAAGATTTATATTCTTCATATATTTTTGCAGTTACCTTATAACGCGCTGGTAGATTAGATCTGGAAATTTTAATTAATGTTTGTTTAAGACGCTTAATATCCGTTTCCTTTTGGGAATTATATATATCCTTCTTTTCAAGTTCTGTATTTAATTCATTGATGAGGCTGTCGGAAACGCTGTTTGCGTAACTCGCAGCACTCATGAAAAAAAGAAAAGTCAGATATATATATAATTTCATATTGCTGCTTTTGCAGGATTTGTCATAGCGATTATTAAGATTGCGACAGTTAAACTGGTTAAAGTTTCACAAAGTATAGCAAAATCTAATTTTTTAGAAACCGATTTTAAACTTTTTGTTAATCTTTCGGTGATTTATAACATTTAGCACATTTAAATTTAATAGTAATGGCCGAAAAAGAAAAACTGCGCATCGATAAATACCTTTGGTCTATTAGAGTTTTCAAAACGCGCACTCTAGCTACTGAAGCATGTAAAGCGGGTAGGGTCAAATACGATGGAAATAATCTTAAAGCATCGCATGTAGTAAAGCCGGGAGAAATTTACCATGTTTCAAAAGGTGCAGATCGCAGGCAGGTAAAAGTAACAGGACTACTTTTTAATAGGGTGGATGCGAAAACCGCTATTAATTTTTATGAAGATGTTACTCCTGTGGAAGAAACCCAGAAATTCAAATCCATGTTTCACGCTCCGGTGTTAAGTCGTGATAGGGGAGCCGGCAGGCCAACAAAAAAAGATAGGCGCGATATTTCGGATCTGTTTGATGAGGAAGCTCCTACAGAAGGTGATAGTTTTTTCGATGATTAATATTCCACCTTTTCTTCAAGCTTTTTCCATTGCTTAAAAGGCTCCATGGCTTCATCCCGACTTAATTGTACGATGGGCAATTTCCTTTTTTCAAAAGGAAGGTTCAATTCATCGTAAATTAGTTTATCATCGAAACCTATATCGGCAGCATCTTGCCTGGTATTAGCATAAAATATTTTTGAAATACGAGACCAATAAATCGCACCCAGGCACATTGGGCAGGGCTCACAGCTTGTGTAAATTACGCAATCGCCTAAGTCAAATGTATTAAGCTTTTTAGAGGCTATTCGGATTGCCGATATCTCGGCGTGAGCAGTAGGGTCGTTTGTGGTGATTACCTTGTTGGCACTCTTGGAAATCACTTTGCCGTTTTTAACAATTACAGCACCAAACGGTCCGCCTAAACAATCGTTAATATTCTTTTGAGAAAGCCCAATAGCAATCTTCATAAATTTCTGATCGGGTGTTATTGCTTGTGCCATAGTTTAAAAACGAGGGTGATATTGTAAAATTACAATGAGATCAAGTAGATAACAACAAAAAAAGGCTGATTCGGAACGAAACAGCCTTGCTCATAGAATTCTATTAAATTATTTTTTCTCGCTTTTGTAAGCATCATTTAAGCCACTTACAACTTCCTTTGTTACATCCAGACTTTCATCAGCATATAAAACTGCAGAGTTTGCCTTAGAATAAGTCAGCACCATTTTATACCCTTTTTTCTTAGCATAGCCTTTTAGATAAGCCGCGACTTTCTCATATAACTTTTCGTTTTCGGCTGCAGACTCATTCGCCAAAGCAGAACTTGCATTCTGATTGAATGTTTGCAACTCTTGTTGCTTACGTACTAGACGCTGTTCGGTGGCTGCTCTTACATCAGCACTAAGTGTTTGTGCGCTTTGCTGATATTCTGCAACTTCTCTTTGAAATGAATTTCCTTTAGAGGCTAAATCAGCTTGCGCTTTTTTAGATTTGGCTTCCATACGAGTACGGAGATCTTTAAAATAGCTATAGTTTTCGAGCAAAGAGTCAGAATTAACATACACAATCGGCTCAACGGGTTTGTTGGCTGCGGCAGTTGTAGAAGCTGTTGTTGTCTTTTTAGGTTGATCTTTATTGCAGGAAACAACGAAAATTGCGGCTGTTAAAATACCTGCTGTTATTTTGAAAAAAAGTTTGTTCATCATGTTTTAATTTGAGAGCAAAGATAAACTTTCGCGATAAGTATCATAATAAAAGATGTCTTATCATCACAGGCCAATATTTAACAATTTAGTAACGATCAAACGTCGTAAATGTCACTTTCCACACCCCGTATTTTTATCCACAAATGGCGTAAATTCCCTCAAAAAAGGCTAAATTTGATTTGTTGTTTAATTAAAAATATGAGCGAAGAAACAGAAGACCGGTCTAATTATTCTGCGGATAATATTCAGGTTTTAGAAGGATTGGAGGCGGTTAGAAAACGCCCCTCTATGTATATCGGTGATACCGGCTTTAAAGGACTTCACCACCTTGTTTACGAAGTAGTTGATAACTCAATTGATGAAGCCTTAGCAGGTTATTGTACTGATATTCTTGTTAAGATTCATAAAGGTAATTCTATTTCTGTCGAAGATAATGGTCGTGGAATTCCAACAGCCATGCACACTAAAGAGAAAAAATCGGCTCTGGAAGTGGTAATGACTGTTTTACATGCCGGCGGTAAATTCGATAAAGACACTTATAAAGTTTCCGGTGGTTTGCACGGGGTAGGTGTATCCTGTGTGAATGCTCTGTCTACTCATTTAACTGCGACTGTTCATCGCGATGGGCAAATTTTTCGTCAGGAATACCAGTGCGGGAAACCGATGTATGATGTCAAAGTTATTGGTGAATCAGATCGTACCGGAACCATAGTTCATTTCCAACCAGATGTAACTATTTTCTCTCTAACATCAGAATATAAATTTGATACCCTTGCTGCTCGCTTGCGCGAACTTGCTTATTTGAATAAAGGAATCAGGCTTTCTTTGGTTGATGAACGCGAAGAGCAGGAAGACGGGAGTTTGCTGAAAGAAGAATTCTATTCTGAAGGCGGATTAAAGGAATTTGTGAAGTACCTGGATGGTACACGTACATCCTTAATCCCGGAACCAATTTACGTTGAAGGAATTAAACAAGGAATACCTGTTGAGCTTGCACTACAATACAATGAAACGTACGCTGAAAATGTGCATTCGTATGTAAATAACATTAACACCCATGAGGGTGGAACGCACGTTGCCGGTTTTAGAAGAGGTTTAACACGTACTTTGAAATCCTATGCAGAGAAATCAGGACTTTTAAAAAATATGAAGATTGAGATAACTGGAGATGATTTCCGTGAGGGATTGACAGCCGTTATTTCAGTAAAAGTACAAGAGCCTCAATTTGAGGGTCAAACCAAAACCAAATTAGGTAATAATGAGGTAATGGGCGCGGTTGATATTGCTGTAGGTGAAATTCTGGGTAATTACCTTGAGGAGAATCCGAAGGAAGCTAAAATGATTGTTAACAAAGTTATTTTAGCAGCAACTGCCCGTGCTGCGGCAAGAAAGGCCCGCGAAATGGTGCAGCGTAAGAGTATTATGGGTGGCTCCGGTTTGCCCGGAAAGCTTGCCGATTGTGCTGATAAAGATCCTGCAAAATGTGAATTATACCTGGTGGAGGGAGATTCGGCTGGTGGTACTGCAAAACAAGGCCGAGACCGTAATTTTCAAGCTATCTTGCCATTAAAGGGAAAGATTTTGAATGTTGAGAAGGCAATGGAGCATAAGATCTACGAAAATGACGAGATCAAGAATATGTTTACTGCTTTGGGTGTAAGTATTGGAACGGCAGATGATACAAAGGCGTTAAACCTTGATCGCCTACGCTATCACCGCATCATTATCATGACGGATGCTGACGTTGACGGATCCCACATCACAACATTAATTTTGACGTTCTTTTTCCGTTACATGAAAGAACTTATCGAATCAGGATACGTTTATATCGCTGCCCCACCTTTGTATCTTGTTAAAAAAGGAAAAGATTTTGAATATGCCTGGAACGATGTTCAGCGTGATGTTGCCGTGCAACGCCTAAAAGGTTCGGGGAAAGAAGATAGCGTACATATCCAGCGATATAAAGGTCTTGGAGAAATGAATGCGGAACAGTTATGGGAAACAACCTTAAATCCGGAAACAAGGACTCTAAGGAAGGTGAGTATCGAAAATGCTGCGGATTGTGATCATATTTTTTCTATGCTTATGGGCGATGAGGTTGCACCACGAAGAGAATTTATTGAGAAGAACGCAAAGTATGCAAGAAGAATTGATATTTAAATAATAAATATATCAAATAATTGAACCCGGTTTGTAGCCGGGTTTTTTGTTGTTTGTATCGCTTGGTATAACTGATTAATATCTCAATTTGCCAAATCATCATTTTTTATACCTCGCTTATTCTTTTTTATTGCATCCTTCAGTTTACCAAAGCTGTAATTCATACTTACGTTAAAACTTCTAAAATATTCCTGACTCGAGCTGCTTTGAGAAAAATTAGAGCCCAGCGACTCTATCCTGTTGTATCTGTATTTTGTAAACGGATTGTTAGTTGACGCCGAAAAGCTCAGTTTATTCTTAATTAGATCTTTGTTGATTCCAAAAGAGGAAGTGACTAATGAGTTGGACCTGCCCTGTAAAGATGTGATGTTCATGCTAATCAAGCTCAGATTCATATTGCTACGCCATCCTTTCCCAAGATTAAAGCCACTGAATGCTGATAGGTTGTAAGTAAACAGTTGTATATCTATAACGGTTTTTCCATCCACGTTTTCAAGCCGGTTTAATCCTCCGTTTCCATTTATACCGAAACTAAATGCTTTTGTAAGCGGATAATTGAGATAGAGATTTGCACTTAACCCGCTGGCTTTACCTGTGTTTTCAAAAGTTGTACGTGTAGTTTGTGTGATTGGATCGAACGAGGAATTTTGCATGAACAGATTTTTAACAAAAGAATAATCAATTGCAAGATTTAGCGTATGCTTCTTGATTCTATTGTAACTTACTTGAATCCTGTTAATCAAAGCAGGCTGAAGATTAGGATTGCCACTACTTTCAAAATTGGGGTTTCTGCGGTCTATAAAAGGATTAAGTTGGTTTATTCCCGGTCGCTTAATGCGTTGAGAAAATCCAAACCCGAGAGTGTTATCAGTTTTAATTTTTCTGCTTATTGAGACCGTAGGAATAAGATTAAAATAATTTTTGGAAACGTTTGACTGATTGCTAACAAAATCCGCATTTATTACTGTCTTTTCTAACCGAAAACCAGTCTTGAAATCAAATTTTTTATATTTAAACTGGTAGGAGCTGTAAGCGCTAAAAATGATTTGTTCATTATTAAAGAGATTGCTCCTATCATGGTCGGTTTGATAGGTTCCGTCGGTTGAATTGAATGAACCGTAAATAAAGTCACTTTTATTTAATCGGAATATACCCTTTAGCCCCCCTTCAATCATCACATTTTTTAAGGGATGTACATAATCAATCTGGAAAGTTTGCTCCGATGTACTACCTTCATTGTTTTGCTTAAAATCGGGCAAGAAATAATCTCGACGATTTGATATGTTTTGATGACTTAGTAAGTTCGTTTGATAGGATAGATATCGATAACTTAAAGTGAGTAACTGGTTTTTATTGGCTTCGAAACCTAACTGATAGTTTATAGCCGCATCCCATCCTTTCCCTTCGGTCTTACTCGTATTATAAGCTTCATAACCTTGTAATACTCCGTCTCTATCATTTAAAAGAGAGTTTTGCTTCAATTCCGAATGTGTAACACTGCCATTAACATTTAATTGAGTAGAAAGTAAACTAAGCTTGCTTAGCTCATAACTCACTTCTGAACCAAAATATCCATTATATCCATCAGATTCTTTCAATAAATTCTGTTGCAAATTTGTTCTGTTGATATCTGTCCCAAGCCGATAGTTTGAGCTATTAATTTGTGGGTTTTGATTGAAACTTGCACCTCCGAATGCGGAAAGCCCCAGTTTTCCCCGCTTGATGGTGAGCGAACTACCGAAGCCCGGACCTCCAACCGGATATCTCTCATTAATATTTAGTGTGCCTTTATAGCCTTCAATTTTTCTAGAAGTAATGATGTTTATAATTCCCGCCAGTCCTTCAGCGTCATATTTTGAAGAAGGATTAGTAATGACTTCGATTCTTTGTATAGACGAGGCTGGCATGCTTCGAAGTATCTCCTTGAGATTTCTCTCCATCATAGAAGAAGGTTTTCCATTGATTAATACTTTAAAATCTTCTTTGCCTTTAAATAATACATTATCGTCAGAATCAACTGAAAGAAGAGGTATTTTACGCATCATCGTCATTAAATTATTTCCTTTGCTATCGGGATCTGCTTCGAGGTCATAAGTTATGCGGTCTATTTCTTGTTTGATTAAAGGCTTCTTACCACTAATTACTACTTGTTTTAGAGAGTTTACTTTTGTTGAGATATGAATTGCACCCAAATCCAAATTTGACCTTAAACTGTCTGAAAGGTCAGCGTCAATCGTCTTTGTATCGTGAGTTACTGAGAAGAATGATAGCGTATACTTTTCCGGTTTAAGGCTTTTAAGTGCAAAAGAACCATCAGCTTTAGTCAGGGTTACCTGAAGTGCTAGGCTTTTAGTTTTAACACTTACGCTAATATAATCAAGGGGTTTCTGCGTTGCAGAGTCTACAACTATTCCGGAGATAGTGCATTCTGAGAGACGTGCTTGAGATAGAGCCGTGTTTTTGAAACAGCTTAATGCTAGGAAAAATAGAGATAAGTAAATGGTTTTCATTTTTGATAGTTACAGGTGAATACTTAAGCAAATATTCTTCTCGGGCTTAGTGCTTTAAATTTATTGTGTCAGACACTGCAAATCGCCTGACGGAATGAGAAATCACCATGTCGAAGTTTTTCCTCAGTCCAAAACGCGATTCAGTCAGCCCTTACGGAGTATCCGTCATATTTATTAGCTTTACCTTTAGGGGCGTAGATCTTTGGAAGAAATTAAAAATGAACCTTAAGCTCATCCGGCATATTTTTATTAGCCTTTCTGTTAGTATTCCAGTTTATTGGGTGTCTCTATATTATATCGAACTTATAATTCACCAAGAAAAGGAAGAACTTGCTGTAGCAGCGACTATTGGTTTTTTTGTTTGTTTATACGCCGGCCGCTATTTATCTCAAGTTTGGGTTTCTTATAATAAAGAGATACCTAATTATTTCTTAATTATACTTGGATGCTTTATCGCTGGAATCGTCGTCTGGTTTCTTGTGCACGCGGATTTTCCGCTTCAAGGCAGGCCCGCTCTTAACATACTATTGTATTGGCTTTCTTTTTTCGTTTTAGGCTTGGCCCTGGGTATGTTAATTAAGTTTTTGCGGATAAACCAGCAATACTTGGAAGAGGCAAAAACCAGTTCTGCCCATAATAAAAGCGAGCTTCAACTATTACAATCGCAGTTAAGTCCCCATTTTTTATTCAATACACTTAATAACCTTTATGGGATCTCTCTTACACGGCATGAAAAAATACCGCCACTTTTATTAAAATTGTCTGAACTACTTCGTTACTCGGTGTATGAAGCAAAAGAGCTATTTGTACCCTTGAAGGATGAAATCGCATACATCAACAACTATATTGACTTTGAAAAAATAAGAGTCGGAGAAAGGTTAATCATCAATTTTTCTTTAGACCAGATTGACCCAACCATCAAAATAGCTCCCATGTTGTTGATTGTATTTATAGAAAATGCGTTCAAGCATTCAAAAAACTCAACTGATAAAAATATTGATGTAGATATTGAACTGAAAACCTGGGCAAACTCTATTTTATTTTCTGTGAAAAATTCATACCAGGTGAACAAGGATACCCCTATACAGGATAAATATAGCGGCCTCGGTTTAGATAACGCCAGGAAAAGATTAGATCTGCTTTATCCCAACCGGTATGATTTAAAAGTGGATTGCCGGGATGGGTTTTATCAGATCATGCTACAATTAAAAGTCAAATAGAAATGTCTAAGCTAAACTGCCTGATTGTGGATGACGAACCCATAGCAAGGGAAATCATTGAAACTTACTGTAACTATTTGCCTTCCCTAAAAGTCATCGGTTCGTGCGCTAACGCATTCGAGGCAAAAGCGATTTTACAGGAGCAAAAAGTTGATATTCTTTTTTTAGATATTAACATGCCTGTCCTGGATGGTATCGCTTTTTTGAAAACATTAAAGACGCAACCACAAGTAATTTTCACTACCGCCTATAAGGAATATGCTTCAGATGCATTTGATCTTTCTGCTTGCGACTATTTGCTAAAGCCTTTCTCTTTGGATCGATTTATTATCGCAGTTGATAAGGCTTCAGAAAGAATCCAGGCCAAACCGGGAATCAATAACGCAAAAAATGAGGCAATTTCTGAAGACTTTGTCTTTATGAGAGCAAATGGAAAAATCCTTAAGATTCATTTTGATGATCTGTTGTTTGCAGAAGCTATGGGTAACAACACCAAAGTTGTGACTACTCAAAGCACGCATACCCCGACCATCACTTTCTCTGGTTTTGAAGAGTTGCTCCGAAACGCCAAATTTCTACGAGTTCACCGTTCCTTTATAATAAACAAATCAAAGATCACTAAGATTGAAGGGAATCGCATTTTTATTGATAAATATGAAGTTCCTATTGGTAGTAATTACAGAGATAGCTTTCTAAAGGAACTGGGCTTGTAATGGTTTGATTATTCTGAATTAAGTCTGTTAATTGTATTTATCGGATTCTCCTTAATATTAATCTTAAAAAACATCAAATCGGCAATAGACTGTGCCTTTTGCTTTGCAAGTTGTGCCCATTCGCCTTCAAAATGCTCATCAACTGTACTAAAGAAAATGCTTTTCCATCTTTCAAAGTGTTTTTCCAAAAGAGGATGAATTTGGTTTAATTTGAAGTGAACCTCCATGGGGTTGCCCTTAAAACCTTTTTGTCCGAAAAGGATGGTTTGCCAGAAATCGTACATTTTTGGCAAGTGATGTTCCCAGTTTACCTTGGCTACATCGGTGAAAATATGACCTATCAGTTCATCTTGCTGAACTTTATCGTAAAAGGAGTTTACGAGTAACTCGATATCTTCTCTGCTATTCAGTTCTCTTTTCATACACTGCAAGATCGCGAAAGCTTGGTTTATTAAAAATGACACTAGTCACTTTAAGACTCAAAAGAAAGTGTAAGAGAAGAATAGCTGATAACGGCTTTATGTTTCATTAAAATATCTCCGCCGATTACACCAATAACGGGTCCAACTTCCAAACTTTCATAAGCGGTATTGATCATCGAAAGATCCAGCACGGCTGTTTCAAAGTAACTAATAACAAGATCTCCGATTTTAAATTCTGGAATAGTAAGCGTATGGCTTTCCATTGAGTTTGTACCGAGGCCGGTTGAGAGTTTATCACTTGCAAGAAGCGCTTCCTGTTCAATGTATTGTTCAACGGTTGTTTTATCGAATACGGTTCTGGAGGCGCCGGTATCTAATACGGCTTTGAAAGGTTTGTTAAATACAAAAACCTCAACTAAAAGGTGGAAGCCATCGCTATGAAGATTAAGAATTTCTAAGCTGATGGTGTGCGTTTTGCTTTTGTGATCGCAGTATTTATCCATTTCTCAATATTTTCTCCATTTTCTTGCCTTTGGCCAAATCATCTATCAGTTTGTCTAAATACCTTACCTGTTTCGTTAAAGGATTTTCAATTTCCTCAACCCGATAGCCGCAGATCGTTCCTGTTATAAGATGAGCATTGGCGTTTAATGTGGCTTTCTGGAAGAAGGTTTCAAACGTCGCTTGTTCAATAATTAGCTCCTGAAGTCTTTTCACATCGAAACCCGTTAGCCACTCTATCACCCGATGCAATTCTTCTGTTGTTCTGCCTTTACTCTCAACTTTAGTGATGTAGTGCGGATAGACCGAGGCGAAGGTTAGCTTAGCTATTCGCTCATTGTGTTCGGGTGTTGCTCTCATAGCTATTTCAATCTCTCTAATTGTCCTTTTCTTTTAATAATGTTTTTATAATCCCATTGAATTTCTTTGGCAAATTGAAGCCAACGCTTTAGGTCTTCCGACTCAATTTCCAAATCATCGTTATAGAAAATAGATGCATCTTTGAACTTTTTGCCTCTAACATTTAACTGTTCCTCCTCAAAATCGGCTCCGCTCCAAAACATCAGCCTGATTCCCGCTTTTTCTTTGCTGTAACCCACAACCGGATTCCCATCTAAAAACCATACCGGATGAGAGTGCCAAACTTTACTCTCTGCCTCCCTGAGTTCATTGTTAATAATGGTGGCCAGTTGGTCGCAAATTTTCTTGTCTCTGGGCGTTTGTATGCTATTATATGTTATGATTTCTTCATTCATAATTTATACCGTGTAGTAATGCATTCACCTGTGGTTAGTGTTGCCCTGCAACCTGTAATGAATTTGCAAAGGGTTATTCAACCTTGAACTTTGTTTAATCGCCATACGCAAATTCTCAAACCATTTTTTCCCATTTTTTGTCGCTGAAACGGCTTCAATATTGAAATTAAACACAGCCCAACTGTTTTTAATAATGCTATCCCGTCCATTTTTATTTGGGTTTTAAAGTTGTCGGGGTCATTAAATAGCAGGTGGCTAGTAATATCGGCCATAGACATCCGTAACACCTCAAATTGGGGAGATAACGGCCATAAATGACGTATAATTTCCGAATATAAGATATTAAGATTTATAAAAACAGCAGTGAGTTTTACCAACCCCAAAAATAAAATCAGCTTTTAAGAAAAAACGCAGCCAGCGTTTAAACCCTGGCTGCGTTTCTTTATTCGGAGACTGAACCCCGCTAGTCAAACCCGATTGACGTGTAAAACCCGGAATGCAGCAGCCTTTTTCTGGCAGCTAAATGAGGATTTGAAACAGAAAGCGGGGCTGAATTTTAATATGAAAACGAGTATTGCTTTTCAAATACTCTACTCCTTCTCTTCGCGATGTCCTATTTACTATATAAAATTCGACTCAATAAGTACATTATTCATCGCTCGAACCGCATCAGCACTTTTGTTGAATGTACCTTGTTCTTCGTCGCTCAATTTGAAATCAAGGATTTTCTCCCAGCCATTTTTGCCCAAAATAACCGGTACAACTAAAGAGATATCTTTCTGACCATATTCGCCATCTAGCGCCACACCGCAAGAAATTAATTTTTTCTCATCACGTAAAATGCTTTCTACCATTGCAGCGGTTCCTGCGCCAGGCGCATACCATGCAGAAGTACCGATAAGCTTAGTCAATGTAGCGCCACCCACCATGGTAGACGAAACCACTCTGTCTTGTTGTTCCTGGCTCAATAACTGCGTAACCGGGATGCTGTTCCAGGTTGCATGTTTGATTAGAGGAATCATGGTTGTATCGCCGTGACCGCCAATTACAACCGCGTTTAGATCGGCCGGTGAGCAATTTAATTCCTGACTCAGGTAATATTTAAAACGAGCAGAATCAAGCGCGCCGCCCATACCAATAATTCTTTCTTTTGGTAAACCCGATGTTTTGAATGTTAGGTAGTTCATCGTATCCATTGGATTAGATACCACGATGATGATGGTGTTTGGTGAATGTTTTAAAATATTCTCGGTTACACTTTTAACAATTCCTGCATTGGTGCCGATGAGTTCTTCACGTGTCATGCCGGGTTTACGAGGCAAGCCTGAAGTAATGACAACCACATCCGAGTCAGCAGTTCTTGCATAATCATTAGTCACGCCCACAATCTTGGTATCGAAACCAAGCAATGCAGCGGTTTGCATCATATCGATCGACTTACCTTCGGCAAATCCTTCTTTAATGTCTAATAAAACGACTTCTTCGGCAAGTTCTTTCCTTGCAATATTATCAGCACAGGTTGCGCCTACTGCACCTGCTCCAACTACTGTTACTCTCATTAGCTTATAATTATAAATTTTCTGCCCAAGTTAGAAAAAGGAAAGTTTGAATGAAATCTTTTTCTGATATTTTGTAGCGTTCTGCGATAAATGATCGTAATGTAAATACGCTAAATACACATCGGGCAATAATTAAAATTTTGTCTAGAATCTACCTGTGATTTATAATAATTGGTTTAGCCATCGGATGACTCCTTCATCTGATGGTTTTAACCAAGCAGTTGTTTTAAATGATGCTCAAGGTGGTTTACATAATCCTCTATAAAAAATGCTAAAGTAAGGTGCTTCCCGTCTTTGCCTGTTGCAGTACGCTGTAGTTTATCTTCCGGAATTTGTTTGATTACATAAGCCAGATGCCGGTTATAAGATTCCCATAATTTAATAAGGAGCTCGCTGTTTTCTTCCTGATACTTCTGAACATTCACCCAATTATCCCCATCGTAAAAAACTACCGCCGTTTCAAATTGCGCCCTTACAAAACGTTGGTGGTTATTTGTGGCCGAGTCGATTAAATGGCCGAGCAGCTCTTTTCTAGACCATTTACCAGGCGATCGCTTAAACGTAAATTCTTCTTCAGATAGCTGCATTAATTTATTAGGCACTGAAGTACAAAATTCGTTAAGTTTTTCGATAGCCTGATGAATCATTGCATTTAGCTTTTTTGGTTTTTAAAATGGCAAAGTAATAAACCCATGCCAAAAAGAAAAATTGAAGCGGAATACGAAAGTAGAGGTAAGCTTCACCTTTTTCCATTCCTCCGGCAGGCAGCCTTTTCATGGCTCCCACAATATTCGCAGGCAGTACGGCGATTAGAAAAACCAATAAGAGAATCCCGGTAAGCATGCGATACCTTTTAATAAGAAGACCAATTGCCGCCATGATCTCAATAATACCTGTAAGATAAACCAGCTCCGATTTAAAGGGAACTATATCGGGCATCATCGCTATCATAGTCTTAGTGAAAAAGAAATGCGCTACGCCAGCAATTGTTAAAAGAAGCGAGACGGGAATTAGACCGATTTGAGAAAAGCTGAGATGACTTTTAAACAAAAACTTATTTACCAGGTAAACCATGGCGTAAAGTAAGGGGAGAGCGAGGAAAGCGGCCATTTAGAACTTCTATTTATTGGGATCCGTATAATCGGTTAATTATTCATCAGAGATCAATTTGAATATCGTATTTATCCAAAAGTCCGGCCAGCCCCTGAATTGAAAATTTGGCTTTTTTAATCCGGTTGACTTCCGGGTCTATCGAGAAATTATAAGAAGTTCTAAAATCAGTTTTTTCTAATATGGTGTTGAAAAATGTCGACCTAGCGAAATCACAATTTGAGAAGGTCGACCCTGTTAAGTCACATTCCGTAAAGTCAACTTCCTGCAGTTGGGTGTTTCTAAAATCTGTCTTCTTTAATTTAACTTGATAAAAAGAAGAATGGTTGAGGTTGCAGTTCGCGAAGTTGAATGCTAATCCAAATTCGTTACAAGTTTCGAACTTTAAGCCAAGCATCTTACAGTCTTTGAAGGTGATGTCTCTTAAGGCTGTCTTTGTTAAATTCGCCAGACTTAGATCACAGGCAAGAAATTCGCAGTCTGAAAATTTGATGCCCGAGAGATCGGCAGAGGAAAAAATGCAGTTAGAGAAAGTGCAATGATCGTATTCGCCTGGTAAAGGGAGTTTTTCTCGAAAGTCGTTTCGATTGAAAGTCTTATCTTCTATATAAACTTGTTCCATAACGGTACATAGTGTTAGGCAAATATCAAGATAATTTGGATATTGCTCTTAGTGCCAAAATGGATAATTGATTTAATAATTGACAGACCTTCATACATATATCAATACCATTTCGCCGATAAAGGCGGACACGTGGAACAGTCTGAAAAGTTTGTTTTTCGAGAAAACGCTTTTAAAGGGCGAGTACTTCATCACTGAAGGGGAAACCGCTAAACAAATAGGGTTTTTAACAAGTGGTATCATCAGAGCATTTTATCGAAATAGGGAAGGAATTGAGTATAACAAACATTTTTTTCTGCCTAGTAACATTATTGGAGGTTACTCTTCTTTAATCACTTCCACACCTAACAAAATAAATCAGCAAGCCTTGTCTGACTGTACAATGTTGGTAGCTAACTATGCTCAGGTTATTAAGCTGTATGATTTGTTTCCGGATTTTGAACGCGTAGGCCGACGACTTGCCGAACTTTACTTTGTTGATAAAGAGCAGCGCGAAATAAATATCGTACTACTTGATGCGGATAAAAGGTACTTGATTTTTCGCCAGGAATATCCTCAGCTTGAACAACTCATTGCTCAATACCACATAGCATCGTACCTTGGTATCACGCCTACTCAGCTTAGCCGTATCCGAAGAAAATTTAGCGAGTCGTAGCTTTCTTTACATATGTAAATGCACAGGTAATTTCCCAACCCGTTCTTTACATCATATTTAAATAGAAAGTATGATAAGGAGAATTCACCTGATAGCAATAGTCTTTTTGACCTCGTTGAGTGCAAGTGCTCAAAAAAAGATACTTTTTGTAATGAGTGCCGCTAAAGAGCTTGAATTGAAAAACGGGAAGACCTATAAGGAAACCGGCGTATTTTTGAGTGAGTTTTATTTAGCATACAAAGCCATTGAGCGTTTGGGCTACGACATCTACTTTGCCACACCCAACAGAATCGTTTCTTCAATTGATAAGGAAAGCTTCGATAAGAAATATTGGAAAGGCGGAGATACGCTTATCGCGGAAGCCACAACGTTCATCAAGCAAAACACTAAATTTACTAAGCCTATGACGCTTGCACAAGCGGTTGAAACCAGCGCCGACTATTCAGGTTTGGTGATTCCAGGCGGGCAAGGTTTAATGGTGGATCTGTTCTACGACCCGAATGTTTCTAAACTATTGAAGCATTTTTCTCAAAATGGAAAACCAATTGGATTGATCTGCCACGCGCCTGCGTTGATACTTTCCATTCCAAAGGAAGAGAATCCCTTTATCGGTTACAAAGTGAATTCAATAACCGGATTAGAGGAGTTTTTTATTGAGCGTTTTGTAATGAAGGGCAAACCGAAAATCCGCAAAATCGGGCGACGACTGCGAAAACTAGGTTTAAAATATGAGAAGGGAAGACCAGCAGCAAACTATGCCGTACGAGATAGAGAATTGATAACAAGTCAAAATCCATTCTCTAACAATACATTTAACAAGCTTTATCTTGAAGCCTTAAACGATTATAAACTGCAGCGACCTTAAAGCAGAAGCTAAATGGATTTACAAGGCAATACAATCTTAATTACGGGCGGTTCATCCGGTATTGGTTTAGCGCTGGTAAAAGCCTTCTATGCTTTAAATAATAAGGTAATTATAGTTGCGAGGGATCATGCCAAGCTAGAACTGATTAAAAAGCAGTTTCCTCAGATAGATGTTTTTCAATGCGATCTGACTAAGCAATCCGATATCGATAACCTTGTTGTTTTTATAGAGCGAAATCATCCAAACCTGAACATGCTGTTTAATAATGCCGCTATTCAATATAATTATGATTTTGTCACCGAACCAAACATCGTCAACAAAGTAGAATATGAAGTTAGTGCTAATCTTACCTCCGTTATAAAACTTTGCGGCCTGCTCTTACCCACCTTAGTAGGGAATAAGAATGCCGCAGTCGTAAACATAAGTAGCGGTCTGGCATTATTACCAAAAAAGTCGGCACCTGTATATTGCGCCACCAAGGCCGCAATTCATAATTTTACAAAGGCGTTTCGTTATCAAATGGAATCAACAAACCTGAGAGTATTTGAAATTTTACCAGCTCTAATAGATACGCCGATGACTGATGGTCGTGGCAAAGGCAAAATTAGCCCGGAAAAATTAGTCGATGAGTTTTTGAAAGATTTCAAGAATAACAGGTTTGAAAGCTATATCGGCAAAACTAAATTGTTGAAGCTTATAAGTAGGATCTGGCCGAACTTTGCAGATAGAATTTTGAAAAACGGCTAAACTGTAACACCCTATCAAGCAAAAATTGTGAAATTTACCAAGGGAATATTTCCCTTGCTCATGCGCCGCATGTAACCTTCATGACGAAAGAGGAATTATTAAAAGAGATTTCGCAAACGCTGTTTAAAATTAAAGCCGACAAACTCGCCAGCCTGTTGGCAAACATAGATAGTTTTAAGCAAATCTTAGAGCTTACATTTTACCCTAAAAAGGAAATTGCCTTTCGAGCATCCTGGATTTTGGAAACTGTGTACTATAAAAATCCTGGGGCTTTTTTAATTCATTTGGATGACTTTAAAAGCGCTTATTGTCGACAAAAGAACCTTAGTTGTCAAAGGCATTTTACCAAGATCATGATGGATATCACATTGCCTAACAACGAAGTCTTTGAACAGTTAGCAAATACCAATAATTTTGAAGCGGTAACTGAAACAACCTTCACATGGCTTAGTGATCAGAAAACTCCAGTTGCTGTTCAGGTAAACTGTTTAGATATTCTTTACAATTTATCCGGGCGTTATGATTGGATTAAAGACGAACTTGTTTTTCAAACTGAATTTCTTTTGAAAAACGGAAGTGCAGCCATGCAAAGTAGAGGGAAAAGGATTTTAAGTAAGCTGAACGTATAGCTTTATAAAAGGATATAGGCTTAAATCTTATATTACATTCCTTTAAAGTTCCCAAGTAGGGCTTTTATCCTAAATTGGAATTTTTATTAATTGAACTTCACCGTTCACGTGAAAATAAATGGCAACACCATCTATGCAAACTATAATTAAGGAGACGAAAAGCATTACACAAGAAGCTATTGTTGAATTATACGAGGCGAATCGCTGGTCTTCGGCTCAAAAGCCCGAGCAACTATTTAAGGCTTTAATGAATTCACATTCTTTGATCACCGCCTGGGATAATGAAAAACTTGTAGGCCTTGGGAACGCGCTTTCAGACGGATACTTAGTTGTTTACTATCCTCATTTAATTGTTCATCCTGATTATCATGGAAGGGGAATTGGAAAGAAAATTTTACTTAAACTACAAGAGAAATACGGCGAATTCCATCAGCAAATATTAGTTGCCGATGGAGATGCCGTAAACTTTTATGAAAAGTGCGGGTTCGAAAGGGCTGGCGAGACAAAGCCGATGTGGCTTTACAAAGGGGATGATCATTAAGATTAATTTATTTCAATGACCTTAAGTAATCAAATATCAAATGTTTCTTTCGTCGAATCGCACTTAGTCGAGATACCAAAAGGCAGTATAGAACTTAGAGACGATAGAATCAAGCAAAGGTGGACAGTAGAACTTAAGCCTTTTTTGATATCCAAATTCCTGGTTACCCAGCAACTCTATTTCACTATTGTTAAAGAATCGCCATCGACTTTTGTCGGTCAGCAAAAACCGGTTGAAACAGTGTCTTGGAAAGATGCGGTGATGTTTTGCAATATATTATCGGCTCGGGAAGGGTTAGAGCCTTGCTACGCTGTTAATTCAATGGATGAGGAAATTGCTTTTGATGCTCAAAAGAACGGTTACCGGCTCCCTACCGAAGCAGAATGGGAATATGCCTGTAAAGCCGGTACAAAAGGAATAAGATATGGCGAGCTCGACGAAATTGCCTGGTATAAAGCAAATTCTGAAAAAATGACGAGTGATGTTGGCCTTAAAGCCCCAAATGAATGGGGGCTCTATGACATGCTGGGTAATGTATGGGAATGGTGTTCGGATATTTATGATGAGACAGTTTATGGTTCATACCGGATCATCAGAGGTGGCGGGTGGAGCGATGAACCAAGAAGCTGTATGTCAACTAATCGCAGAAGAAGCCACCCCACTTCATTTAAAATTGATGATCTCGGATTTCGCGTCGCAAGGAACCTTAATCAATAACATAATGCTTCTCTAATAAATCAACTGCTCATCCGGTATTTTGTACAATCAGAAAATATAACGGCATTCCAATTGTTATATTTATTGGAAATGTAACGGCCAGCGCCATGGGAAGAAAAAGACCTGGATTTGCTTTGGGAACCGATATTTTCATTGCCGCAGGAACAGCAATATAAGAAGCACTTGCCGCTAATATTGCGAACATAAACCTATTTGTAATATCATGAGTTACAAAAGAACTCATCACTGCAAAAACGCATCCGTTAATCAGTGGAATCAGCATCGCAAAAGCGAAGGGGAACCACCCAAATGAAAAAAAAGCTTTTAACTTTCTGCCACTGGTAACACCCATGTCAAGAAGAAAGATAGCAAGGAAACCTTTAAAAAGATCGTTTGTAAATGGCTTTATACCTTCGGCTTGTTTGGCATTAGCCAGATAACCAATAATCAGGCTTCCAAGAATCAGCATTACACTGCCATTTGTAAAAGAATGTTTGATGACATTTCTTTTTTGAATAGTAGATGATTCTTCCTTGTTAAAGATGGAAATTAAAAGCAAACTAATAATAATCGCCGGCGATTCCATCAAAGCCATTATGGCAACCATATGGCCGTGCAAACCTAATCCCTGAGATTCGAGATAGGAAACAGCAGTTACAAATGTTACGGCACTTACCGAACCGTACGCTGCGGCTATGGCACCAGCATCAAATACATTTAATTTCCTTTTAAGAACGAAAAAAGTATAAAGCGGAATTACCAATGAAATGCCGATTCCAAATAACATCGACCAGCCAATTTCGCTGGTAAGCGTTTCGTGGGATAATTCCTGGCCGCCTTTAAATCCAATTGCGAATAATAAATAAAGAGAAATAAATTTTGATGAATTAGGTGGAATTTCTAAATCGCTCTTGAGATAAACGGCCAGGATACCAAGTACAAAAAATAGTAAGGCAGGGTTTGTTAAATTTTCTAGAAGTAAATTTAAATTCATGAATGCGTGGGGCTGTCTAATATTTGTTGCTAATAAGATGCTTTAAGTTAGCGACCTCTTTAATTTTCGAGTCTGACTTAAGGATGCATATTTCTGCCTGAATAGAAAGCGTTTCATTGTTTGATTCAGCTTCGAAAACTATTTCCAATAGTTTTTCGAGACTCTTTTTCAATTCAGTAATTCTTTTCAATGCAATTTCGTCTTCTTTTCCATGGCGCTCCTTGGAACTAAAGTTTCTCATTTCGTGGAACTGGATTTTGCTCCAAAAAACATTTTTTAAGATTTCTCTTGCATCTGCCGGGGTAAACTCCCCATTAATTAGTGTAAGATTTGGGTCATTGTTCATTTTGATTTGATTTAGATTTAACACTACAAAGCTGTAGATTAGTATTCATAAGTTTTTATTTATATTTGAAATGGAACGCATAAATAATATTAATGAATTATACATTAAATCAGCTTCAAATATTTCTTAAAATAGTTAAAACAGAGAGTGTAACCAAAGCTTCGGAAGAGCTTCATTTAACTCAACCTGCGGTTTCAATACAGCTTAAAAATTTCCAGGATCAATTTGAGATACCTTTAACAGAGGTAGTGGGCAGAAAAATTTATATAACTGATTTTGGGAGAGAAATAGCCGAAGCCGCCGAAAATATTATCGAACAGGTTTATGCTATCAATTATAAAACTCAGGCATACAAAGGACAATTAACCGGCCGTCTAAAAATATCGGTGGTTTCTACGGGAAAATATGTGATGCCTTATTTTCTTTCTGATTTTATGAAAGAGCATTCGGGCATAGAGTTGTTGATGGATGTAACTAATAAGCACCAGGTTGTAGAGAGTTTAGAAAACAACGAAGTGGATTTTGCTCTTGTTTCTGTCTTACCAGGCGGTCTCAATATAGAAAAATTAGATCTTCTCCAAAACAAGTTATATCTGGTGGGAAATACCGAAAAAAAGTTTAAGAAAGGAATGAATACCAAAGAGCTCTTTAAAGATTTACCTTTAATTTTTAGAGAAAAGGGATCGGGAACCAGACAAACTATGGAAGGCGTTATCCAACGTAATAAGATTTCGGTTTTAAAAAAAATGGAATTAACATCGAATGAAGCTGTTAAACAAGCTGTGCTAGCGGGTTTGGGATATTCTATTATGCCTTTGATAGGAATTAAGAATGAACTGCATAACAATGAGTTGCAAATCATCCCCATAGAGGGTTTCCCGATTAAGACAACCTGGAGTTTAATTTGGTTAAAAGGAAAAAAGCATTCCCCTGTATCAGCTTCGTATTTGAAGTATCTTGAAAAAGAAAAGTCGGCAGTGGTGCATGGAAAATTTAGTTGGTATGAACAATATTAGTCGATTCGGATATATTATAAGGCATAACTAAATCCCACCGTACTGAAATGCTTAACCTCACCCGGCGAAGCCATCATTTTAGATTCAACAGACGAGGTGTTCTAAATTCTATTTTAATCATTAATAAAGCAGGATGATGAAAGAAAGGCCCGTTAGATGCAATAGGATGAAATGTGAATCCGACCCCGGAATCGCTTCGGAATGTAGGGATTCTACGCTTGATCTAGGGTATCTAATTTTTCACATAGCACTTACTAAAGCGGGATCCTGATATAAGGGTATAAATTAAATTTAACTAAAGGTCAGGACAGCAAATAATCAGTAACTAAAAAGTTTTATTCTCGTATCGAAGCCTGTCAAGAGCCAGATACTCTTGAGGATATATAAACTCTATTTCGCGTATTATAACCATATCAAGATTATGAACCAGAGCAAGAATCTGCAAAAAAGCCTGTTGCTCGTTTTATTAAGTTTTTTTATAGAAATTGGAGTTGCGCAAGATCGTCCGACAAATTCGCTAAACTATACCTCCAAAAACGGCCTTTCTACTAATGAAGTAAAATGCATTTTTAAAGACACCAGGGGTTATATATGGATGGGGACTACTGAAGGCATAAGCAGGTTTAACGGCTATGATTTCAAGGTGTATAGCCCTTTAAAGGATAATCCGGAAAGTATTTCAGATAATAATATTCAAGCTATTACTGAAGATAATGAAGGCAACTTGTGGATCGGTACCAAGAACGGACTAAATAAGTATGATCCGGTAACAGAGAAGTTTACAAGGTTTTATCACAACAAAAAAGGCAATAGTATATCTAATAATGAGGTAACAGCACTTGTAAAGGACCGACTTGGCAATATTTGGATAGGTACAGAGAAGGGGTTAAATAAATATAATACTAGAACTAAAAAGTTTTTACACTTTCTTCCAAATTCTAAAGGCTCTTCAGCCATCTCTGCAAAAGCGGTTTTGGCCATAACTCAAGCCAAAAATGGCAATTTGTGGATTGGCATGTGGGGGGGAGGAGTAAATGAAGTAAATATCGAATCGAATACTATTTCCCAGTTCGTAAACAAGAAATTTTTAGAGCTTGGATATTCAAATAATATATGGTCTTTAGACACCGACAATGCCGGTGCGCTTTGGATAGGTACCTATGATGCCGGGCTTTACAAATTTGATCCGA
>DASWMZ010000058.1:0-12929 GCA_036399495.1 Pedobacter sp.
CGATACCAGTTCTTCCAGGCTGGGCGGAAGTAACTGCAACTGATCGGAATCGTAGGGCTTAAAAACAGGCGTTGTTCCCATGCCTTTAAAATACGAAAAGAGGCGTAAATAAAAAAGAGACTATCCTTTTGAGACAGCCTCATCATTAATTCCATCTAAACTTAGCCTGCGGCTGATTAATAATCTTTGAACTTACAACCAACGAAGTTATGATCAAGCCAATTATTATAGCAAGCACCATTTGTAAATCCGAAAGGAAATTCGAGGTTGCCACAATGCCTTTGGTATCATTAACAAGCTTTTCTCCAACGGTAGATTGAATAGTTGTTAGATTTGTTAACTGAGTTATCGTGCTTTC
Organism: Pedobacter sp.; assembly: GCA_036399495.1. GTDB lineage: Bacteria > Bacteroidota > Bacteroidia > Sphingobacteriales > Sphingobacteriaceae > Paradesertivirga. Next base: position 359 of record DASWMZ010000058.1, read on the forward strand.
CAATGAGGGGCGTCCAGCCGTCTCATAAAGCCTCAGCGCGTCCACGTCCTTTCCGGCATCATTCAATGCTAAAACTTCATTCTCCAGTCTGGAATAATCCGCGATGCTTTGTTTGAATTTTTTCAAAGACATAGATTCCTCCTTAACCAGATAGGTTTTTTCATATTTATCGATCAAGCTGAACATTTTTTGATCGTGCCTATGCAATAAAGCTTTAAGTTCTTCAACTTTAGCCCCGTTACGATACAAAAACTGCTCTATTATAGACTGCCTTTGATGCATATTTTCCGACAAATAAAAAATATCCGTTGCAGGAATCAATCTGTCCTGATATATAGAATTCACGGAATTATTAATATTAGATATGTTTTTTTGAAGGATTATATTAAACATTACAACCGCTCCCATCACTACCCCCAGCAAAACAGCCACCTTTAGTTTTTGATGAATTACAAAAGTCCACTTCATACTTTCCTCTTCTTTCAATTTATATAAATATCGCAAAATTATTGAAAGATAACCCAGTGATTATCATCATATAAATGCAATTAGAGAGAACTTAGTTCCGATACTTCTACGGCTTGCCAGCCGCCGCCGGCATCCCTACAAAAATTGACTACATAAGTATGTGTGGTTCCATTTTCATCCTCCAGATCAACGGTAATATCCACTCTATTATCTGTAATGTCCTTCAGGTTTTTTTCTTCGCTTGAAGCCTTTGCTATAATTTGTTCGTCAGTATGTGCTCGCATGTTATTCTTTTAGAAACCAACAATCGCAGTATTCAGAAGTTTGGCTTTTTGCCGCCGGGATTTAATAATCTTATAACTTCAAACAAAGGTTTCTTAATGAATTAACTTTTTGAGAGATGGCATGCTTTCTGTCAATGTCAAACAAGCGACAAGCATTCATGTTAGTTAAAAAACAACCTTATGAAATATCTTTTTATCCTTACGACTATCATTTGCTCATTCTTGATCTCCTGCGGAACCGACACCAGCGAAGCGCTTTCTAAAACCTGGCAGGTAAGCGATATTGAAACTGAAACAGATTTAGCTGATTCAGTTAAATCAGCAATGCTGTTGAGCTCCACCATGCAGTTCACCAAAGACGGAAAGTACACTACTTCTGGTGGTATTGGAGCAGATCAAGGAACTTACAGCCTGGACGAAAATGGAAAAACCTTATCTACAATTTCTACGGCCGGGAAGAATAGTGACGTATATTTAATTGAAGATCTTGATAGTGATAAATTGGTACTCAATAAAAACGGGACGAAAATAACTTGTAAAGCGCTCTTGCAAGAGCCAAAGTAAGTTGCTATTCATTTATCTTAAGCTGTTCATTTGGGAATATCACCTTGAAGGTTGTTCCTTCATTAATTACCGAAACCACTTCCAGGGTGATTTGATGATAATTGGCAATACTTTTAACGATTGAAAGTCCCAGGCCATAGCCACCGGTTTGCGATAAATTTGCCTTCTTAAAGCGGTTAAAAATTGTAGAGATTTCATCGTCCGGGATACCGATTCCCGTATCTTTTACGAAGATCGCATACCTTCCGTTGATAAATTCATCCCCCATTACTATGCTGCCTTTATGCTTATTGTATCTGATGGCATTATTAATCAGGTTATAAAACAACTGGAAAAGAAGATCATGGTTTACATTCTTAAGTGAAACCAAATGCTGGAACTTCAATTCGAAACTAATTTCCTGATCTTCAAGCCTGTGGCATATTTCATCCCGAATTCCTTCCGCCATCATCCTCACCTCCACATCGTCAGATTTAGCAAACTGTTCATTTTCAATCCTGGAAATCAGCAAGAGCGAATTAACAATCTTTTTTAACCGGTTAAGCGTGCGCATCATTTCGGCAAAGCGCTGCCGTATTAAATCGCTTACATCCTCATCCTCCATTAGGTTTTCAATTTTATTTTGAAGGATACTGATTGGAGTCATCAATTCATGCGAAGCATTTGCTGTAAACTCGCGTTCCTTTTCAAATGCATCGTTAATCTGATCCATCAAAAGAATTAAGGAATTGTCAAGGTATCGAAAATCTGATGTGGAAGTCTCAATTGGCTGCTGATTCCTGGCAGAAGGAAAGCGTTGATTCACTAGTTTATTTTTTATTATAAGACGAAGAGGCTTAATGAGTTGGTGGGTGAATACCAAATCGATAATTAAGGTAACAAGAATCAAACTAAGCAGGAGATACAACGCCATACGTTGAAGCGGTCGGCTATATTGCGTCATGGTGGAAGTCGCTTTAGCCACTTCTAATAAGTAATTCTGATTACCGGATTTAAATGTGTGACTTAGTATGCGATAGTTAAGAGTATCCCGCTCGATGATACGTTTATCTGTTTCGAGAGAGTTAATTTTAGTCAGATTATCAACTGGCTCTAATGCGATAAACTCTTCTCGCAACAGGGTATAACTTCCATAACTTTCCTGGCCGTCGAGGTAAAAGTCTATGCCATTTTGGTCTATTACCCTCAATACCTTCGCCTTTTGTTGCTGGAGTAGATTATCAGTATAAGCAATTGTAATGTAATCGACTACGTAAGGCAACGTTAACACAAAGAATAATACTATTGCCAGTTTAGAAAGCGTTACGAAAAGTGTAAGCTTGGTAGAGAGTTTCAAGACTTCTTGATTTTATAACCAACGCCTCTAACCGTTTCCAACCATTCGGTTGAGCCGTAAACGCCTAGTTTCTTTCTAATATTTTTGATATGGACATCTATGTAGTTGGAATCACAATCATCGTCAACAAAACTACCCCAAATATGCTCGCTCAACTGCAAACGGGTAAGCACCCTGTTTTTGTGCAGCAACATGTAACTTAATAAGTCAAATTCCTTCCTGGTAAGTTCAATGTCCTTGTCTTGTAATGCTACCGTACGTTTCTGAATATCAACATTAAATTCACCAAGTGGAATCAGCTGACTATTTATGCCTGACTTCCGCCTTGAGATTGCCTGCATTCGCGATTGTAATTCAAGAAGTGAAAATGGTTTCGGGAGGTAATCATCAGCACCCAGATCAAGACCTTTAATACGGTCTTCAATATTGCCTCTGGCAGTTAAAATAATATATGCTGCATCAGGATTGGATTTCTTAGCCTTTTCTAACAAAACCAATCCATCCTGATCAGGAAGACCTAAATCCAACAAAATAAAATCATAAAGATTACATTCTATTTTTTCTAGCCCCTGGCGGGCATTATGTGCCAGATCGCAGATGTAAAAGGCCTTTTTAAGAAAGGCTTCTACTTCATAAGCCAGTGTCTTTTCATCTTCAACTAAGAGTACTTTCAATTTTAAAAAGTATAATTAAAACCTAAGTTAAAAAATGATTGGAGTTTTTGAGAATTACCTGAGGACTTGGAAGGGACTATTCCCTGATAAGCCAATTCTAAAGTGTAGTTAGCTCGGTTATATGCCAATGGAAGGTTAAAGCTGTAAGCAAGTAAGCCAAAAGGGGCAGTTGTAACGGTTGTACTGTTTTGATCATCCTTTGAGGGCATTTCAGCGACCTTCCTACCCACTCCTCTGCCTCTGACCTTGACTTTTTCACCGATATCTGTCACAACTCTACCTGGATTAGGCTTCTTGTCACCCTTGCTAATTCCATTAGAAGAAAGAGTTGGAAGTAGCGGTGTCTCAGATGGAGAATCATCATCTTTTTCAATATCATTACTTGGAAGAAAACGTTGCGTTCCACCTATAATTTCAATAGAAGGTTCAAGGGTAAAATAATCTTTGGAGCTAAATGATAATCCCGGATCGATATACTTGGATAGCGTAAATTTTGAATAGAATGCGCTTTCAGAACCTAAAGCATAGTCAGCGTCTAAGGCAGTTGTAAGCCATTTCCAATCATAAGTCAGGGAAGCAGAAGTGATATCTTGATTTACCGACTGAAACAACCGCGAACTGTCCGGGAAAAACGACCGGCCATAGCTTAAGGTTCCTGATAAGTTCTTGCTAAGATCGAAACTATAACCGGCAGTTAGGCCAGCTCCGGAAATACCGGGTTCAGAATTTAGTAGCTTGTACGATTGTGCCGTGAAATATAGGCCATTTTTTAAAAATAATTGCGAATAACCTACAGTATAGGGTAACCTTTCTGCACCCGTCTGTCCGTAATAACTGACATTGCTGCTGTAAAGTGCGCCCAATCTAAGTGAGGTCTTGGCGCTTTCTGTAGTATCTAAAGTTGACGTAGATTGTGTGGTGGTTTGCGCTGATGACCATGTTCGAGAAAAAACAATCAACGCAAATAATATATACGGTTTCATTAAATAAGTTAAAGGTTAATACGAAGACCTTTACCTGGCTTAACCTTTACGGGCGGACGTTTAATTTTAACTTTATCAACAACCCCCGGACGTAATTTAGGCCTTGCTTTCGGTACTTCTTTTATATCTGGTCTCTTAGGTTCTATATCTACTCCAGGCTCCTGGCGAGGCTCTTTGCCTTTTTCAACATCAGGTTCTTTAGCTTCATTATCTTTCGGAGCGTCTTTATCTTTTTTCTTTTTAGAACCTTTCTCTTGCTGTGGTTTCGTTTTTAAAAGCGAATCCATAGAGGTTAACTCATTTATCATTAAATGGTTTGAGGAATTTATTTTAACTAATTCTTCGGCATAAGTTACCATCGGCAATATCCCAAATATCACCCAAAGTAAAATAACCTTAATTAAAATTCCCTCTCTCATTTTCTGATAAAATTAAAGAAAGTTTGCCTCATTGTACGAGGCAAACGATCTATAAGTGTGTTTGTGCTTAGCGGTATTATAGTTTGAGTTTTGACCCAACTCCAACTTTCGTTTTAACTCCGCCACGTCCAACTCCCACATTGGCACCGGCTTTTGCTCCAGTTTTAACCTTCTTAGGTTTAACATCGGCAATAGGAGTTTCTTTTTTAACTTTTGCATTTATCAAAGCATCATCGTCATTATCTACTTTAACGTCAGCCTTAGCATCTTTCAGAGCTTCTTTTTCAGCTTTAGCGATCGCTTTCAATTCTTTGGCGTTTTCTTTATTTGCATCTTTCATCTCTTTGGATTGTCCATTTTTACGGTTAAATTCTGCCTGAGATTTTGAAGAAGCAACTGTGCTAACTGCTGTACCGTGATTTTCACCCTCAATTTTAGATTTAGATACTGCGCTAACTACTGCACCATGATTGTCTTTGGTTTCCTCATTAGCTTTTGCCGCGGCCTTTTCTGCTCGTTGTGCCTTTGCTTCATCAGACTTATTATTTCTATGAAGTTCGGCTTGAGATTTTGAAGAGGCAGTAGTGCTTACTTCTTTTCCGCTAACATCTGTATCAGATTTCGTAGTTGAACTTACTTTACCTTCATGACCATTTTTGGCATGATCGTTAGTCTGAGCATATGTTATTGATGTAATTAAGAGAGCGGCTGCGGCTAATAATAAACGTTTCATAATCGTGTGCCTTTGATGTTTAATTGTGTAATTTCTTATACAAAGAACAACGATGAACATGAAGCGAACATGAATTTTAGAAATTATTTTAAAAAAGTTTTAAAAAAAGAATTAATAATTAAATCAAATTTCATCGGGTTCCCTTTCGGGGATGAACTCTCCGGTTAAAGTAGCTTCCGAAACATCTTTATCAATATCTACCAGCATTTCCATTGAGGTTCGCTCATTAAAATCTAAATCAGCGCAAGCATTAAACTGACCTACTGAATAAATCACAAGAACTTTTGCCATATCCTGATTTAACAATTCTACTGAATCGTTTTGAATTGCCACATCAAACACCCGTCCGCGTGCTTTATAATGATAGCTCTGCAACAGCGACTCGATTAATTTCAAATTGAACTGTAGCTCTTTATTGACAGACGCTTCGTTAATTATATGTTGCTGAAGGAAGTCGTTCGATAATTTGAATCGTATTTGTTCTTGCATATCTATTAGGATGGAAGAAATATTATTAAAATATAGCCTGCAAGCCACGTTCTAAATTGAAGATATCTAATCCAGGAAATTTATCCTTCAAACGTAATAGAACATTTAAAGAACGTGCACCAGTCTGACAAATTATCACTATTTTCCTATCCTTATTGAAACTGGTTAATAATTCATCTATTTCGGTATATGGGATATTCATCCCTCCAATATTAAAAGCCTCAAATTCATATTCTTCCCTGACATCTATTAAAAGAATATCTTCATTGTCTAACCAGTCTTGCAGCGTTGAATAGTTTATCGATATGGGTGCAATTTCGCCCTCAATACTCAGTGACTGAATACTCGAAATCGTTCGATTTTCCGGATTTGGTTTGATATCAAAAGTATCATAGGAATTTAATAACAAATTAATCAACAATACTTTCCCGCTAAGCGGCTTTCCAATTTCTGTAATAATCTTTATTGCTTCGGTGGCCTGCATCGTTCCGATTATGCCGGGCAAAACACCCAACACTCCAGCCTCATTGCAAGCAGGTACGTCACTCGCTTGGGGAGGTGTAGGATAAAGACAACGATATGTAGGTCCGTTATTATAGTTAAACGTACTTACTTGCCCCTCGAATTTGGATAGTGCTCCATAGATATAGGGCTTGTTTGTCAAAACACATGCATCGTTTAGCAAATATCTTGTTTCAAAATTGTCGGAACCATCAATAACCAGATCGTAACGGCCTACGATATCTATAACATTTTCTCTGGTAACTCTAGGATGAGTGATTATCTCAACTAAAGGGTTTCTGTTCTGAAGGTGCATTTTGGCGGCTTCTGTTTTTGGCAGACCTATATCACTTGTATCATACAGCACCTGTCGCTGCAAATTTGAAATGCTCACTAAATCGCCATCGGCTATGCCAAGCATACCAACGCCCGCTGCAGCCAAATAAAGCAAGCATGGGCAACCTAAGCCACCTGCTCCTACCATCAATACCCTGGACTGTTTTAATTTCATCTGCGCTTTGGCACCAAAACCCTCCAATTGTAAATGGCGTCTATAACGTAAACTTTCTTCTGCAGATAAAGTCATATTTCTAAACAACAAATTTGAGGTTTTTTTCGAGAACCATTAGCCCTTAGAATGATTAATATCCTTTATACAGAGTAAAAGTATTTTCCTTAATGGAAACCTTGGAGCAATTTTTGTAGTATAAGTCTCAGGTATCGATTTGCTTTAACAAGAAGGAAGTAGGTATTAATTCATCTCACACAAATAATTAAAGGATTATGAAATCAATGATAATAGCACTTGCTTTTGCAACTGCCCTTGCCTCATGTAACTCGAACGAAAAAATTAAAGCTGATGCTTTAAAACAAGTTAAGGATAGTTTGCGATTAGACAGTTTCAATCGTGCCGAAGCTAAAGAAGTTGAAATTGCTAAGGAAAAAGAGCTTGCACTCGCGTCGCAGAGTGCTGCTGCATCAAAATCTTCTTCCCGAAGAACGTATGTTAAAGGGGAATCTGAAACTTACACAAATGCAGCTCCAGCGAAAAAAGGATGGAGTAAAGCTGCCAAAGGTGCTGCAATTGGGGTTGGGGCCGGAGCAGTAACAGGAATCATCGTTGATAAAAAAGATGGTCGTGGTGCGGCAGTAGGTGCAGTTGTAGGAGGAACAACCGGTTATATTATCGGAAGATCGAAGGACAAAAAGGACGGAAGAGTTCAATAAACAGACAAATTTATAATGAAATGCTTACTTCGAGACGGAGTGAGCATTTTTTTTGCAGTTAATTACTGCTCTAACTGTTTTATTAAATCGCTACCACGATTTTTTTCGTACTATTTAGTACCATCGATTGATTTAAGATTGTGAAGCTTTATTAAGTATGAAGATTCTTTTAACGGGAGCAACAGGTTATATCGCATTGCGACTTCTACCCTTATTACTCGAAGGCGGACATGAGGTGATTTGTTGCGTTAGAGATAAAAACCGTTTTGATAAATCAAAGTACCCCAACTTTAATATCACTTTAATTGAGGTCGATTTTTTAAATGCCGAAACGCTTAAAGCCATTCCTCAAGATATTGATGTCGCATATTATTTGATGCATTCTATGTCATCAAATGAAGGCGATTTTTCTGTAAAAGAGCAATTGGTGGCACGAAATTTTAAAGAGTCACTTGAACAGGCAAACGTAAAACAGGTAATTTATCTAAGCGGAATTATCAACGACGCGGAGTTATCTAAACACTTAAGTTCCCGCAAAAATGTAGAGGAGATACTAAGTTCACCACATTATGCACTTACTACTTTGCGAGCAGGCATAATTGTAGGATCGGGGAGCGCAAGTTTCGAAATCATCAGAGACCTGGTAGAAAAACTTCCTGTAATGATTACCCCTAGATGGTTAGCAACGAAATGCCAGCCAATATCAATCCGTAATGTATTAGATTATTTATTCAGAGTACTTCTAGAGAAATCAACCTTTAATCAGAGTTACGACATTGCCGGACCCGAAATCCTAAGTTATAAAGAGATGCTTCTAAGGTTTGCTAAAGTTAGAAAACTGAAAAGGCGGATAATAGTAGTTCCTGTGATGACTCCAAAACTGTCCTCCTACTGGCTCTACTTTGTAACATCAATCTCCTACACCCTTGCCCGAAATTTAGTCGACAGCATGAAAGTTGAAGTTATTGGGCGACCGAATTCGTTGCACCAGCAATTGAATATCAGCTTAATATCATATGAAGAATCAATTGAACTGGCTTTCGGAAAGATTGAACAAAATCAGGTTATTTCCAGCTGGCGCGATGCTATGAATAGTCAGGCTTATCAATCAGGTTTCTCGAAATTGATTGAAGTTCCTTCTGATGGCTGTTTCCAGGATAAGAGATTTATAAAGGTCGATGACACTGAAAAGGCAATGAATAACATCTGGTCGATAGGCGGAAACACGGGCTGGTATTATGCCGACTGGCTGTGGTCAATCCGCGGGTTTCTTGATAAATTAGTTGGTGGCGTAGGTTTAAAAAGAGGACGCACAAATCTTAACGAAATTTTACCTGGTCACGTAATTGATTTTTGGCGAGTGATTCTTGCTGATAAAAAAGAAAAGCGTTTACTCCTTTACGCAGAAATGAAGCTCCCTGGCGAAGCGTGGCTGGAGTTCAAACTAGATCGGAACAAAATACTTCACCAAACCGCAACTTTCAGACCCTTGGGAGTTTTAGGGCGCTTATATTGGTATTCTGTACTGCCATTTCATTCCTTCATTTTTAATGGGATGTTGAGAAAGATAGCTGGCAAGTAATCATTTTTAAATTAATAACTTGCTTTGATTTAAATTTTTCAATTTTATTTTACGAATAACTTTAATTATGTACATTTGCCTCATCAAACAAGAATGCAACAAAGCAACACATATTATTTCGGTTACTTTTACTATTACCAGTAAAAGCCGGGACTGATATGTTTTGAACCAACGAAATTATATACAGAGTCCCGGCCCGAAAAGGCCGGGATTTTTTATTTAAACAATGAGCAAGAAAAGAGTAGCAATTCAGGGCATTAAAGCATCGTTTCACGAAGAAGCTGCACTCAAGTTTTTTAGCGGGCAGATTGAAACCATTGAGTGTAATAGCTTCAAACAAACCTGTGAGGAATTAAAAAACAAACGGGCGGACTTTGTGGTGATGGCTATTGAAAATTCAATCGCCGGAAGCCTTTTGCCTAATTACACTCTGCTGCGCGATTATCACTTTTCAATAATTGGTGAGGTTTATCTGCATATCCAGCTCCATCTTCTGGCTCTGCCCGGCGTAGCTTTTGAGGATATAATTCGTGTAGAATCGCACCCTATAGCGATACGTCAATGTGATGATTTTTTCAACGAACATCCACACCTTAAAGTTGCTGAAAGCGTAGATACTGCTGCATGCGCCAAACGTATTCAGGACGAGCAGCTAAAAGATGTAGCAGCTATCGCTAATAAATTGGCTGCAGAAACTTACGGACTCGATATTATGGAGCGCCGAATTGAAACCAATAAAAAAAATTACACTCGCTTTCTGATACTATCTGACAATAAGGATACTCAGATTGCTGATGCAAATAAGGCGTCCATCTCTTTCCAGGTAGCCGATGAGCCCGGGTCGCTTGTGAAGGTACTTAACGTTTTTGCAGAGCATAACATTAATATGAGTAAGGTGCAATCAATGCCAGTACTGGGCAAACGAAACCAATATAACTTCTATATTGATTTGGAATTTTCATCAAAAGCAGATTATGATGAAGCGGTAAGGAAAATTTTACGCTACACCGTGAATTTTGCAATTATGGGCGAGTACCGGAAGAATGACGGAGTGTAGAAGAAACAAGATACAAAAAGGCAAGAGACAAGAAGCAAGAAAATAACGCATAATAATAAATCATAATTCGTAAATCGTATGAAACTAAACCTCACCATAGAGCCATTAAGCAATTGGCTAACGTTAAAAAACCAGCCTCTAATTATTGGAGGGCCCTGTAGTGCCGAAACAGAAGAACAACTCCTTGCAACTGCACATCTTTTAGCTAAAACCGGAAAAATCTCTGTTCTTAGAGCGGGTATTTGGAAACCACGTACTCGTCCGGGAGAATTCGAGGGTATCGGAAGTATTGGTTTGGAGTGGTTGAACCGTGCAAAAGCTGAAACTGGTTTGCCTATTACAGTAGAGGTTGCTAACGCGAAACATGTTGAGGAAGCTTTAAAAGCTAAAGTTGATATTCTTTGGGTTGGAGCACGTTCTACAGTTAATCCGTTTACGGTTCAAGAGATTGCTGATGCTTTGAAAGGTGTTGACATCCCTGTAATGGTAAAAAATCCGGTTAACCCTGATTTGCAATTATGGATTGGTGCTTTAGAGCGTATCAACCAGGCTGGAATTACTAAACTGGCTGCTATTTCTCGTGGATTCTCTTCTTTTGAAAAATCTGCTTTCCGTAACGAACCAATGTGGGAACTAACCATTCAGTTAATGACCATGTGCCCTGAATTACCTGTAATTTGCGACCCAAGTCACATTTGCGGTAACCGCGATTTAATCCCTTACATTTCTCAAAAAGCATTAGACTTAGAAATGGATGGTTTAATGATCGAATCACATATTGATCCTTCTGTAGCCTGGACCGATGCAAAACAGCAGTTAACGCCTCAAGCTTTATCAGACTTAATTGAGCATTTAACTATCCGTACTCCAGAACCTAAAACCGCTGAAGTATCTGATAAATTAAACGAATTGCGCAAGCAAATTGATAAACTTGATGATCAGATCATTCAAAAGATGTCTGAGCGTATGGCTGTAGTTGATAAAATTGGCGAGTACAAACGTGATAACGATATCACAATCTTACAACTTACCCGTTGGGAGGAAGTTATGGAGAAACGTGCTACTTTCGCGAAAGCATTAAAATTAGATGAGAGTTTCACCAATAAAATGCTTGAATTGATTCATAACGAATCGATACGCAAGCAAACTGAAATAATGAATGCTACAGCGGCTTTAGAACAAAAATAATAATGGATCATCTGATTCTTTCCAAACCCGGGAAAAACACTAATTGTACTATTCAATTGACTGGTTCAAAAAGTGAAAGTAACCGGGCTTTGATTTTGAATGCATTAAGCGGCGGGAAGGTAAAAATCAAAAACCTTTCTTCTGCTGATGATACGGTAACGCTGGCGAGTGTACTAGAGGTCAGGAAGACCGAAACTCGGAAAGACCGAAAAGTTGAAATGGTGGCGGGCCAAGCTTCCAGACTTTCCGACTCCTCGACTTTCCCACTTCCTGAAGTGAACATTGGCCCCGCAGGGACAGCAATGCGTTTTCTTACGGCTTATTTTGCAGTTACTGGCTCAGAGGTAATTCTGACTGGCTCAGCTAGAATGAAACAAAGGCCTATCGGAATTTTGGTTGATGCTTTAGAGAGCTTGGGTGCGGAAATCGAGTATATTGAAAAGGAAGGCTTTCCGCCCTTGCAATTCAAAAGTTCGTTTCAACAAAAAACCAATCAGGTGAGTATTAAAGGGAACATCAGTTCTCAGTTTATTACTGCATTCCTTTTGGTTGCCCCTTCCCTGCCACTAGGCCTGGAATTAACCATTGAGGGAGAACTTACGTCTCAGCCATATGTTGAGATGACTTTGGCGATGCTAAAAGAAGCCGGTATAGAGCATGAATGGAAGGATTCAATAATATCAATCGCACATCAGGATTTTAAAGATTCAGAGATTACAATTGAGCCGGATTGGAGTGCGGCTTCTTATTGGTATTCAATTGCTGCTTTATCAGAAGAGGGGTCGGTAACGCTTCCGTATTTAAAGGAAAGCAGTTTGCAGGGCGATAGCCGTATTGCTGAGATAATGGAGAATTTTGGTATTGCCACAGAGTTCACACCTGATGGGCTAAAACTCGTGCGTACCACTACCCCGCCAAGCTTAACCAGGCCAAACCTGCCAAACGGCTTAGGTAAATTCTTCGATCTTAAGGATTGTCCCGACTTGGCACAAACTGTAATTGTTTGCGCTGCTGCTTTAGGTCACAATGCTACTTTTACAGGTTTAGAAACTTTAAAAATTAAGGA
>DASWMZ010000059.1:0-82939 GCA_036399495.1 Pedobacter sp.
ATACTGAACCAGTTTCGATGCGTAACCAGCGTCAATTCCTTTTTCAATCATTTTGTCGAAAGAAAGGATAGAACCAGTTTGTAATAAACCGCAAAGAATAGTTTGCTCGCCCATCAAATCCGATTTTACCTCAGCAACAAATGATGATAATAAAACACCCGCTCTGTGACCACCGGTACCTACGCAATAAGCTTTCGCCTGTGCAAGACCTTTTCCTTCAGGGTCATTCTCCGGGTGAACTGCAATTAAGGTAGGTACACCGAAACCTCTGCAATACTCAGCTCTCACCTCGCTACCAGGGCATTTTGGAGCAACCATAATTACCGTAATATCTTTACGGATTTGCATTCCCTCTTCAACAATATTGAAACCGTGAGAGTACAATAAAGTAGCTCCTTGTTTCATTAAAGGCATAATAGCGTTTACAACAGCCGTGTGTTGTTTATCCGGAGTAAGGTTAATTACTACATCGGCATTAGGGATTAGCTCCTCGTAAGTACCAACAGTAAAGTTGTTCTCAGTAGCGTTTTTCCACGAATCTCTTTTGCTTTCGATAGCCTCTTTGCGCAAAGTATAGCTAACATCTAAACCACTATCTCTTAAGTTTAAACCTTGGTTTAAGCCTTGAGCACCGCAACCTACGATTACCAGTTTTTTACCTTTCAGCGTGTTTACACCGTCCGTGAATTCAGAATTATCCATGAATTCGCAAACACCCAATTGGTTTAATTTTTCTCTAAGAGGTAATGTGTTAAAATAATTTGCCATTTTCTATTGCTTGATTTCTGTGATTTTTATGTTTAATAATTCCCCTTTTTCGGCATCCTCATCGAATGTATTCTTAAAAGCGGCGCTAAATTACTGCAATTATTTAAATTAAATTTATGTTCTGTTATCGTTCTCTTAAGCATTTGGCCGTTGCCTGAAAAAGGCCCGGGCAATCCGCTCATACTGTTCGAGGCCTTAGGCTCTGGGCCGGTATCCGCTTCTATCCCTAACGGAAGCACTTGGCAAATCAGCCTTCAGTAGCCAGCTTTGAGCTTTAAGCATCTAGCTGAGAGCTGATTTTTCATAGCTGACAGCTGATAGCTCCAAACCTACATCGTAAACACCTTCGCCCCCTTATTGAGATACTCATTCTCAATCGGCTCATGCCCCGGCTCTTTTCGCTCAAACTCACGAAGCTTACGGTTAAATCCTTCGCTGTCTTTAATAATCGCAATCCTCGCACTCCGAACAAACTCAATCAGTCCGAAAGGTTGTAATTTGGTAATCAAGGCATCGGTTTCTTCGCGGTGCCCAGTAGTTTCAAAAACAGTATAATCCGAACGAATCACCACAACACGGGCTCCGTTTTCACGCAACAAACGCTCAACTAGAGCTTTTTCCGCAATCTCATCTGTAGGTACTTTGTAAAGTGCCATTTCCTGCCAGATAACATCCTCATTGGTGTTGAAATACACCTTAAGTACTTCCACCTGCTTCTCAATCTGCCGACAAACCTTGCGCACAACCTCTTCCGTTTCAGTAATCACAATATTAAACCGGTGAATACTTTCAATCTCAGAAGGCGAAGTATTCAAACTCTCAATATTTATCTTCCTGCGGCTGAATATAATCGCAATTCGCGTAAGCAAACCAATCTGGTTCTCCGTGTAAACGGTGATGTTATATTCCGGCTTTTCGATTTTTTCTGTGCTCATGTTCTTTAGTTCATTAGTAAGTAGTTCAATAGGTTATGAGTCTAATTGTCTACTTTGTTTATGCTACTTGCAAGAAGCTTTAAACTTTCCCCTTTAAGCTTTTACCTCTATTTCAACCTAATCTCACTCACACTACACCCTTGCGGCACCATCGGGAAAACATTATTCTCCTTCGTTACCATCACCTCCAAAAGGTAAGCGCCCTTGTGCTCAATCATGGTTTTCAATGCTGTTTTCAAAGCCTCGCGCTCATTCACACTCTGTCCCGGAATTCGGTAGCCTTCAGCAACCTTCACATAATCCGGACTAGTAATATTTACAAACGAATATCTCTTATCGTGGAACAACTGCTGCCACTGGCGCACCATTCCTAAAAATTGGTTGTTCAAAATCAGAACCTTTACCGCAACACCAAATTGCATGATAGTTCCAAGTTCCTGGATGGTCATTTGAACACCACCATCACCGATTACGGCGATAACTTCCTTTTCCGGCGCACCGTATTTAGCCCCAATGGCTGCAGGAAGAGAGAATCCCATGGTTCCTAAACCACCACTGGTAACGTTGCTGCGAGTATTGTTAAACTTAGCATAACGACAAGCTACCATTTGGTGCTGGCCCACATCCGTTACAATAATTGCTTCGCCTTTTGTTAGTTCGTTGATTTGTTGGATAACTTCACCCATCGTTAACTCATCAGAAGTTGGGAAAAGCTCGTCTTTAATAACTGCGTCAACTTCTTCTTTCATGTAGCCATGAAACTTGGCAAGCCATTCAGTATGTTGCTTGGCTTCAACCATCTCAGTTAACAGAGGAAGAGTTTCCTTGCAGTCGCCCCAAACAGGTACAGTTGCTTTAACGTTTTTGTCGATTTCGGCCGGGTCAATATCCAGGTGGACAACCTTGGCCTGCTTCGCATACTTATCTAAGCGGCCGGTTACCCGGTCGTCGAAACGCATCCCAATAGCGATTAATACATCGCACTCATTGGTGAGAACATTTGGCCCGTAATTACCATGCATTCCAAGCATACCTACATTTAAAGGATGGTCTGTAGGAATAGCACCCGCACCTAAAACGGTCCATGCTGAAGGGATGCCTGATTTCTCGATAAACGCTTTGAACTCTTGTTCAGCACTGCCCAATATCACACCCTGGCCCCAAAGAATAAAAGGTTTTTTAGCCGAGTTAATTAAATCAGCGGCAGCTTGCACATATTCTTTACGCACATTTGGTCTTGGGCGGTAGCTGCGAATATGGTCGCATTTTACGTATCCTTCAAAGTCAAACTTCTGTAGTTGCGCGTTTTTTGTAATATCAATTAGAACCGGTCCTGGTCTTCCGGTTTTAGCGATGTAAAAGGCTTTAGCCAATACCTCAGGAATTTCGGTAGCATCAGTAACCTGGTAATTCCATTTAGTTACCGGAGTAGTTATATTAATTACATCCGTTTCCTGGAACGCATCGGTACCTAAAAGGTGTGCAAAAACTTGTCCCGTAATACACACTAAAGGCGTGCTGTCTATTTGAGCATCAGCTAAACCAGTTACCAGGTTTGTTGCACCCGGTCCGCTCGTCGCGAAAACCACTCCAACTCTCCCAGATGAACGGGCATAACCCTGTCCTGCGTGAATTCCACCTTGCTCATGACGAACAAGAATGTGATTCAACTTATCCATATAGTCGTACAATGCATCGTATATCGGCATGATTGCTCCCCCGGGATATCCGAAAATTGTATCAACGCCCTCTGCAATTAATCCTTCCAGCAAAGCAGCCGAACCTGTCATTTCAACGGTTTTCTTCGGTTCTGTAATTGGTTCCTTTTGTGCTGTCTCCATTTGTCTTAGATTTGAGATTTGAGATGTTAGATTTGAGACATGCTCAACTAAAATCCTAATCATTTTATTAATCGACTTCTTAGGCTACCAGCAATTAGCTTTCACCTTTTAGCTTTTTACCTTTCACCTCACTAAAGGTCAGTCACACAGCCTTGCGCCGATGTGCCTACACTTTTAGCGTATTTATATAGTATTCCCTTAGTAACTTTCAATGCAGGCTGTACCCATTTAGAGCGGCGCTCTGCAATTTCTTCTACTGATACCTTAAGGTTGATAGTATTTGTAGTTGCATCAAGTTCAATGATGTCATCATCATGAACAAGGCCAATCAATCCACCTGTAAATGCTTCCGGTGTAATGTGTCCCACTACAAACCCGTGAGTACCTCCGCTGAAACGGCCATCAGTAATCAGCGCAACGCTCTTCCCTAAACCAACACCTATCAAAGCTGAGGTAGGCTTCAACATTTCCGGCATACCTGGAGCGCCTTTCGGACCCACATCACGGATAACCACCACATCGCCTTTTTTAACGCGACCGCTGGTGATACCTTCTATTAACGCTGCTTCGCCATCAAATACACGTGCTGGTCCAACAAAACGCTCGCCTTCTTTACCTGAGATTTTCGCTACACTACCACCTTCTGCAAGGTTTCCGTATAAAATTTGAAGGTGGCCAGTTGCCTTAACAGGGTTTTCTTTCGGGAATATGATTTTCTGAGTTTCAAAATCCAGTTCCGGAACTGAAGCAAGGTTTTCCGCAAGCGTTTTACCTGTGCAGGTTAAACAGCTTCCATCAACCCAGCCTTGCTGTAAAAGATATTTCATTACTGTTGGTACACCTCCAATTTTGTGGAGGTCTTCCATCATATAGCGTCCGCTTGGCTTCATATCGGCCAAAACAGGTATGCGGTCACTTACTCGTTGAATGTCGTCTTGTGTTAATTCCACATCAATACTTTTTGCCATTGCAATCAGGTGCAAAACAGCGTTGGTAGAGCCTCCGAGTACCATGATGGTAACGATAGCATTCTCGAATGCTGTCCTTGTCATGATGTCGCTTGGCTTGATGTCTTTTTCAAGCAGGATTTTAATTGCTTTTCCCGCAGCGAGACACTCTTGCTTTTTATCTTCGCTTAGCGCCGGATTTGAAGAGGAGTAAGGTAAACTCATTCCCAAGGCCTCAATAGCTGCCGCCATGGTATTAGCAGTATAGATACCGCCACAGGCTCCGGCACTCGGACAAGAGTTTTTGATGATTTCTTTGAAGTCAATATCACTAAGCTCGCCAGCCATTCTCTTGCCCAAGGCTTCAAATGCCGACACGATGTTTAAATCTTCTCCTTTATAATGGCCAGGTTCGATGGTTCCGCCGTAGACCATTATAGCAGGACGGTTTAGTCTTCCCATCGCCATAACAGAACCAGGCATATTTTTATCACATCCCGGAAGGGCAATTAAACCGTCATAATACTGAGCGCCGCATACTGCCTCAATTGAATCAGCAATAATATCGCGGCTTACCAATGAATAACGCATGCCGGGTGTTCCGTTGCTCATGCCATCGCTTACACCGATTGTGTGAAATATCAAACCTACCAGGTCCTCTTTCCAAACACCGTCTTTAACCAGTTTGGCTAAATCGTTCAGGTGCATGTTACAGGTGTTTCCATCGTAACCCATACTCACAATTCCAACCTGCGCTTTTTGCATATCATCATCGGTTAAACCGATTCCGTATAGCATTGCTTGTGCAGCGGGTTGGGTTGGGTCTTGAGTTAGTACTTTGCTGTACTTGTTTAATTCAATTTCTTCAGTTGTTGACAAATTCATTGTGATATATTTTTCCTGTGTCGGTTATAAAATTGTCGACAAAAGTATCTTCTTATTTAGGTGCTCTAATTCTTTCTTAAGGTAGGTACTTGATTTTTAGCTGTCAATAGGCCGCCATAGAAAAGATAAATTAGAATTATGTTCTATCAATGGCTATTTTAAGAAATTTAATACTTTAATAATGGACAAATGTAAAACATAAATTTTGTTCTGATATACTAATTCTGTTTTTGGTATTTGGTTCTGATGGGCTAGCGTCTTCCAAATCGAGGGGAAATTCTTCTTAAAAATGGTGGATAGCCTGAAAAAGTTCAACATTTAATCGAGGTTTTTTAAGGGCAAAGATGTTTAAGGCAATTTGCACCTGCTCCCCTTTTTTCAAGGGGAGCTGTCCGCAGGGCTGAGGGGTCTTACTTACTTTTTCATTCGAATTTGACGGTTGCTATAGCCTAATCACCCCTTTATCCCCTCCTAAAAAAAGGAGGGGAGGATGATGCTTTAGAACAGGTGTTTAAGTCAAAAGCTTCGCTTAGAATAACGAAAATACTTGGCTGAAAATTCAACTTGTATTTCTTAAAACTTATCTTGACTTTGGACTTATCTCCGTGTATGACTCACTGTCATAATTATCAATATCTTAAAGATACCCGTCGTAACCTCAGGGCAAATTTAACAACCCCGGAAGCCGTTTTATGGAGATATCTTCAAAAAAAGCAATTGGATGGCAGGAAGTTTAGAAGACCACATAGTATCGAAAACTATATTGTTGATTTTTATTGCGCATCAGAAAGGTTGATAATTGAAGTGGATGGAAGCGTACATGATAATCTGGGTCGGGCTAATGCAGATTTTATCTGAGATGAGCGATTGAAGGAATTAGGGTTTAATGTTTTAAGGATTGAAAATGATTTGATAATGGAACAGACTGATACGGCGTTGGATTGTATTAGGAAATGTTTTACCACCCCTTAATCCCTCCTTGAAAAAGAGGGGAGGATAAGCGCCTTAGAAGATGCTCGTGAATTATTTGCAATACTTAAAACGCAGACAGCTTTCAACCGCTGTCTGCGTTATGTTGAATCGGAGGCTAACTGTTGATACTTAAACCTGGGTGAAGCGGATACCGGCCCGGAGCTTGATGCCTGTGAGTATGAGCGGAACACAGGGCCGAAAAATTCTACGAAGACGGGCTTGGTTTTCTAATATTTATAAATTAAGGCTACAAAAAAGACCGGCTGAGATCAACCGGTCTGCAATTTTATTTAAGCGGATAACTTTAACCCGCAACGCCTTCGGCAAGCAATGTAATTTTATTATCAACCACCTCAACAACTCCGCCTTTTATTACAAATCGTTCCTCATTTTTTCCACTCGAACGGATAATTACTTTTCCGTCTTCAAGAGTAGAAATTATTGGAGCGTGATTGTTAAGTATCTCGAAAGAGCCTGCAGTGCCAGGAACGGTTACCGAGGTGACTTCACCTTCGTATACTTTTTTATCGGGGGTAAGAATTTCTAATGTCATGTGTTTAGATTTGAGATGTGAGATGTGAGATGTGAGAAGCTGCATAAGGCATCTTTCCTGTCTCAAACCTCATATCTAATGTCTCATATCTCGTCTTAAGCGTTTGCTTCAGCAAGAATTTTCTTGCCTTTTTCAATCGCATCTTCAATAGTTCCAACAAGATTGAATGCTGCTTCTGGATATTCATCCACTTCACCATCCATAATCATATTAAAACCTTTGATTGTTTCTTTAATATCAACAAGCACACCTTTTAAACCAGTGAATTGCTCTGCAACGTGGAAAGGTTGTGATAAGAAACGCTGAACACGACGAGCGCGACCTACTACTAATTTATCTTCTTCAGAAAGCTCATCCATACCTAAAATGGCGATGATATCCTGAAGTTCTTTATAACGTTGAAGAGTTTCTTTAACACGCTGTGCGCAATTGTAATGCTCATCGCCCAAAACCGCAGCACTAAGAATACGTGAAGTAGAATCCAACGGATCCACCGCAGGATAAATTCCTAATTCGGCAATTTTACGTGAAAGTACAGTCGTTGCATCTAAGTGAGCAAAAGTTGTTGCCGGTGCAGGGTCAGTTAAATCATCCGCAGGAACATAGACCGCCTGTACAGATGTAATTGAACCGCGTTTAGTTGACGTAATACGCTCCTGCATCAAACCCATCTCAGTAGCAAGCGTTGGTTGATAACCTACCGCTGAAGGCATACGACCTAAAAGTGCAGATACCTCAGAACCAGCTTGTGTGAAACGGAAAATGTTATCTATAAAGAAAAGGATATCACGACCTTGACCCGTTCCATCACCGTCGCGGAAATATTCCGCAATAGTTAAACCTGATAAGGCAACACGAGCACGTGCACCTGGAGGCTCATTCATTTGTCCGAATACGAACGTTGCCTTAGATTCTTTCAATTCTTCAGCATCGATTTTATCCAGGTTCCACTCGCCTTTTTCCATTCCATGCATGAATTCTTCACCATATTTAATGATACCAGACTCAAGCATTTCACGAAGTAAGTCATTCCCCTCACGAGTACGCTCACCTACGCCAGCAAATACAGACAGACCACCGTGGCCTTTAGCGATGTTATTAATTAGTTCCTGGATTAATACAGTTTTACCTACACCAGCTCCACCAAACAAGCCGATTTTACCACCTTTTGCATAAGGCTCAAGTAAGTCGATAACTTTAATCCCTGTAAAAAGAACTTCTGTTTCAGTAGATAGATCTTCGAATTTTGGGGGATTAGCGTGTATTGGGCGTCCATTAGTTTTATCAAGGTTTGCAATACCATCAATGGCATCTCCAACCACATTAAAAACTCTGCCTTTAATATTTTCACCGATAGGCATCTTAATTGGCTGCGCAGTGTCAGTTACCACCATTCCGCGAACTAGTCCATCGGTAGAATCCATGGCAATTGCACGTACGCGATCTTCTCCTAGATGACGTTGAACTTCAAGAACAATTACTTGTCCGTTTGGCTTTGTAATTTCAAGTGCGTCGTAGATTCTTGGAAGTTTCGCTTCTTCAGCGAAGCTAACGTCAACTACCGGTCCGATTATTTGCGCTATTTTTCCAGTGTTTGGCATAAATTTTTTTTAGTAAAATTTTTGTTAAACAAAATTTAAGCACCTAAATGGTGCGCTTTTTTGGTCTGCAAAAATACGCTTTAAACCCGTATTTCAAATGCCTTAGTTAAAAGATTTTCAATAAATTTTGGATTCTCATAATTTGTGCAAGCCACTATCCTTAAATGACATGATTTATTGCCGCAGATTTGATTGTAGGAGAGCGTATCGCACCTTAAATTGGCATATGATTCATTAAGCTTATCTATCGTTAACAGTTGTTCACCTAGCAATAAAACTGTTTAACGATTTAAGTGTTATACTTTTAATTAACAATTTAAACCTGCTGCATCATATTGGTGAAGCTTTATCTTAAACTTAAATTTATTCGTATGAAAAATTCGATCACACTCAAAAAATTAGCCAGCGCTGAAGTTTGGTTTTCAGCCTTTATCGCAACCCTAAGTATACTTGCTGGTGTGCCAGCTTTCGCACAAAATACTGTTCCTGAAAAAGTAGATGTTGATATTACTGCCGGTACCGCTGATAGCGGAGGTGGTGGTGGCTGGTATGCTCAACCATGGGTTTGGGTGTTAGGCGTTGCCGTATTTATCATTATTATTATAGCTATTACACGTAGCGGAAATACCCGTAGAGACGTTTAATAGCAAATTAATCCCAAGAATTTGAAGAGGCGAATTTATTCGCCTCTTTTTTTGTCTCTTTTTTACCTTAGCCTAATGAAGCGAATTTTAGTAACCGGCAGCAATGGTTTGTTAGGACAAAATTTAATCGAGTTAATTACTGCGTCAGGAAGAGCTGAGTTGATAGCTACCTCTAAGGGCGCTAATCGCTTTCCGACAGTTGTAGGTTATACTTATCTGGATTTAGACATCACTAATCAAAGCCAATTACAAATGGCAATTGCTAATATCAAGCCAGATGTAATAATAAATACGGCGGCTATCACGAATGTAGATATTTGTCATACAAATCATAGCCTTTGCCTAAGTGTAAATGTTGAAGCAGTAAGAAACTTAGCCGAGATCTCAGAAAAGCATGATATTCACCTTATTCATTTATCTACAGATTTTGTTTTCGATGGGATAGATGGCCCATATGCTGAAGACGCCAACCCAAATCCGATGAGTTTTTACGGCGAAAGTAAATATAAGGCGGAGCAAATAATACTAGGCAGTTCCTGCAAATGGACAATCCTCCGAACCATCCTCGTATATGGCCTTACGGCGAATATGAGTAGAAGTAATATTGTGTTATGGGCAAAGAATTCATTAGAAAAAGGCGAAGCCATTAATGTTGTTACCGACCAGTGGCGGATGCCTACTCTAGTTGGTGATTTAGCCGAAGCTTGTTTATTGGCTGCGGAAAAACAGGCAACAGGAATTTTTCATATTGCCGGCCCGGAGTTGATGACGGTCTATGAATTGGTTTGTAAGGTTGCTGATTTTTGGAAACTCGATAATTCTTTAATAAAGCCAATTTCATCTGCGATACTTAACCAGGAAGCGAAACGGCCTTCAAAAACTGGTTTTATTTTGGATAAGGCGAGAAATGTATTAGACTACCATCCTCATACATTTACCGATGGCCTTGATATTGTTGATAAGCAACTAGTCGAATTAAGAACCCGAACTGAATAGAGATTAATCAAAACTTGTATTTTAATTTCCTTAGTTTTAAAAAGAAATCTATCTTTGCAATCCATTCAAACAGCCATTGCAAGCAATGTTATTGAATGGTATTGTTCTTTAGAATTGGACCTGTAGCTTAATTGGATAGAGCACCTGACTACGGATCAGGAGGTTGGGGGTTCGACTCCCTCCAGGTCCACTCAAAATTCTTTTCTGGAAAAACAGCCAGCTTCAGAATAAAACATTCAAAAGCCTTTTCCCACATTTCCGGAAAGGCTTTTTAAATTTTAACGGAAAATAAGAATGTTAAATCTTGTCTTGTTTGGCCCTCCGGGAGCCGGTAAAGGAACTCAATCTCAAAAACTTATAGAAAAGTACAATCTCGTACATCTTTCAACCGGTGATATTTTGAGAGCTGAAATCACCAATGGTACTGAGCTTGGTTTAGAAGCTAAAAAATTAATGGATCAGGGAATATTAGTTCCCGATGAGGTGGTTATTGGCATGATCAGTAATAAACTTGATGCAAATAAAGATGCACAAGGCTTTATTTTTGACGGTTTCCCAAGAACTGTGGCCCAGGCTGAAGCGTTGGACAGATTGTTGGAATCAAAAAACACAGGTATTTCGGTTATGATTGCTCTCGGCGTTGATGATCAGGAATTAGAAAAAAGGCTGCTTAATCGTGGAAAAGATTCGGGCCGGGCTGATGATGCCAATCCTGAAATCATTCGTAAACGAATTGATGAATATAATTCTAAAACAGCGCCTGTGGCAAATTACTACAAAAGCCAGGCTAAGTTCAAAGGGATTAACGGGATTGGAACAATCGACGAAATCTTTAATGGCATTTGCGCTGTAGCAGATAACTTCTAATAAAAAATATAATTTTTAGATAGCGGACTGTTAAAATCAGGCCGCTATTTGTATATAATAATTTGTGTGCAATACTCGACTCTGCATCTTATTTCTTGACACTTATTCTAAATCGCTATGTCCCAAGGATCAAATTTTGTTGATTACGTAAAAATCTGCTGTCGTTCCGGTAAAGGCGGTTCGGGCTCATCGCATTTGCACCGCGATAAATTTACCGCAACAGGTGGTCCCGATGGCGGTGATGGTGGACGTGGAGGTCATATAATATTAAAAGGTAGCACACACGTATGGACATTACTTCATCTAAAATATCGGAAACATGTAATTGCCCCCGACGGTGGCAATGGTGGCAGCGGGTTAAAAACGGGTAAGAACGGCAAAGATGAGATATTAGAAGTGCCTCTTGGCACAATAGCAAAAGATGCGGAAACAGGAATTACTCTTTTCGAAATTACCAAAGACGGCGAGACTAAAATTTTAACACCCGGTGGAAGGGGCGGTCAGGGAAATTTTCATTTTAAAACGCCTACATTACAAACGCCTCGTTTTGCCCAGCCAGGCGAGGAGGGTAGGGAAGAGTGGATGATTCTTGAACTAAAAGTTCTTGCGGATGTTGGTTTGGTAGGATTCCCGAATGCAGGTAAATCAACTTTATTGTCGGTTGTCTCAGCAGCAAAGCCCGAAATTGCAGATTATCCATTTACTACATTAATTCCTAATCTAGGCATTGTTTCCTATCGCGATAATAGATCTTTCGTGATGGCAGATATCCCTGGTATTATTGAGGGTGCGTCAAAAGGAAAAGGCTTAGGCTTGCGATTTCTAAGACATATTGAAAGGAATTCAGTGCTGCTTTTCATGATACCAGCTGATACCAGCCGAAGTATCAGAGAGGAATACGATATTTTGCTTCGAGAGCTTGAAGATTATAATCCCGAGTTAACGCACAAACCAAGAGTGCTGGCCATTAGTAAATCGGATATGTTAGACGAGGAACTTATCAAGGAAATGAAACAGGATATGCCCGAGATTCCTTATCTCTTCATCTCCTCTGTAGCTCAAAAAAATATCCTTGAATTAAAAGATTTGCTTTGGAAAGCTATTAACAATTGAATGCTGTTAGGGCTTAGCGGCATCCGCTTTGTCTTCGAAATGTTTCCCATCCCTTGATATTGCTTCAAGAGTAATTGTTTTTGTGATTCCTAATGTAAGCACTTCCGTCTGGAAACGAAAAACGGATTAATTATGTTTCCATGAATTAATCCGTTTAGAATTACTTCTGTAATCCAGAAGCAATCGATTTTTACGATTGTACTGTTGATACTTTTTCTTGTTTAGCTGATTTTACATTGTTAAATACCAACTCAGAAACAGCTGTTGCAGTAAATCTGCTTAACACAAAGGCCATTCCAATAAGCGGTAATAATACAGCTATAAACTCGATCGGGAATTTGTTTCCACTACTGTAATATAGGTAACCTGAAAAGAGAAGTCCGTAAGACACAAGACTGAAGATTGTTCTTTTGTAAAGAGTGTCAAAGTTTTGGATTGATTTGTAGGTATATAAGCTAAAGATACCTGCACTTACAAGCCAAAGAAAGATACAAGCCTCGATGTTACCAGTGTAAATAGAGTAGTCTACATCAACCAGGCATCTGTTAGTGATATGAAAGCCTACAAAAAGTGAAGTATTAACTAAAGCAATATCACTAAGGGCTAAGATAAAGAGCAATGAGAGTAAGTAACGTTTTTTCATAATGATTGGGTTAAGGGGTGACTGTTTAAGTAAGTTAAATATGTTAAGTTAAGTTTTATTCGTATTAAAGTTCGGACTTTATTTTCAGAACTTTTTGTAAAGTTTTAGTTTGAAAGCTTTCTTTTAAAGAGAGAAATGATGTTTTTTAGTATGCATTTTCTTCTCCCTTAATAGCGTTTATCACGGTCATGAAGAGTATGCGAATGTCAAGCATTGCTGACCAGTTGTCCATGTACCAGATATCGTGCTCGACTCTCTTCTCCATTAAGATTCTCTCACGCGTTTCGCCTCTGAATCCGTTTACTTGAGCCCATCCGCTGATCCCTGGTTTTAGGAACTGGCGAACCATATATTTGTCAATTAAAGCACGGTACTCTTCTGTATGGCTTAGCATGTGAGGTCTCGGACCAATAATGCTCATTTCGCCAATCAGCACGTTGAAGAATTGTGGAAATTCATCTAAGCTAGTGCGGCGCATAAACTTTCCGATAGGTGTAATTCTGTCGTCGTTTTTAGTTGCTTGTTTTTTATTGCTTGCACTATTTAAGCGCATGCTTCTGAATTTGTAGCACCAGAAAGGCTTATTGTCTCTACCACTTCTTAATTGTTTGAAAAGTACAGGGCCCGGGCTTTGAATTTTTATTAGAATTGCTAATATCGGATACAACCAGCTGAAGATAAATATAATCACTAATGAGCTAATTAAAATATCGATAAAGCGTTTCTTAAATCGGTTTTCGATATCCTCCAAGGGCTCTTTGCGTACGCAAAGTACAGGGAAGCCACCCATATGATCCATTCTGAAAGAGGCTTGTTCTGAAGTAAAATCCGGAACGAACTTCAATCTAACACACTGTCTTTCGCCTTCCTTCAAAAGGTGAGGAATATCTTCCATGCGATCCGGAGTAAGTGATACAAACACTTCGTTCACACCCGCATTTGCAGCTTTCTTTAGTTGATCAGCAGCTGCCGGAAGTAGATTTCCGCTAGGATCAACATAAAAGCCTTCGCCTCCCAGAAAACCTACGAAGTTTACACCACGTTGTTGTTCAAGATAAGCAGCTAGCTTTAAGCCGCCAGCATTCATCCCTAATACAGCTACAGATTTTTTGATATCAAAGCTTTTTGCTAACAGATCCTGAAATGCAGTGCCCGTAAAGCGGCTCAATGTAAAGCCTAATGTAACTAAGCCATAAAAGGCGATTAAAAACTCCCTCGGAAAATCGGTGCGGTTTGTGAAAAACAAGTACACTAAAAATACAAAGGCATGTAGTGTGACACTTCTCCAAGTAGCTCTGTAAATCAGTTCAATTTTAAATATAGTTGACTCACTGTATAATCTGTAAAAGCTTGTAGCTAAAAGCCAGATTAAATTGCAGGTTACCACATTTTGCTGATAGACGCTTAACTCTACATTTACTCCATATCTGTTTGTCAGGTGAAAACCAACAAAAAGGCATATGTTAAGTAAGATAAGGTCGCTAATGGCAAGGATGAAACGTAGAAGGTAAAGGTAACGTGTAACCATGATAAGACTTGTTTTGAAGCTTTGTTAAAATATATGTTAGGTTGTTGTAATTATTTTAACAAATACGCAAAGCAAGTGCCACATCAGAAAAATGAGCTACGGAGCGGATTTCGGGAAAGTGTGGGAAATTTGGGGGTTCAGAAATGGGGAAATGGACCTCAAGTTGGGGCAATGCCACAACAGAGGACCTTCAAAAGTAACTCTTATGAAAAGGATTCAGTATGTAAGAACCCTTGTTATCCGATTATTACATAAATAAGGTATAAAACAATGCAAACTGCTACGTTACTCATCACTAATCCTGCTGTTAAAGAAAAAGCTGCTTTAAGAGACGATGTGGCTTCTTGGTTGTCTTCTCCATGAAGTTCAGCGATTGCGGATTTTGTTGCTTGCATTACCTTAGTACGTGGCATAAATTCAAAAGTTACAGTTTTTTAAAATTTTTATTGTTACTTGAGAGGCGCAAGCAAATACTTTATGTTATTTGCATATACCCTGTTACGGTACTTAGAATTAAAGGTTACGGAAAATTTAATTTTTTTTCAAAATAAATGGGATTCGGAATTTTTTAAGGTTATCTATGTCAATTATGGTTATCCCGCTTGCTTTTGAGCGCCTGTAGTATACCCCAATTCAATTATTCGGTCTTTTACTTTAACTGCAGGATTTCCCTGGTAAATAGAATAAGATTCTAAATTTTTATTTGCAACAGATCCAACCGCTAAGACACTATGTGATTTGCAGGTAACTCCAGGGCAGACCGTGGCTTTGGCTCCTATCCACACTCCATCTTCTAAGGTAATTCCGTTTACGATTAAGTCGAATGTGCTTAATTTAAAGTTATGATTACCGGTTAAAAGCATGGCCTGCTGAGATACACAAACGTTCTTACCAATTATTACCGGTGCAAGATTTTCAATATAACAGTCGGCAAGCCAGGAATGATCACCCAAAGTAAGGCGCCAGGGATATTTAATATGAACAAATGGCTTAATACGAACATCCTTACCAATCTTCGCCCCAAATAGTCTCAGTATTGCAACAAGCACCACACTAAATGGCATTATGCCCGAGCGAAAAATAAGTGCGTCAACAAAATACCAAAGCAATACTTTAAATGTGGATGCCCCATGATTGAATCCCTTCGTATCGAACGCCTTTTTTAGTTGTGTCTCAGTATTCATAACAAATTACTCAACTTACAGATATTACACCTGTAGGCTGTTTACGAACGGTATCTTCTGAAGTTTCGATTTTCTTGTTTATCCAAATATAAATGAGCACCATTAACGCCAAGTAAAGGATGATGTTAAACAAATCATGGTGATCAATTATCTGTTTCATGTGGGAATGTTTCCAAAATCTCCCCAGAAGTATAAAGCGGAGAATGTTTAATGCTTGTATAAATAACAGCCCCGCAGGTAAAAAAAAGTATTTGTTTTTGAGTGGCTTTGGAAATGCAATGACAAAGGCAGCAAAAAAGCTCATTACTCCAAATCCCAGGCAATCATAGGCCATTATAAAGCCACCTCTTCCCGAAACACGCATCCAGATATCTGTGGTGAAAACCTGTTCGCCTAGCTGCCTGAGCAAAAAGGCTGTACTTTGCATTAAGAAGTATCGTAAGCCACTTATATAATTTAAATATTTCACAAAAAATGGCACATAATAACCTCCCGGGGCTACCAAGCCCATAAAAGCAATATTTAAATAATATAAAAAGGAAAATAATCCCAGAAACAGGATCAGGAAACGATAAGTTGGATTTTGCCAGAGAGAGTTAAGCATTTTCTATGATATGTGCTTAACATACGGCGTTTAAGGTAGGAGGTTACGTTTTTTAAGAGAAAGTCTTGATAATGAGGGGAGATACAATTAGTAAATAAGAAGTACATGTGAGGCTTGGGCCCTAAACTACTACTAATTAATTGCCTTTCATTCTTTCCTTGATTTTTACATCTACTATCAATCTAAACCAAAATCCCTGTAAGAAATGAAATAAAAGGCCTGTTGTTCCATCAAGGATGCCTAGCTGGATAAAGATTCGGTAAAAAAAATATAAGAATGGCCTGAAACCTAAGGGTAGTTTCCACCAGATATTTTTTAGCCATGCGATCTTCTCATCGGGATTGCCAAAGAAACTTCCTTTTACTGTTTGAGAACGTAATAACTTCATTCGTTCTACTTCTTCGTCGGCAATCAAATCACTGTAGCGATTATGTTTGTCAATCCAGAAGCTGATTTTGTTTTCTTTTAGATTCTCTTCTAATAGGTGTCCGTCTTTCCATATAATGGTTTTGCCTGGTACAACAAACCGGTGATCCATGTTCTCATTTAAATCTGAAAACCCTATACCTCTACGGAACATCTTTAAAAGATATTTAGGATAATAACCACCATATTTCAGCCACTTACCTTTGAAGTAATTTTTTCGATTAAAGTAAATCCCATCTGCATCTTTAAAATCACTGTCTGTAAAGTTTTTTAGTTTTTCAAATAACTCTGGAGTTACAATTTGATCTGAATCCAAACCGATGATCCATGGTGTTGAGATGGGGAAACTATTTAAAGCGATATCCCATTGTTTGGGGTGATTCTCAAAATTATGATGTTTAACTATAGCACCAAAATGGTTGCTTATTTCCAATGTCTTGTCAGTGCTTCCAGAATCAAGAATATAAATGGGGGCACTTAGCTCTGCAATAGATTTGAGTAAACGTGGGAGATGAATCTCTTCATTATAGGCTAGAATTATAAATGAGAAATCAGCCATTTTTAAGAGCAAGAAGGTATATCGTTTTTACAACCAATCGAAATCATATCCTCGCTTTTACGAGCATCGACATCCATAAGTAAGGGAGTCTTCCGCATCCTTTAAAATCTGTAACGGTGAATCCTTTTTCTTCTAAGAGAGTTGTTAAGGATTTCTTTGACCAGAATTTTATATGGCCGCCATCCCACAACGGCCCTACATGTGCGTCCATTTTGCCGCTTAGAGCAAGTGCAAGATATTTCCAATATCCGTGATACGGCGTAGATAATATAAGTTCTCCACCGCCATTTTTTACAAGGGTTTTTTTAGAAAAATCAATAAATTTTCGCGGATCGTAAAGATGTTCAATAACTTCAGTTGATATGATTGTATCAAACGCGATGTTTTTCAAATTATCAGGTAGTTCATCAGAAGACAGATCCTGTAAAACAAACCTTCCGGGATTAATTTTATTGGCTATGTTAATGCCTTCTTCCGATGCATCTGTGCCAAATACATTATACCCTTCTTTAAGTAAATAATTGGCCAATGCCCCATTCCCGCAACCTAAATCCAGTATAGTTTTATTTCTGCCTTTATCAAGCAAAGCAATTAGCTTTTCACGAATATATGAATGTGAATGGGTTTGCTCTGAATTATTGTATCCGTAATCTTTATATTCTGACATTTTGGTTTGCTACGATATTAACTGACTGCTCATTTAATCAAGTTAGCGGTTTGTAATTAATAACTTATGCACAAGTTATACATCTCTATATATCTTTTACTAATTTTTTCGTCCGAAAAGTCATTTCTAATAGTGTCCGGTGCTTCACTTCTTATGCGTTCTCTCTTTACAAGATCCTTATTTGCTTCTTTTAATTTTAGTATTAAGTCCAGCTCATTAAATTGGCATACCCAGCCAAAATCCTTTTTCAATACATAATCACTTAAGCCAACATTACCTGTTATGATAACCGGTGTTCCACAAGCTAGGCTTTCAATAACGACATTTGCAAAATTTTCATCATATGAAGGCAATATGAGCGCATCATATTTAGCCATAATCTCGAACTTCTTCTCTGGAGCCTGCTGGCCTATCCAGGAGATCTTGTTTCCAATTTTAAGCAAGTTAGTTAAGTTCTTTAGTTGCGTTACATACTCTTGGTCGCCTCCGCCAGCTACCGTCAAATGAAAAGTAAAATCGAGTTTCTGGAGCGCATGAAATAACAATTCTAAACCCTTTTTATGTTCAATTCTAGAGAAAAAAAGTAACTCAAATGTTTTCTTCTTCTGAGGTAATGGCTTGGACGGGTCGGTGTTTAATATCGCGTGACCTGGAAGTTTTATGTATTTTAAAGGTAATGTGACCAGATTAGGAATAACTGAAATGCCTTTAGGCTTAAACAATTTCATAATTGCTGCCCGCTCGTTTTCGCTGGTGGCGTGGATATGGCAGCGTTTCAAGAGTCGCTTGCCTAACAAAAAGTGAATGCTCTTTTTAATAAAATCATTTTTATTGCCAAAAGAATATGTACTTAAGGTTCCTCGGGGAGATAAAATTACCGGAACTTTTTTGAGGATAGCGATGAGACAACTAAAGATTGATACCAGGTTCCACCATGCGTGGATATGTATAATTAGCGGATTATTCTTCGCTTTTGCCGTATTTATCTTTTCAATCAAACCGATATATAATTGAGGACTAAAATGGGTATGATCTCGAGTTAGTCTTTTATAGTATGTAACAGGAACACCATCTACATTCATAGCTCTGGCCGGGACCAGGTCTAGCTCGACTTTGCCATTAGCTGTTGTGGTCAACACTGCTACATCTACCGAGCTTTGCATTAAGACCTCAGATAGTTTTGAAACAGACATGGTGGGGCCACCATAAATGAATGCGGGTTTATAGGATGCGTTTATGATTAGAATCTTCAACTAGACTTTTTGTAATAAATTCGCAAATTTCAATACTCTAAACAAAATAATCATTGCTATAAAGCTCCAAAATACCGTGTTAACCATAAACTCAATAGTCTCTCCCCGCCATAGCTGTTGAAAAAAGCCATTGTATATAATTATACAGCCAATTCCATATCCCCCGAATAGATTTTCAGATTTATTACAAAACCATTGACTTATGCTTCCGAGGAAGAACATATACAAAATCACACCAATGATACCGGCACTCACATATCCGTCTACTATTGGTCGCGTTTTGGCTGATACATTTGAATTCCTGTTTATTACACCAGCTTCGTACACTCTTTCCATCGCCAGTGTTTCAGTAATAGGTTTATCTTTCCAAAGTGCACGCGGAATAACCGCAAATAAAGCATTTAAGGGCAATTGAGTATAATAGTATGAATTATACTGCGGTATGGTTCGCACAAATTCAGTAAACATTCCTATTTCACTTAATCTGTGTGCTAAAAAATCCCAATTATCTTCATAATGCTGATTGCCTTGCTCCTCTTCTTCCTGAAAAACAGTATCAAATGCTTCTGAACGGGCTTCTTCAACAGATGCATCGCCTGACCAGGCATGTTTACGGAAAACACTAATATATGTTGAGGAGATAAGCAAGGCTATAGCGAAAAGAGGAATTGAAAAAATAAGTACCAATCTTCGTTTATAAGGGAATAAAAAACAGCCAATTAATATAAAATTAATTAAAATAGGTTCTTTAAATCCTGATAAGGTTGAATTAATAACGTTTAAAATAAATATGCCACCACCCCAGAGTAAATATTTTAGATTTTTATCAATGATGCCCTGTACAAAAATAAATGCGCCGCTTACGATTGCTGCATTGTACAGACTAATAGAAAATTGTGACAAGGATTGAATCCGTGCAAAAAAAATACTGAAAAAAAACAATACAATACAAATACGGATAATCCAAATCTGCTGCGGAATTACCAGAGTCGGACTATAGGATGGCCGTTCGCGATAATGCTTGCTTTGAACTAAAAGAATACCTGTTACAAATGCAGCATGACCTAAAACGGATAAACGCTGACATTTTGCTATCAGACCTAATGGTTCCTGTAAAGAAAGCACATTAATAACATGCACATGATCGAAATACTTGTATCCCAAAGTATCCAATAAATAAAAGAGTGAGGTGCAGCACATAAAGCCTGCAAATATCAACTGCTGTAGAAATATTGGACGCATAATCTGCTGATGTGCAGGCAGGTCGGGTAAAATATATCGATGTGAGGAGAACCATGTTTGATAAAATATAAAAAAAGACCCAAGCCAGGCAATCAAATAAGAGGTAAGAGGAGCTCCTTGAAAAATAGTTGACACTAACCATGGCAAAAACAGGCTTACCAATAACGTATTTTTTGGTAAAATGGTAGACCTTGTATCTGATGCTAAGGGCTTTTCGAAATGAAATGCTTTTAATGTTTTCAAAAGACTCTGAGATTTTACTGAATTTTTTTTAAGATTCGATTACCTTTTAAAATTTTAAAAATCACAAACATTGTAAATAAACTCCAGAATACTGAATTAACCAAAAATTCGAAAGTGAGCCCGCGCCATAACATTTGAAATAATCCTGAATAAATAAGAGCGGTGCCAATTACATATCCTCCGAATAACTTTTCAGCTTTTACAGAAATTAATTGCGCCAAAGCACCGTATATGATAAAAGTGACAAACACTGCGATGACCCCTCCCGATAAATAGGCATCTACAGCTACCTGGGGTTTTGCCGATACTATAGCACCCCTCTCAATCACATCAGCTGCATAAACCCGCTCCATTACTAAGTGCTCTGTTATAGGCTTCTTAGACCAAAACATGCGGGGGATTATCGACATTATAGATTGTTCAACTAGTTCTAATCCATAGTAGTCAATAATATCTGGTGTTGACCGGGCATACTTGGTAAACATTTCGATTTCGCTTAATCTACTTGTTAAAAAAGCCCAATTGGTTGCTGCTTTTTCAGATTCGTCCTGAGTTTTTATATCTTCTATGGCATAACTTGAGGCTTCCTCTACGGTAAAACTACCTGACGACATTAATAACCTGAATGTATTTACATACGCGGGTAAAACCGACATCAAAAAGAACAAAAACGGCAAGAAGATAATATATATTAATTTTTTGTAATAGGGATATAAAAATATACCTAATATTAAGACACTTACAATAACCGGCTCTTTGAACCCTGAGAGTAACGCAGTTATGAGGTTGGAAATATATAGAAACGAGCAGATCAGCGTGTTTAATGCTTTTTTTTTGGGTATAGCGTAAGCTAACGCGAGAGTACCCGCCGTAAAGCTGAGTGTAGCCAGTTGATTGTAAAATTGGTATAGATCCCGGTTGATTTTAAATAGTAAAGCGATCGGCAGCGTGATCAAGGCAAATTTCAAGAGAAAATTGGGGAGGGTTGATTCGTCAATCCGGTACTCAGACTTCTCATAATTCATAAAAAATAAAATCCCTGTTACCATGGCCGCATGGCCCAGGCAATAATAACGCTGGCATTTTGCAACAAGCTCTAGCTCTAAATAGTCGGGAACATAGAGAACAGGCGCTTCGAAGTTTTCATAACCCAATACACTGCTGAAGTAAAAAATAGAGGTTAGGCACATGTAGCTGGCAAAAATGATTTGCGTCAGAAATATGGGGCGCATAAATTGTTGAGGGATACTTAAATCATTGGGTATTGCCCTTATGTTTCCTGTTAATGTTAAAAAAAAGATGAGAAAAGACCCTGCCCAAGCCGTGAGATAAGAAGCAATAGGATTATTACTAATCAACAGACTGAGTAGCCAGGGTAAATAAAGCAATAGGTATCGCTCCCCAGCGAGTGTCTTTTCAGATAATTTATCAAAATTGTAAACCTTATTTTGCATCGCTATTAATGCAATCTTCTATTATCAGAGCTTGCTTTTCAATCGTCCACTCTTTAATCATACTCAACGAATTTTCACCCATCTTATTTAGCTCTTTTAGATCTTTAACCAAAATGCTAAGCTTTTCTAGCAAATGTGGACCAGACCCATGCCTAAATACCGCTCCATTATGCCCCTCATTTATCAAATCTTCAGCGCAACCCACTCTGTCAGAGACTAATATTGCCTTTCCACATGCCATTGCTTCATTGACCGCAAGCCCCCATGTTTCTCCAGGGCCTTTTGACGGAAGACAGAACAGGTCGCAAGCCTGATAGATTACAGGCATTTGTTGCTGATTTTGAAAGTCAAGAAAGTGCAGATGGTGTTTATTGGGAATGTTATCACGTGCTTCCAGAAGCCTTTCTTTCAGTACCCCTTCACCTACAATTAATAAATGAACATGAGGTTTATTTAATTGAGAAAATGCTTTCAAAAGTAACTCAGGATCTTTTTTGGGTTCCAGTTTGCCAGCAAACAGTATCAGTATATCATGTGGATCAATATTAAACCTGGCTCTTAGTTCTTGTGCTTCATCGTTTCTGTCAATTTGAAATCGTTTATTATCTATTGCATGCGGGGCAAAATGTAATTGTTCTTTAGACAAACCGAACTTTTCATAATAGCGTTTATTTGCAGCCCCAACAAAGAAAGTATGGTCAACAAAGCTGTACACCCAACGTAAAAAGAGATACCTGAAAAACTTCCGTAGGCCTGAACTTGAATCTTCAAGTGTTGAATCGCCTCTGAACCAAATTGGAATTTTTCCACAATAGTGCCTCATTATGGAAAGATGACTTTGGAATGCCCATCCATAAACTAATATCGCATCTGGATTATACATTTTTATTTCATGTTTAATACCCGGATTGCTAATACCCGTGAAATGATGTGACCCCGGGCCCTTAGAGGAATTTTTTAAAAACACATACGGGTAACCATCTAATAAGGGTATATCCCAACTTATATTCTTTCCGAAACCCGGATCATGCTTGTTTGATGATGCTTCTCCCCAGGTATAAAACACTTTTATGGAAATGTTATTTCTCTGGTGCAATAATTTAAACACAGGTGCATAATACTGGATAGGATGTGTGGTGATTATTGCAAGCTTTTTCACTAATGCTAAGAGTTGTATTTATTCGATCTGCGATTGGCTTGTTTAAGTGAAGCTAAAACTTTGTCAAAAAAAGCACACTGCTTTAATGTCATATTTTGGGCAGAGTAAGTGCTGAACATTTCCCAATCAGTAGCATATTCAGCGTTTTTAATATTTAGAAGAAAAGTACTTATCACCTTCGTTGAGTTACCTGGGTCGTCTAATGCAATCACTTCACCAACCCTACAATCTTTTATGATATCATAGGCACTACTTTGAGAGTTAAAAATGGCAAGTAAAGGTTTGCGTGCCATGATATAGGGATAAATCTTCGAGGCCGTGTACTGAGGATCATTTGATCCTAGAACGACTAAAGCATCTGCTTTCATCAGACAATTAATTCCTTCATAAAAAGGAACTCTGTCAGTTTGCTCGATGACATATTCGGATACACCAATTTCTTCCGCAAGGGGTTTAACAGTCAATTTTCCCTTGCCTAAAGGAGCATAGCTTGTGCCTATAAAGTGAAATCGATAACCTGACAGTAACTCGGGGGAGCTTAACAAACCGTCTTTAAATCCTTCGAACAACAGCCGAATAGCACTCTCCATATCATGCCCTCCACGCCCCACGTAAACCACATTAATCAGGTCTTGATCGATTGGAAAATTTGACTTTAATAAGTGCTGATTTACTGAAGTTATCTCGAAATCCTTTTCAAACGCCCCAAACGTAATTACTTCTGCAGGTATCTTCGCAAGTTGCGGATACCTGGTTTTTAATTCTTTTATGTACCCTTCTGAAACGCTGATTAATCCATCGACAGCCTCCATTGCAATAGGTTCGAGATATTTGTTGAGTCTGTATGAAAACCAGTATTTTGCAGGTCTCTCCGATTTTGGCTTGTTGCGATAATATTCAGAATGCCATGGGTCCTGCATGTCTATAACATAAGGAACTTTGAATTTTTTTTTCCAATAGGCTCCAAGTATGCAAACCGGAAATTGGGTTGTTGAAAAATAAATCAGATCATACTGCTTCTGTTTAAGGAGCATATTCACTCTAGTTTTGAAAAACAATAGTGATCGTAAGGCGATGCTACCCATGCCCAATTTAGATGTTAGATTTTTCGAAAAGGCCGAAACGGTATGTACCACAGCATTTGTTGGCACACTTTTGATTAAAAGGTTATCCTTTACCGTATCAGAATAAGATGGATCTACGGTAACAACTTCGGCTTCCCACCCAAAGTTGTTAAAATATGGTAAGCTCATTCTTACCCGTTGCATATCCGCAGAATTAGATGGAGGAAAGTAAGGGGAAATAATGAGAACACGCTTCATTAGTTACTTAGACAGATTCTATTTATGCAAGGCTTAGCTACTTAAGTCCGAACTTTTTACTTAGAAAACGTCTCCACCATTTGTTTTTTATTATTTTGTCTCTTGCTTCTGTCCAATCGCAAACTTCGTCAATAATATCATAAAATCCTTTTTGCTTATCAGGAAGTTCATTTATTTCAACTCGTTGAATTAGAGTCGGCAAATTTTCATAAAAAGCTTCGGTTCTATATGGTGGGTGCAAAGTCCATAAACCGGGTTGATTTCCTAAAAAGTCAACCCTTTTCAATGCATGAGCCTTAATGAAATTTGAAAAAAGATGTTCTGGAAGATCCGCATTTGAGTTACCTTCTAGTAGAGCCTTAAGCTGATTTTTAAACGAGGGCTTACTCAATTGTAGTTTCTCCTTCAAAAATATACTCTTATCTATCATGAAAACCCGTGTACTAAAGCCACTTAATTCAAAGGCATAGGGGGCATTGAGTTGTTTTATTATGTTTTGAGAAATAAGTTGTTGTTGTGGATGTGGGGGACCCGGTAGGGGGGATACGGTAAACAAAGTTTTATTTTCGTGAAAAAGCGTTAATGCTTCACTTATCCAAGTCTGACTATTACCTCCCAAAAACATATCTGAGTCGATATGCAAAACATATTGAGATGTAGCATAATATAAGCCGTAAAAATAGGAATAGAAAGGGCCTCCTCGAAAATCCTTTGTTGGTATTGTTGTTTTCCCGAAAAAAAAGTTACTTATTGCTGCCTCTACATCATTGTGATACTCAACATTTTTAATTACCACAGAAGGATATTTATCCTGTATTGATTTAAGAAGTATGGTCAATGAAGTCTGATTTTCGTCCCAATTCAATCCAAATCTCCCAGCGCTTTTTCGAGTATCAACTGTTAATAAAACTTCATTAACGTGGTTGCTTAAAACATCTAATTGATTGTGAAGTAAATGTTTAGCGTGGCGATAGTCATTAGGAGACAGGCTAATCTGAAGGGTGACAGAATTTCTAATCATGAGGCAGAATTTCAGAAATTATGAACAGTAATTTGGTCTTTTCTACTTCCCAATTATATTTTTTTGCAGCTTCAATGGCTTTTTGCCGGTACCTGCAAAAGGTCTCAGCATCGTTCAACAGTAATTCTAAACGGCTAATACATTCCCCCTTCTCGAAAAGGTTAATTATTAAGCCCGCCTCAGTATCTCTTATAATTTCCTGTTGCCCGCTCGTATCTGTAGCTACAACGGGAAGCCCGGCCTGTAAATATTGAAAAAGCTTATTAGTTATCGTATAACGCCTGCTTAACGGTTCATTCAATTCGAGAGCAAGCCCTAAATCAAATTTTTCGATATATGCCGATAATAAATGAGTTGGTTGTAAAACGTGAAATGTTATATTAAATCGGTTTGCAGCAAGACCTTTTATGATTGTTTTATAACTTTCTGTGCAATCTCCCAGTAAATGCAATTCGAAAGTACTGTTTACTTCTTTTAAAATGCTAATGATTTCTTCCAGCCCACGTCCTCTACCAATAGTTTGAGAGAACCAGAATAGTTTAATAGGCCTTTTACCTGCTGTTGTATTTGTAAGGTGCTGAGATGGGAATACATTGTAAATTACTTGTGGGAGTGGTGTGCCGTAATTTTTCGACATTGCCTTGGCCATTGAGTGGGACGTTGTCCAGCATTTTTCTGGATAACTTAAAGCCAATTTTTCTAGTTTTTTTAATAAGGCTAAAGGTCTTTCTTTTCTGTTTTCAGGGAGAAGATCTTCAGAATACCAGTCTTCTAAATCAAATGCTACATTTTTCCTTTTTTTCAAGAGCCTGCTTCCTATGTAAGTTGGAAGTTCCTGATGGCATATATATAGATCTGCACTCTCCTTCATTGCTATACTGAGATACCTCAAAGGAGCATATCCTAACGCAAACATTGTTTCAACTTTGAAATACGTATTTAACAATATGCCAATTTTTTTCAGAAGTCTGTCTAAAAATGAATGAATATCTTTTTTAATCAAATCTGATACCGGCTTGATCCTGATTTTCGTCCCATTTAATAAATTCAAATCCTCTAAATAAAGATCTTCTGACCAGATTGAATTTAATATGCTGATGTTAAAGCCTGCATCATAAAGGCAAAGTGCCTCTTTAAGAACCCGTGGATTGCGGCATAAATGAGTATGAGTAATTATGCATATTTTTTTCTTCACTTAATAGTTAATGGATTAATTGTATGGAGAAAAGATAAACAGAAGTTATTCTCGCCGTTGTTTGTTGTAAACATATGACTTAGATAAATTTAAAAACGGTTTTTCACACATCAAATAGAACAAATACGCAGCACCTATACTTACAGCAATGCCCACCAAAAAAATCGTGCCTTTCCAATAAATAGTTTTGGGTGCCAGGGTGCCGGCATAAACTACAAATTTGCTTCCAATTACATCATGTGTTAGATATAATGAGAAAGATATTCTTGAGAAGAACGAAATAACTGTATTAGCGGGTAAATTAAATAATAATATCAGCGCCGCTGATAAACCTACACATGCTTTTAATACTCCCATCGATGTTATTGCAAACAGTGTTACGATAGATAAAAGAATTATGAAAAGCACTTTGGATAATTGTCCTTTAAGATAGTAATAACATAAAATTCCCATAGAAAATAAAGGGAATACTGATGGTAGTAACGTGCTGTTATAATGAGGCAGGAAGGTGAACCCGATCGTAGCAACAACTAAAAGATATACGCCATACGATTTTCTTAGAAGCGGAAAAAAAAAGGCGATAAACAAGTAGTACTGAAATTCGATTCCAAGGGTCCAGTAAACTGGATTTAAATAGGGCTCGTCCCAAAAGTTATTTAAATATCCAATATGTAAAAGCAGGTTTTTAACGTCTATTTTGTAGTTGGAGGAAAGAAGAATATTTAAGGTTAACACCAAAATTATTGAAAAAAGATAAGGAGGTTCAATCCTGATCACTCTTTTCCATAAAAAGG
Source organism: Pedobacter sp. (assembly GCA_036399495.1). Taxonomy (GTDB): domain Bacteria; phylum Bacteroidota; class Bacteroidia; order Sphingobacteriales; family Sphingobacteriaceae; genus Paradesertivirga. The sequence continues at coordinate 27,417 of DASWMZ010000059.1, forward strand.
TGCCTAAATCTCGAAGGGTATAGTTTTCTGGTAGTGCCCAGCAAATTATGAAGCCAGATAGTACAAAAAACAATTCTACCCCAAGCCAACCATACTGTAATACCGGGAGAGCTTTTCCTCCTAAATGGAATATTGCTACCATCAGGGATGCTACTGCTCTTATGTAGTCTGCAGACGAAATAAACCGTTGTGATTTCATAAAAGCGTTTGTATAATCTTCTCCAATGACCGGGATATTGAATGTTCATTAAGCGCTTTAATTTGCGCGGCTTGTCTTAATTCGTTCCGTTTCTGCGGGTTTTCATAAAGATCTCTGGACTTGGAAATTAGTTCCTCCGCTGAAGAATAAGTTTCTATTTCTTTCCCTTTTACATATAAGAAATCTATATCACTATTGTCTTCAGTAAGGTAACAACTGCCAAGCATTGGTGATTCAATGTCCCTGAGCCTTGAGTAACTGTCAGGTTTCAATAAAGGATATCGGTAGCTATCGTATCGATTTACACCAAGTGTGATCTTGCTATGTTTAGTTATCGACAAGTAGTCGTCAAAAGAAGGTTTGCCATTAAGATGGCTCATTAATTTAGGAGTAATGACCGGATTAAATTTTCGTTGCTTTAATTTTCTTATGTAGCCCTTTATGCCCTCTTTTTGGATGAATTTGGCTTGGAAAAAAGCTTTATTGTATAGGGACAAAGGTGCGACACCAGAATTACTCGAAGTTTTTGTTTCCTTCCAGCCACTTCCGTAAATACTTAACGGAAGTTCTGTATCCAATTCAAAAACCTGATTAAACAATAAGAGCCGTTGCAGATCTCTGGAGCCAATAAATGAGATTTCAAAAAGTTCTTTACCTGAAATTTCTCTTTGCTTAGGGTCAACCCACATGGGCATTGGCAAATGAATATACTTATACCCGGCACTCTTATATAAATTAAGTGCATTGCTTTCCGGTACCCAATTTAAATCGAACACCTCAAAAGCCCGGGGTGCTTTAATGAACTCACGCACATTATCACAGAAAAAGTTAACACATGGAATACCTAACTTTTGAATCTCTTTAATTGCAACACTATCTATTAGATGTGGATACAAATAGCTTAAAACAAAGTCAGGTCGTTCCGATTTTATTAAAGACAATGCTTTTTCCCACGCTATTGATTTCCACTTCTCCAAACTAGATGTGCTTTGCGGCACCATGCCATAGGCCCAATCAATCTGTTTGTCTTCAATCCAACTATGACCGGCTTCTTCAATGCCATTTTTTATGTAATATGGCCAAAAGCTGTATGAAGAAATAGGATGGTTAGGCTCACCTTGAAAGAATGCAAGAAATATCTTCATCCTTTTAAAACTGTTTTAATCCACTTAGCAGCCTTCCATCCTAAAGCATTACTTATCATCATTAACGATTTCCCCCCCATTGGTGGGGTGTATTTAAAACGACCAGGGTAATTTCTTTCCGCTTCTTTAACAATGTCTTTATATGTTGGGTAACTCATCTCGGCAACGTCAACCAGCATTTTATATATTGCTTTTTTGGCTTCCATAGATTCCGTTCTTTGAAGTAGCTCCTTTTTTTTCGTTAAAGCGGATGTTAAAAGACTTATTAATGCAGTGTATCCCTTGTGGCTTGAAAGATTTTTTTTGGATAAGTACTTTCTATAATAGTTGTAACCGTCTGTTTTAATTATCCCGTCCGAATTTAATACTACTCTGGCAAAGAATTCACCATCATCGTCAAAAGTGAGTTTTTCGTTCCACAAACCAACTTTGTCAATAAGAGACCGGGGGGTTAGCCATGCATTAGGTTGAACCATTCCTCCTGGTTTTTCAAAACCTCCCCAAAGACCTATCATGAACCTCACTACATCATCAGTAGAATATAAATGCTCATCATCAAACTTCGAACTCTTTAAGAGTAAAGGGTTGGTATGCTCGGGGAAAGATATGGTATTGCAAACCGCAAGCTTATTATTATGAGACAAGAGGGCTTTTATTTGAACTTCGATTTTATCAGGCGATAAAAAATCATCAGCGTCCAAAAACTGAATATAGTCTCCTTTTGCCACATTTAAGCCTCGGTTTCTTGCCTTGCTGGCACCAGATCGAGATTGGTTTATCACAACAATTTCTTTTGAAGAATACTTTTGAAGAATTTTTAAAGAGCCATCATCCGACTGGTCGTTAATAATAATTATTTCTTTATTTAACCAGGTTTGATTAATTGCGGAAATAAGGCACTCCTCTAAATATTTTTCAGCATTATAGACTGGAATAATAATAGAAACCAGAGGAGTCATTAACTATTAAAGACTTTATATGATTGTGTAAACTTAAAAAAAGGCCTTTCTACAAGAATGTTAATGAGAAAGGCAAATATGATAGAACAGGCCATTCCTATTAGTACTGAAAATTCAGGGGTCAGTATTATTATAAGAAATTTACTGATTGATAACCCAATAGATTGATGCACGAGGTATAGCGAATACGATATTGTTCCCCAAATAGTAATATACTTTCTAGTCAAAAAGGCTGGAAGTTTATACATTGTCAGAAGGGAAAATAAGAAGAAATATATGGCCGTTGTCGCCATATGTTGGTATATATTTAATAGGTAAAATACTCTTCCTCCGATATCATGAACTAAAAGAGTAGTAAGAAAAGCCATGGTGAGTATAAAACACCTTCTGGTTGTGGCGCCATCCTGATAAATTTGATAGAAGATTATCCCTGCCGCAAACATATTAAAGTGGCTAGTTAATGGAAATAAACCGCGAAGTATTACGAATATCCGTTCATAATATGGCGATCCAGAGCTGAAAATAAGGTATCCCGCATTTAGAAGAATAGTAACTATAAGGGATATTAGTATAATGTTGTCGATGTTAAACCGACGTAAATAAAACCAGGCAATGCCTATAAAAACATAAAACGTTAGCTCAACATATAAGGTCCAGTAAGCATCTACCATAAATTCGGTTCTAAATATGGGTTGAACCATTAAAATGTTTCCAATTAAGTGTGCAGGAGTAAGAGAATAACTTTGGGTAAATAAATAATAAGTCACCAAGGCAACCACAATTGATACCCAATATGCCGGGAATAGCCGTTTTACTCTACCCCAAAAAAAATCTTTTACCGATTTACATCTTTGAAGGCTCATGTATATTACAAATCCACTAATTATAAAAAAGAAGTCGACAGCTGTATTTCCATAAATAAACTTTGGGTTAATGCCTTCAACACCTGTGCTAAAATGGAAAAGCATTACCAATAAGGAAGCAATACCTCTGAACGTATCCAATTCAAGTAGCCTGTGCTTTTCGGTCATCAAATCAACTTGAGGTCAACTCTGCGCCGAAATAACCACATGTAGAATTGAGTTCCACAATAGGTGCTTATGAATGTGTTAAAAGGGGAAGTGCGAATAGGAGTGTTTCCGCATTTTTTTACCAGACTGGCAGCTTGAAAGCTTAATTCTATAAGGTTCTCTTTGTAAAAATAATTCGATAGTTGAACTCCTTGCCTGCATAAGGCCGGATGATAATTGGATGAAAGAATAGAAGAATAATTTTCAAGACACTTCAACTTATCAGCCAGACATTGATTCCACCGGGTGTGGGATAGCGATTCTGAATGCTCAAGTTTTGTAATTAAAAATTCACTAATAGCTTTTATCTTAAATCCGGCGATGCTTAATCGTATATGCAAATCTGGATCTTCATTTCCGATAAGTTGTTCGTTAAATCCATCTATAGCTTTAAGCGCTTTTTTGCTGTATAATCCGACGCTGGCAAATCCGATATTATCAATAAAAAATAATGTTTGATCATCAGCCGTGCTTAAGGAGTCATATGTAATATTTCCCAGATTGTTACTTCGATTATTCCGGTCCAGCACGAATGCATTACAAAGGATCTGAACATCTTCATCTTGAATATACTTTTGAATCGTTTCTACAAAATTCGCGTGAATTAAGTCATCGGAGTCGTGGAAGTGAATATATTCTGAATTGCAAGCTTCAATAAGGCGGTTTCTTGCATATGCCGGCCCACGGTTTTTATCCCCCCGAATTACTTTGGCACCAAGTCTCTCGGCAATTTCAATAGTGTTATCAGTGCTATAATCGTCATAACAAAGAACTTCGTGAAAAGGAACTGATTGAGACTTGATACCCTCGAATAATTCAGGTAGAAAGTTTGCCGAATTATAACAAGGTATTAAAATAGCAATTTTAATACCTTGGTTAGGATTTAACATAATTTATAAGTTGTTTTTCCAGTTCTTGTAACTCATTTCGACTAATCGAGCTATTTCCCGGATCAGTGTATGAAGGTCTTAAGAGAGAACGAAACAATATTGCCGTACGAACCGGGCCAATAAGCAAACTTAGAGATTTAAATAGTTTGCCTCCCGTTAAAGCTTTGTTACCAGGCTTTGATAATCTTTTTAAAGCTTTTATAAAAACCTCATCTATTGTTTTACTGAAATTGGATGGGAGTCTTCTCAATGTATCCAGGGCAGCCAGCCACGCCAACTGTCTGGTGTGCAAATTGGCGGGAGCAGGCTGACAATACCTTGCAAAAGCATAACTCATCGCCGCTGAAGCAATAGCCATCTTTTCCCACCTCTTTGTAATTCTTTCGCCATCAAAATCTTTATTTATGATAGCAAATTCGCCATCTACTTTAATGATCGTTGCAGGATAAGGGGCCAAGTTATAATAAATCCATATTTCACCAATAGGATTATAAATTTGGTTTGGTGCTATTAAGGGTTTCAGTAAATACTGAAGCAAATAACTGCGTCTAAAAATGGGAGAGTGTGGCGCTAGTCCAATTTGAAGATAGCAGGCTGTAGGGTTATTTGATGAGCTTGTTTGGTGATTGGACGTTTCAATAATTAAATTGTTGTAATTGCCTTCTAACCTTACGAAAGCAGTGTCACAATACGACATGTCGGCCCCACTTTCTCGCATCGCTGCTAGCTGACTTACAAACTTATCTTCATGTACTAAATCATCAGAATCAAGATATTGAATGAATTCCCCTTTTGCGGAAGTCAAGCCTGTATTTTTCGCAAAAACTAAGCCTTTATTCGTTTGCCTAATAAATACTATGGGTAATTCTTTGTAATCTCCCAGTTGATCCTCTAAAGGAACATCAGAGCCATCATCAACAAGAATAATTTCAATTGTTAAATTCTTAATAGCTCTTTTGACACTTTCTAAGGTGTATTTTAATAAGTCCGTCCGGTTATACGCCGGGATTATCACAGATAGATCGATGGTTTGCATTACTTAGCAGAAAGTTTAAGAGCTTTAATTTCTTTGAGGATCAATTTTAACTTCTTTCTTTCTTTAAACAGACCATAACAATAGCCCGTTTTTCTTAATAACTCACTTTGGTATTTCTTGTTATTGCCAGAGAACTGCATTACACCCCCGAGCACGGTTTTAAGAAGATCAAGGCATCCGTTAAGGAAAAGCCAAGGCCAAGAAAACTTATACTCAGCCTTCTCAGGTTGAGTATAAAGGTTAGATTGAATAACATATAAAGACGAAGAATATCCAAAACTAAAATGCAACTTTTTTAAATAAGGCCAGTTAAGGCGCTCCTTGGATATAAAATGATGGAAAATAAGTTCAGAGTTATAATGAACTTTGAAACCTGCCAGTCTTAGATTAAAACCAAGTTCTACATCTCCTCCTGAGGTTAGCTTTGTACCTACCCGGTCTGTGAGGTAAGTGCTAAAGCCTCTCTCTCTCATGTTAAGATATGCTGACTTCCGAAGAATAGCTCCTGCTCCATACACATATCCTTTTTCATTTGTAATATCACCGCTCTCACAACCCTGAGGGCCGGTAGCATAGTCGCCTTTAAAGTCTTGAAACCAGTCGGGCGGGCTAGTCTCAGTAACGGGAATGCCGCATCCACCTAATAGCGCTATACCGGGGTTACTATACATTATATGATAAGCTTTGCTTAAGTATCCAGTGTCAAGCCAATTATCATCATCACAAAAAATTAGTAGATCGTAAGACGCAGTTTCAATGCCTTTTTCACGTGCAGCATTTAATCCGGGAATTGGTTGGTCAATTATTTTATAACTGGATGCTCCTGAAGTCTGAATAAATTGTTCTACAACAGTTCGAGTGTTATCTCGAGAATTGTTATTAACAACTATTACCTCATATCCAAAGCCAGCTTCAATAGATTGCGCTAACAATGATGACAGTGTTTTTAAAATTCTTTTTTCGCTGTTATAGCAACAAATAATTACTGAGATGCCTTGCATCTTAAAATACTAATTAGCGTAAGATTGGTTTTTGAAGTTAAGTTCAAATTGATATTTGAGAGGGAGAACATCGTTTAATTTTTTAACCCAGCGCTTAATAGTATGGGCTCTTTCGTAACGTACTTCTAACTTTAAACTTATATCATCTTTCGGTAAATCAGGATTTAAAGTATTTAATATTTTTACTAAACCAGGAAATAAGTGAAGCTCGTCAAGGTATTTTTGTTTTTGCTGCTCAACAATTTCAATACTATTGAGATAGAAGTCTGATTCTATAATTTCTTCAATTACTCTAATACTCTTCTTATAATCGTAAATATCAATCGGGATATAGCTGCCTTCTGCAAAGAAATCGCTGATGTTTGGACAGCCCCAATATATTGGAACGGTATTGCTTAGAAAACAGTCGTATATTTTTTCGGTAAAATAATTAGGAATGGCGCTGTTTTCAATAGCGACCGAGAACTCATAGTCCTTCAATGCTTCAAACTTGTCATCAACCGGATTGAAGCCTCTGCCAAATACATCTATTTTATCTTTGAAATGACCTATTAACTTATTAACAAAACATAGGCGTTCCAAGTGTCCGGGCAATTCGGTTCTGTTAGAGGCTATAACCGAGAGTTTCTTTGTTTTACTTATGAATTTCGTTTTCTTAATCTCGTCATAAGACTTTTTAATTGTCCAAATGTTGATCTCAGGATTGCTTATTATGTTTTTATGTGTAAGGTCGGTACGGGGAGTTATGACTGAATGGAATTGGTTGAGAAAGCTAATTAGAAAATAACGTTGTTCATGGCACTCATCTGTTAGGTAGATAATATTGTTTCTTGGACATCGAACAGTTCTATTTTCGTCTTCAAGCCGTACTCCTCCATATACTATCCAAAAGTCAGCATCAGTACAGTCATTATTAATCTCAAATTTATAATTACCGATTATCCCGGAATTGCCGGGTGTATGATTATAGAGCTGATGATCCCAGGGTGCGGTGAACTTTACCGTAATTTTATCGCTCATACTTCATTATTTTATGAGATTGTAATTAACCCCAAAGGTTAATTCACTAATAGTCGACAGAACAAAGTTGTGAGTCCTTAAAGTTTCATAAATAGACTCTCTGATGTCAAATTCGTCATGTATTTCAATAGCAATAACTTTTGTGCGATTCAAAAACGTTAAGTCATTTAAGTCTTTATTAAGGATATATCGTTCAGCTCCTTCAATATCTATTTTTAAAATGTCAATGGTTTCAAGGTCATGTTCCACAATCAACTGATTCAGCGTAATACCTTGAATATCTTTTTTGGCATCTGTATGGTCATTAACCGTTAATGACCATTCCTTGCCATCTCTGAAGTTATGGTCCAATGCAAGAAATTCATTTTTGTGCCATAAGGCCGCATTTTTACAGATCGCATTTGTATCACTTGCTTCTAGATTCTTAAGTAAAAGGGTGTAATTGTCACGACCGGGCTCGATACAAATGCATTTCAAATTCGGGAAATGGCTATTTATAAACAGCGTAGCTAAGCCAATATTTGCACCTGCGTCAACTAAATTAGATACCGATAAGTTGTTTATTTTAATTAGGTCTATTAATGGAAGATACTCTTGCTTGAATAGAATTTGTTCCGCAACTTCAACGTCACTGGCACTCTTTCTTAAATAAATGGTCTTTCCCTCCTTTTCGATAAGGAGATTTTCGCTTGTTTCGGTAAGGGAATATTTTTCAGCCGTTAAGAAATCGTGTATTCTAAACTGATACTCTTCATCTCTGAAAAAGTTGAAGAAACTAAGTTTTTTTAGAAACCGGTAGAAATATGGTCGGGTGGCAATTTTTTCCATTATAACTTAATTAAACAGTGAAGTTGGTCTGCTGTGCAGGGGATAAACTCTGAAATTCTTGAAAGCCAGTAATCATTATGTTCAAGAGTAGAATATTCAAAGTCTGTGTACGTGAAGCCCAGCATTTTGCATATTTGTTGAAGGCCTTTCGCTGTAAAATGAGAGTAATGTTGTTCTGGTAACCATGCATACCATTTCTCTTGATTTTTTTGTGGTACAATCCCTTTGTAATTACTTTGAATAAGCATCAAATATTTTCCGGGATACATCTTCCCTAGAATTGAAAGAAAGTCGAGCGGGTTTTCAATGTGCTCCAAAACCTGCGACATAATTATCAAATCAAATTCCTGTTGATTAAAGTTTGTTTCAGGAAAATACCCGTTTAAAATTGCAAGGCCTTTTTTTTCAGCTATTTGATACGCAGTTTTGCTTGGTTCAACACCAAACGTATTGTATCCTATAGTTTTTAATTCCTGGAGTAACAAGCCTTGCCCACATCCTATCTCAAGAATATTTGCACCCGGTTTAACGCGTCGCTTAATTAAATTAATTTGTTTAACAAGCGCTTTTTTCCATTGTCTGGGTAGTTCATCCAATGAATTGAAATTAAATTGCCCATGAAAATCATCTTCTTCGTAAGCAATATCATTGGGTGGGGGCAATGTGATGGCATTTAGACAAGTAAGGCATTCATAAATTTTTAATTCGTTCCTTATCGTGCGGTAATATTTAAGAGTATCTGACTTGCAAATGGTACATGCACTCATTTTATCTTTTATTTAAAGTCATTTTCGTTGAATTGTGGGGATGGTCTGCGACTAGCTACTAGAAATATCATCTTCCTTTAAGCTCCAAATTAATTGAGGGAAAGTAACTCCAATATGATTTTGTTGATTCATCGACACATGATAAAGAGACAAATTTGTATCTAAAGAAATACTGAAAGCCAATATCGGCTCTGCTACTTTAGTATACGATTCGACCATATGTTTCGATAGTAGGGGAGATATGGAATATTCACCTAAGTTCAATAAACGGGCCGGAATAAAGCAGTCTACGGTGTACTTGCCTTTTTTAAACTCTGTCAAAGTGGTGGTATCTGAGTGTTGGGTGCGAAAAGCGACAGCACCGTCTTTAATTAAATCAAAACCAACTTTGATATGTTCTACGGTGTCATTGGCCAACAGATGGAACCTAATAATTACTTCTTCATTGTTTGTAAAGCTATTTCTAAGCCTTCCGGATCCATCTAAAATATCTATTTTATCCAGCCTTATTTTGTTAAATTCATCAATTTCATTAACCCAAAAGCACTCGTTGTTAAAAAGGTAACTTTCCTGGTATTTTTTTATTGCAGTCAGGGTATCAGCAAAAATTTCTAATCTTCCTTGCTGCAAGCAAATAGCCTTTTTGCATAAAGCTTGTATTGCCCCCATATTGTGACTCACGAATAGGATGGTTCTTCCCTCTCCACGACTTACTTCTCCCATCTTACCTAAACACTTTTTTTGAAACTCTGCGTCACCAACAGCCAACACTTCGTCAACTATTAGAATCTCAGATTCCAAATGCGCTGCAACTGCAAAGGCAAGTCTTACATACATTCCCGATGAGTATCTTTTGACGGGGGTGTCAACATATCTTTCAATCCCCGCAAAGTCTACTATGGCATCAAAATGTTTCCTGATCTCTGCTTTACGCATGCCTAAAATTGCACCGTTCAAGAATATATTTTCTCTCCCTGTAAGTTCGGGATGAAAGCCTGTACCAACCTCCAATAAGCTTGCAATTCTACCTTTTCCGGTTATTTTTCCGGTGGTAGGCGAGGTGACTTTGCTTAGAATCTTAAGTAGTGTGCTCTTGCCGGCTCCGTTGCGTCCAATTATCCCTACTGCATCTCCCTGTTCAATTTCGAAATTGATGTTCTTTAAACTCCAGACAATATTACTGCTGCCTGCAGTAGTGCGATCATTGGTTTCTCCAATTCGTAAAAAAGGGTCTTCCTTTCCGCGAATGCGAGCGAACCAGCGTTCAAGATCACGACTGATGGTACCTGTGCCAATTTCGCCAAGCTGATAGGCTTTTGAAAGATCCTCTACCTTTATTGCAATGTTACTCATTCATGTTTAAATTTTTACTCATCTCCTTGGAGGGGGCTGGGGCTTTTAAACCGTATCTACAAAGTTCTTTTCCACCTTATTAAATACAATGATACCCGAAATAAGCAACACTATAGTGATTGCCAATGTATATCCCAGTGTTTCCCAACTAAAACTACCATTGCCTAAAAAGCCATACCTGAATGTTTCTATAATGCCTGTCATGGGATTTAGAACAATAAGAAAGCGATATTTTTCCGGGGCGGCCGAAAGAGGATAAATTACTGTGGTGGCATACATCAATAATTGCACACCAAACGTAACTAAAAATGCAAGGTCACGATACTTTGTAGTCATGGCCGAAATGATCATTCCCAAAGCGAGGCCCAGAGCGGCCATCAAGAAAATCAACAAGGGGAAAAGCAAAATATAACTGTTAGGGCTAAACTGCGAGCCGGTACTTTTATAATATAAAAGCATAATAATAAATAGTAAAAATTGTACTCCAAACTTCACCAGGTTAGATAGCACGATACTAAAAGGCATTATTAACCGGGGGAAATACACTTTCCCGAAAATATTAGCATTATCCTTAAATACTGTAGAAGTTTTGGTTAAACATTCTGCAAAATAGTTCCAGGCGGTAATGCCCGCCATATAAAATAAAGGTTGTGGTAAACCATCGGTAGAAATTCCGGCCAGGTTCCCGAATATAAAGGTGAATATAATGGTAGTGAATATCGGCTGGATAAAAAACCACAACGGGCCAAGTATGGTTTGTTTATAGAAAGAGACAAAATCGCGCCTAACTAATAATACGAGTAAATCGCGATAGTTCCAGATCTCTTTTAGCTTTAAATCAATTAAAGATGACTGAGGAGTTATTTTCCAGTTATGGTCGTTTGAATGCATTGATTGAGGCTAATTTTAGGGCTATTTTTAAATTATTCTTGTAGGTTTCATAGTTAAAGTGTTGTAGTACCAGGTTTTGCTGCTTAAGAGGATCAGGCTTTGAATCCATGCAATTTTGAATGGCAGCAGTAATTGCACTAAGATCTGAAGGGTCAACTAATTGTCCAAGCTGTCCGTTAAGCAGGGCGTCTACACTACCATCCTTGTTGCCGGCAATTAGGGGTAAGCCTGCTGCAGCCGCTTCAATAAATGCAATTCCGAAACCTTCCTTTATAGAGGGCATAATAAACAGATCTCCCAGTAAAAGATGTTCGCTTAATGATTCCTCTGATACAAAACCAACTAAAATTACATGATCCTCAAGGTTTTCTTCCTCAATGATTTTTAGGAGTCGTTTATATTCCTTACGGTCGTATTTCCCCAATAAAATATAACGGAGGCGATACTCATCTTTTAGAGAGGCCATGGCCTTAAGAACGGTATCATACCCTTTATACTTTTCACTTGAAGACAGGCGGCACAGGGTGATTAGAACCTTTTCGTCTAGCCCGATACGATACTTCTCCAATAGTTGCACAGGTTTAATAAATGATGCCGGTGGCTGGTAAAAAGGGTCCAGGCAATTATTAAGAACCTTAATTTTTGGCTCCGTTTCCGGATATCGATCGGCAATATTTTTCTTTGTAAAATTAGATACGGCAAGAATCTGGTAACAAAACCGTATCGCCATTTTTTGTAATCCTTTCAACGGAGCCCAGATTTCTATCCCATGCGCAATAATATGAATCTTAATTGCCGGATTAAAAAGCTTTACGATTAATGCCGGGAATGCTAAATGAATATGAGTAATGACAAGATGCTTTGCATTTTTGCCATGTTTGATAGCATGGAGTAAAAATTGAATCCTATTTTTCTTAAAGCCCTTATACTGTTTTTCAGTAACGTATCTTGTATCCGGCAGGGTATCGTATAAACTTAAGTTAAGAACCCGACTGCCTGTTTCCATTCCAATATCACTTATTGCTTTGGCCAAAATACGGCTTACCTTTTCTACGCCGCCGGTATGAGCAAATGCTACAAGGTTAAGGACGAGGATGTGCATGAAGGTTAGGAGGGGAGAAGGTATGAGGTATGAGGTATGAGGTATGAGGTATAAGGGAGCAAAGATCAGAAAAGTTGCAGGCATACGCCTGACGCGCCCATGTTGATACCTGATACCTGACTCCTGATACCCGTTCCATTACGCCTTAAAATTCTGTGTAAGATAATAAGCCCATACTTTAGACCAATGAGATTGTTTTTTATCAAAGCTCTGCATCAACTCTTTACCCGCCTCTGTTGCTGATATGCTTTCTCTGATTTGTGGAATATTTCCAAACCATTTTTCAAAGGGAAAAGAAAAACCCATCTTCTTGCGGTTCCAGATTTTTTCAGGTAATATATCCCTAAAAGCATCAATTAATAATTGTTTAGGCAACCCATTATGATGATAGAGCAAGGCAGGGTCGATCGAAAAGATGGCATCTAAAAATTCCTGATCGAGAAATGGAACCCGCAACTCGAGGCCATGCTGCATACTCATGTAATCCGAATCTTTCAGGAGCTGGTTTTGCATATAGAGGTTAAATTCTAATATGCTTGCAGCCTGGTTCTCCGGAAGCCCTTCCCCAAAGGAGGGAGAGTAATCAAGCTGTTCGATCTGGGCAATAACTTCTTCTGTGCTAAGTCCGCTTAACTTCCCTGCTTCTTCCGGTGTGTAAAGTCCCCGGATGGTAAGATATAAGCCAACCGGTTTTTTTATTTGCAGCCAGGAAAGGCGCTGTAAAGGAACTTGAGATAAATAACGTGAAAGCTTGAGTGCTCCTTCGGGAAGTCGGTTAACAAGAAAAATGTTTTCCATTCTGCCAAATGATGGATATCCACCAAATATTTCATCACTTCCCAATCCGGATAATACCGCTTTCAGGCCGGTTTGATGTGCGCTTTTTGAAATGAACCAGGAATTAATCCCATCGTTAGACGGTTGATCATATGCTGCTAGGATATTACTGAATTCTATCTCAAAATCAGATTGTTCAACAGTATTGTACTTATGACGGCAATTTACTTTCTCAATTACAGCTTCTTGATATTCCTGTTCGGAATAATCACTGTCACTAAACGTAACTGAGAGGGTATGTAAGCCTTTTTGTCCGCTTTCTGCGGCCAGCAAAGTGAGCAGGCTGGAATCTATACCCCCGCTTAAAAACAAACCAATAGGAGCATCAGAAATTAGATGGCGCTTAACGGCCCTGCGGAGCTGGCTTCGGATAAGGGTTAATGCCTCTTGTTTGTCTTTTACCTGTATTTCTGAAAATCCGATCCTTCGATAAGATTGTATAGTAACTATTTCTTTTTTTACTAAATCGTATTGAAGGTAATGGCCTTTAGCTAAAGCCTTTACACCATGTAAAGTAGTATGCGGTTCAGGGATATGACCAAAACACAATAATAGGATTCGCCAATCGGCACTTTCAGGCCAGTTGGGATTTATTTGTTTAAAGGCCTTTACTTCTGAAGAAAAGAATAATTCGCCCGAACGGCGGCTGTGATAATATAAGGGTTTGATCCCAACCGCGTCTCTTACCAAAAAAACTTGTTTCTTGATGGTATCGTAAAGAGCAAAGGCAAACATTCCGTTAAATAACTTAAAGCAATCTGCGCCCCATTCCAGGTAAGCAGCCAAAATAACCTCCGTATCCGTATTACTTTTAAAGGAATGTCCCTTTTTTTCCAGATCATGCCTTAGTTCTTTAAAATTATAGATCTCGCCGTTAAATGTAATATAGCATCGTTGCTGTTCATCTGCCATAGGCTGATGTCCCGCAGTGCTTAGATCTAATAAGGAAAGCCTGCGATGGCCAAAACACAGCTTCTGCTCATCGTGTGAGAAAATTCCTTCATCATCCGGACCACCGTGACGCATTAAATTACACATGGATTGAACCTGTGTTCTAAGTTCAAGAGAGGATTTTTTAGGGGCTATAATTCCGGCTATGCGGCACATTTTGATTGGTTCCGTTGGTCTTAACACAGCTTCGCTGCGTCAGTCACATTTGTGACTAATAAGTGGCATTTGTTATCCCTTTTATCGCTTAGCGTCCCGAAGTTATTTTGGGGACGTCACTTAAAAAGAATAACTTCTCACAAGATGCTGAAACAGTTCAGCATGACAAACTGCGTAAATCCTTGCGATTTTCTAGAGCATTTTGTCTTATCGAACGCAAAGATATCTAGTGTAGCTCAAGAGTTCGCTCCTATGGTCGGGATGACAAAGCGTCTAAATTAAGGTCATTTTAATATTGCCTTCTTCCAAACTTTCTAAAAAGGTAGCCGGAACTTGTACCAGTACCGATTGATTGATATGCTGTACCCTTACCAGTAATTTTTTTTGCGAAAGTACCGTTACCAATTCCCCCCTTAATCCCAACAACGGTCCGGCACTTACTCTTACAGCCTCTCCTGCCTTAAATGTTCTTTCTGTTAATTCAATATCGGCCTCGTTGGCAAACAATAATTTCAAGTCCGCTATCTGCCTTTCGGGCATGGAAGCGATTTTTCCGGAAAAGTAGATAAAACGGCAAATGCCCCTGGTCATTAACACTTCGGCATGTTGAGATGGCATGATCCTTACAAACAAGTAGGATTTTAGAAAGGGCTCTTCAACGATCTTCTTTCGATCGCTCCACTGTTTGAAGGTTTTTTGCAAGGGGAGATAGGTTTCAATTCCCTTGGCGGTCAACAATTCATTCGCTTTCTTTTCTGCCCTTGGATTAGTATACACAGGGTACCATTGATACTTCTCTGTCATCACGACCTAATGTTCAGATCAAATTATGCTTAAACATTTCATTTAACGCAATCTCCTCGCTCTCTTTTGGAGAGCCCGAGGGGAAGCTCCTAATGCTTCCAAAACTTCCACCACTTCTTTTTAACCTCATCCGTATAATATCCCGATCCGGCATACCCCGAATAATCTGAATAATAATATTGGCTATACCCACCACCTGAATAACTTGAAGTATAATAATTACTATGCAAAATATCATCACCGAAAGCATTCAGTACAATTACAACGTTCTTAAGGTCATATTCAGCACTTAGTTTATCGGCAATAGTTGCCGCATTAAAACGTGAGGCTCCCGAACGGATTACAAATAGGTTGACATCGGAATTTCTGATCAATGGAATTGAATCGGAAACCAATCCGACCGGTGCCGTATCAACTAGGATATAGTCATACATACCTTTCAACTGATTCAGCAGATCCTTCATGATTTGTGAGTGTAAAAGTTCTGAAGGGTTTGGCGGTACTGGTCCGGCTGGAATAAAATCCAGCGTCTCGAGCTCTGTTTTGTGGATAATGTCTTTTAATTCCGACTGTTTAGAAAGGTAAGTACTTAGTCCGATGTTATTTTTGACATTAAAGGTTTTGTGGAGTTTTGAACGTCTTAAATCGGCCCCAATTAATACAACCTTTTTTTCAATCAGTGAAAGTGTACTAGCCAGATTAACAGAAATAAACGATTTCCCTTCACCAGCTATTTCTGAAGTAATACAAATTACCTTTCTGTCTTTTTCTGAAGCAAGAAAGCTAAGATTTGTACGTACGGATCGCACGGACTCGGCGAATACTGATTTTGGTTGTTGAACCGATAATGCCTGACTATTATTCTGATCAATAAACCCCGGAAATTTACGAACCACCCCGATAATCGGAATATTTGTTAAACCTTCAACCGTTTCCTTGTCGTAGATAAAAGGATTTAGAGCACGTACTAAAAAAATAATGAGAATACCGAGAACAAGACCGGTTAGTAGTGCATTGGTATAAATTTTAGCAGGAACCGGAGAGATAATTGATGAAGATGTAGCCTGATTTACTATCGTGGCACTCGGAACTACAGCCGCTTTTGTAATCTGCGCTTCCAATCGTTTCTCTGATAAGTAGGTAAACACCTTCTGGTTAATATCAAATTCCGATTGCAATTTCGCGAAATCACGTTCAGCACTTGGAATGTTATTTAATTCTTCCTGACTGGAATTGATCTGATTTAGAATATAGCGCTGATTTCGGACGTTTCTTTCCCGTGTAAGCCGGATGTTGTTAATGATAGCAGATCGATTATCCGAAATCTGTTTATCCACCTGTTGAATTGGCCCTGATGTTTCATTGTATTGAATTAACTTTTTTTCACGCTCAACTATTAAGCTATTTAGTTGTGTTATTAATCCTGAAAGTAAGCCATTTTGAGCCTCATCGATACTGAAATTGATACTTACCTTGTCTTTATTGTTTTGAATTTGCTGTTCAAGCTGGTTGATAGCTATTTCTTGTAATCTTAGCGTCTGGAGTTGGGCTTGCTGCTCAGTATTTTTCTTAATACTCAATTCAGTGCTTGTTGAGAGGTCGATCATTTTGTTGGTGCGCTTATATCGCTCAAGCGCACCACCCGACTGCTGGACCTTATCGTAGAGAAATTTTAACTGCTTTTCTACGAATTCGATGGTTTGTGAGGCAGAGGTTCCTTTTTGCCTTACATCATAATCCACATATTCCTTCATGATGGCATTCACCATATCAATGGCAAAGGCCGAATTTTTATCACTTAAAAAAAGCTGCATTACATTAGAGCTTTTGGCGGCTTCTTTTGTAGTTATGCCACCAGCTCTGCCTAAAAAGTCTTCCTTAGAATTAAATTGAAAGAAATATCCGGTTTTAATTGGATCAACACTCTTCACCCTAAATTGTATTCCGGGTATTGTTATTAACTCACCAATTTTATATACTTTCTCCTTATTTGTTGTTCCGTCCTGGTAGCTTATTCTGAAGCTGCGATTATCAATAGGATCAATGTCTACAGGCTTATGAAAGAAAGAGTTTGAATCCTGTTTTATAATTTCAATGGGAAAAGGCTTATTGGGGTAAGCATCTGTAGTTCTTACTCTTCCTTTAAGGAAGTAAGATATTTTGTAATCCAAACGTCCAATAGCATTTAATAATACATCTCTTGATTGAATAACAAAAGTTTCTGATTGGATTTTATTATTTCTACCATAGCTTGATCCGCCACCTGAAAGGAGGTCGGTAAATTCCGACCTTTTCTCATCAAACTTTAATGATCCCGAAGTAGAATAAACTATGGGGGTGTACCAGAGATAAATATACGCTATCAATAAGGCACCCAAAATAGCACCTGCAATCCAATACCAACGGCTTGCCAGAATTTTAAAGACCTTAAAATAATCGACTCTTTGCTCTATTATGCGGCGGTCTTGAAGTTCCACGTTGTTCATTAACGTATATTATTAAGAATTACAATAGTGTTGAGAATAAGTAAAACCGGTTGAGCATAAGTCATAATAGTCTGAAATCTTTCAGACGCAGAATTTTTAGGTTCCAGATATAAAATATCATTATTCTGAAGAATAAGCTTTGGGCTAGCCAGACTGTTAATGTCTTTTAAATTTGCGTAAATAATTTCAGGATTACTCCGGTCGCCGCGAATGATTTTTAGCCTTTTAGGGTCTGCTCTTTCTGTTAGACCTCCTGCTTGACCTAGAATATCAATCACAGTGGAATAATCTTTTTCAAGCAGGTAATTTCCTTGCGCTTTAAACTCGCCTAACAAGGTCACCTTAAGATTGATCACGCTTAGTTCAATAATTGGGTCCTTCAACAGTTTTTTCTCATAAAGCTCCTGTACTTTTTGAGTGGCTTCTCTGCGGGTTAATCCTCCTACCTGTACTTTGCCAATAACGGGCAGAATCACATTACCGTCCTGTTCGACGTAAAAGGATGATGGAGCAGCCGTTGGCCCTGAGCCACCGCCTGTACTAATATTTTGAGATCCGAATTCTACGTTTTGAAGGTTCTTAATAACCAGAAGATCGGCAGGTTTGATGTGGTAATACAGGTCTTTTGGGCCTTTGTCGTTGACAACGTGTACAGTCTTAAGTGTGTCTGCAATTGCATCGGTTTTGCTGGTAAAAAGCGCTTCTTTATACCGGGTTGCACAAGAGGAGAAAAATAAAACACTGAATAGCAAAAACAAAGCCTGCTTGTGCTTGAGGAGAGTTGAGAGCATTTTAGAGTTTTGAAGCGTTATTATTATTTCAAAAATAATGGAATTTTTAAGATTGTCGCTTTTTATAAATGGTTAAAAACTTTCTCAAGATACAAATTGTATGTAACCTTTTTAAATCTTTCTTAATTACCACATTACCTTTATCGGGCTTTTTTACGAAGATGCTCTTAATGAGGTTTCATTTTTTATAAGATATTTTAAAAAATAAATCGAGATTAGAGCAGGAATAATAGTACGTTAAAAAAGATATTTTGATAAAGATCTCCTTAATTACAGTAACCTATAATGCTGATAAGTTCTTAGAAGCTTGTTTTGCGTCTGTAAGAGTTCAGAAGGGTGTTAATTTAGAATATATCGTAATTGATGGCGGATCAACTGACAATACGCTTAAGATTGTTCAGGTAAACGGGAACCTGATTAGCCACTTCGTTTCTGAAAAGGATCAAGGCATGTATGACGCCTTGAACAAAGGTATCAACCTGGCAACCGGGGATGTTATTGGAGTTCTCAACGCTGATGACATGCTAGCTTCTGATACCATCTTAAGACAAGTTTCTCTTAAGATGGACGAGTCAGGCGCAGACATATTATATGGCGATTTAGACTATATCGACCCTGAGAATAATAATAAGATAATAAGACACTGGCGTTCCCGCCCGTATAAACGAGGGTTATTTCAATGGGGCTGGATGCCCGCACATCCTACATTCTATGCGCGCAGAGAACTTTTTGAGCAGTACGGAAACTATCGGTTAGATATGGGTAGTGCCGCAGATTACGAATTAATGATCCGCTTCCTGCATAAGCATAAGGTTAAGGCAGTTTATTTGCCCGAGGTAATGGTTAAAATGCGTGCAGGGGGAATGAGTAACAATTCTTTAACTGCCCGACTAAAAGCTAATAAGGCAGATCGGGAAGCGATGAAAATAAATGGCTTGGAACATCCCTGGTTGGCAGCTTTACTTAAACCTATCAGAAAGATTCCGCAATTTTTAGGATTCTAAAAAGCTTAGACCTCTTTAGGCGGATCTTTAACTGGTAAAACGGGTTGCTCTCTTTGTTCCTTATATTTCGCTATATCGCCAAAATCATCATCTTCTTTTGTGTATGTCAAGTCCTCAGACTTCACTACTGCTTCTTCATCATTTTCGGGATGCTTGATACCTTTTTGCTTTGAGTCCTTCGGCTCAAACTTTTCCGGTTTATCGCTTTGATTGTTTATCATGATCTTTTTAGATGAAACCACAAACGAGCTTAAAGGTTCATTTGTTTTAATAAAACACCTTTATCCTCGAAAATTTTAATTCTCGTAAACATATTTTTTGCTTAATAGTTATGTAGCCATGGAATGGATTTTATTGACAGATCGCTTGCCGGAACAAGCAAAAGATGTTCTTCTCTTTGATGGCGGACAAATTTATTTTGGCTATTTCAGTGAGATTTCAGAGAAATTCATCGTCGGTGATGATAAAGTGCAGATCAATGATTTTACACATTGGATGCCTTTACCTCCCTTTCCAAAAAAATAATTGTTCTAAATGTTAGCCTAAAAACAACACAACTAGGTTAAGTTGTCTTCGAATTAATTTTAAAAAAGATTTCTTCCAGTTGCTCTGGCATTAAAGGTTTGCAATAAAAGCCAGCCAGGCCAGGTGTTTCTGCAGCTTGTTCTTCATCGTGAGGATCAATCGAAGATGTAACGAGAAATATTTCAGGAATTTTTTGCAGATTAGGTTTGAGGTCTTCCAGGAGAGTTAAAAATTCCCACGCACTCATAAATGGAGTGTTTAAGTCGAGTAATACCACGTCGGGTATCAAATTAAAATCATCTCGATTTCTTGTTAGAAAATTGAAGAAGTCAGCACAATTAGAAAAATTTAAAATTTTGCTATCTGGATGGAGCTTTGTAAGGGAACGGTTGATAATGAACTGATAAATCTGATCGTCATCAACAACGGCAACTTTAAAAGGATTCAATAGTGTTTAATTACAATGGCAATTTATTAAATAATATTTGGGGAGTTGCAACTTTGTGGAATTGTTGAAAAGTTTTAAGGGCAGAGATAAGGTTAGTTCGAAAGGCCTTTTAAGTCTTCAGCCGGAATGGAATCTAAATCACATGAAGCGAGTTTTTCTTTAGCAGCATCTTCCTGAGCAATCATTCCGGCCACAGTAGTTTCGGTAAGAATCTTTAAAGTGGCATCGCGTACATCCTTCATCACATCGCGGATACCGCAATAACCTTCATCAACACATTCTTCGCAGCGTTCGTAAAAATTTAAACTCACGCATGGCAGTAAAGCTATGGGTCCATCAATCACTCTGATAATTGCAGCCAGTTTAATTTCCTCTGCTTTTTTCATCAGGTAATAACCTCCCCCCGCACCTTTTTTACTTCCCAAAAAACCACCTCGTTTGAGCTCCAGTAAAATTGCTTCAAGAAATTTTTTAGGTAAGTGCTCTTGAGATGCTATTTCAGAAATTAGCATCGGGGTGTTAGCTTTATTTCTGGCAAGAGCCATTAATGCTTTAACTGCGTATTTGGTCTTCTTTGTTAACAAAGCTGTCTATAGGGCTGGTATATCAAATATAACATTTTATTAAACATACCGACTTAAGGTATACAAGGAAACAATAATAATTACGATACCTACAATGAGCATTATTGTTTTAACAGGAAGTTTGCTGGCGAAACTCGCAGCAATAGGAGCAGCAATCATTCCGCCTAAAATTAAACCCAAAATAATCTGGAAATAATTAGCCATTCCCAGGAAAATACTAAACGTAACCGAGCTTGAGAAAGCCACAAAAAACTCAGCGAGATTTACCGATCCGATGGTAAAACGCGCGTTTCTTCCCCCAGCCAACAGGGTAGAGGTTACTATTGGTCCCCAGCCACCGCCACCAATCGAGTCTAGGAAGCCGCCACAAATTGCAAGAATACCCACGTTCTTTGTTTTTTTCTTTCTGCGTTTTACCGCAAGTGCCTTTCTGATGATAATAGCACCAAGAATCATTGTATAAGTGGAAACCAGTGGCTTTATATAGTAGTTATATTCTTCAAGCGATGTGAGAATATATGCTCCTAAAATGGCGCCGATTATTCCGGGCAGAAGTAACGTTTTAAAGAGTTTGCTGTTAACGTTACCAAACCGCAAATGCATCAATCCGGAAACTCCGGAAGTAAAAATTTCTGAGGTGTGAACGCTTGCACTTGCCGCTGCTGCGGGAACACCAAACGACATTAGAAACGTGGTGGCACTTACACCATACGCCATTCCAAGCGCGCCATCAATCATTTGTGCGATAAAACCGCCCAAGATGTAGATAAAAATCTCTGAGGTAACTTGCTGACTCACCCATTGTGAAGCCGTTGAAATAGAATCGAAATTTACGTAGGTAAACAGAAGATGTCCCATAACCATCAGGCAAACAGCTGCCCCGGCGTAGAGAAGGTAATGAACAACTTTTTTGTGCTCCTTAGTTTCAGGCTCGGTTTTTACAGCAAGTACCGAAGTAATGTCGTTTAATTGCCGAACTTTGTCAGAAAAATCTCCGCCTAATTTTTGCCGGATCTTTTCCATATTATCCAGCACCTCATCCATTTCATGTGGGAAAGCTTCATTTAACACTTCCTTAACACGCTTTGCTATGGTGGGTGATTTTCCGTTTGTAGAAATGGCAATCTTGAGATTTCCTTTCTGAACTACTGAACTCAAATAGAAATCACAAAGTTCCGGCTTGTCGGCAACGTTGGTAAGCACTCCTTTATCCAGACATGCCGAATGGATCTCGTAACTTATTTCCCTATCATTAATCGCGATAATGGCTAAGTCGATACCTTCAAGATCGGAAGGAATAAAGGCACGTTCTTCAAAATGGATACGGCGTTCTTCGATAAACGCTTTAACGGCAGGGCACAGCTCCGGAGCAACCAATCTGACATTTGCCTTTGGGCTATTTTGATATATAGCAGTCAGTTTTTCTGTCGCTACATACCCACCACCAACTAACAAAATCGTTAACTTCTCCAGCTTTAAAAAAACAGGGAATAGCGTATTATGCTCCTTATAAGCATCACTCACTAAATGGCTTTCTGTAACCGTACCCGACATTTCGCTTATTGGGTAACTAATTGTGCATTGCGGAATTCGGTAAGCTGCTGCTTGAATAATTTTGACTGATTAATATAGTATTCAGCGAACTCTTCACCAGGTTCCTGGGTGTTTAGTTGGTAAACTAAATCCTGAAATCCTACGTCTAGTTTAATTCTGCCAGTTGCAACAAAATGCTCGTCGAAATCTTTAATAATTCCTGCCTGGGTATTTGTCTTTTTGTCTTCGGCTACTAATAACGCTTTCGCGGAATGAATGAAACCGGTATATGCGTAATAGATGGCATCCGAGTAATCTCCAACAGAAAAAGATTCGTCAGCTTTTTGAAGTTTCTCTTCAGCTTCGATCAATAAAACAGCAATTAAGTCGATCATTACGCTGGCACATTCGCCAACACCAATGGCTGGTTTGTAAGGTTCTTCCTGCTCCCAGTCAATAAAATCCTCCGGCGTTATGCCGTCATGTTTTGATAAGGGGCTTAATAAATCGTAAAAATAGATCTTACCCTGACGGTTATAATACTGATTAAATAGCTCGCCTTCAAAAGCATTTTTGTGATAATCTTCTAAAACATCTCTTAATACTTGAGGGCCACGTCTGCTGGGTACTTTAACAATCTTTTCAGAGGCTACACCGTGTCCGTCACCGGTACTACCGCCGCCCAATAAAACCTGTAGGGCAGGGGCAACCAATGGTCCAATCTTCATGCTTGAGCCGTGGAAGCCAATAGCTGTCATGGCGTGCTGACCGCAAGCATTGATACAGCCGCTTATTTTAATGGTAATGTCTTTGTTGTAAATTAGATCCGGATATTCTTCAAGTATTACTCTTTCCAGCTCACGTGTGATTCCGGTGCTGTTTGAAATACCTAAATTACAAGTGTCCGTTCCGGGGCATGAAGTTACATCGGCAACGCTTTCAAAACCAGGATTTGCAAGGCCAAGTTCATTTAACCTTTCAAATACATAAGGAAGATTCTCTTCTTTCACAAAGCGGATGCGCATTCCCTGATTTTGCGTTAAACGGATATCATCTGCGGCAACTTCTCGGATAACGTTTATCAGTTTTCTTGCGACAGGAGTTTTGATATCACCGTTTTGAATTTTAAGTCCAACAGATACATAACCTGCCTGCTTTTGGGGATACACATTAGTTTTTAACCATTGCTCATATCTAAGCGGATTGGTGATCTCAGGTATGGGAAGCGTAACGTTCGGTATAACCGGCGAACTGTTAATAGTTCTGTCTATTTTAAAAACCTTAGCTTTTAACGCAAGTTGCTCTTTGCTTGCAAGCTCCAATAATGTTTCTCTTCCAATATCCTGGATAAGATATTTCATGCGAGCTTTCATGCGCTTGGCGCGTTCGCCATAACGATCAAAAACACGGATTATCGACTCAGCAAAAGGAATTATATAATCTTCATGGATAAATTCTGAAGCCAACTCGGCAATATGAGGCTGAGAACCAAGTCCGCCGCCGAACATTACTTTAAAGCCGCGCACCTCTTCGCCGTTTTCAATTTTTACTTTGGGGATAAATCCTAAATCGTGTATATAAGCATAAGCTGTATCTTTTTCTGATGATGAAAACGCGATCTTAAATTTACGCCCCATATCCTGGCAAATTGGATTTCTCAAAAGGAACTCAAAGAAAGCGTGAGCATAAGGCGTTACATCAAATGGTTCTTCGGGGTCTACTCCCGCTACAGCGGATGCGGTAACGTTTCTAACGGTATTTCCGCAAGCCTCCCGAAGTGTGATAGAATCCTGCTCGAGCTCTGCCCATAATTCAGGGGTACGCTCAAGGCTTACAAAATGTATTTGAATATCCTGACGAGTTGTGATATGCAGATTTCCTGTGGCGTATTTATCAGATACATCTGAAATTCGTTCAAGTTGCTTCAAGGTAACTCTTCCATAAGGAAGTTTGATCCGAATCATCTGAACGCCCGGCTGGCGTTGACCGTAAATGCCTCTGGCTAACCTTAAGCTTCTGAATTTTTCCTCGTGAATTTCACCATCACGGAACATCCGAATCTTTTTTTCCAGGTCAATGATGTCTTTTTCAACGATCGGATTTTCTAGTTCAGTTCTGAAGCTCTGCATTCCTATAGAATTTGTAGTATAAGTTTGCAATATTACGGAAAAAGCATTTTTCCTGAAAATTAAATCTTGCGCAGGGTGTCAGGAGGTTGTAATACTTGCAGAGAACTTTTACTGTTTGATTTCTTATGAGCGGATTGCTTTTGAGAAAGACAATTTTTCTGGTTGGGATTTTAATCCTTTTTAACCATCACTCGTAACTCAACCTCTAATCTGTCAAAGTTTTCTTCATTTTTGTCAACTACATAAGGCTTAATCTTAGAACATTCTTCAGGGGTATCGAAGATTTGTTTAAAAGTTATTTCGGTTCTATCCGAAAATACTTCATCGAAGGTTACAACCACTTGAAAGAGTGGTTTTGAATGGCGTTTCCAGGCAATTAAAGAGGGCTTTTCAATTTTTGTAAACTCACATTCATTGGCATAATTCCCTTTATCGGGTCCATGCATAATGAAGCTCCACCTTCCACCCACTCTTAAATCAAACTCATTAAAAGTATTGGTAAATCCTGCCGGTCCCCACCAGTTTTTTAGATGGTCTGGCTCCGTCCAAGCACGATAGGCGAGTTCCTTTGATGTGTTAATAATTCTAGTAGTTACGATTTCGCAGTCGGGGTTTATCGTATGAACCATGGGTCGTGTTTTTTAGTGTCGAGTCTCCATTTCCGCCCGTATAGCTTTCTCAAACTCATCAGGGCATTGGGTGCCGATAATATAAACTAATCCATCGCGATCGGTTAAACTAACAGCATCCCTACCTCCGGCATAAAATCGAATATTTCCTTTTTGGTGAAGGTTATAAACCGGATTGTTGAGTAAGTATGAGCTATAAGGCTGTTTCTCGACTTTTACAATACTGTTTAAGTCGATTTTAACCAATTTGGTAGTCCAAAGGCCATTTAAAATGATGCTCTTATTTTGAACAATGGTTTTATAATGAACCATAAAGAGCATGCCGATCGAAACGAGTAAGATTGCCAGACCTACAATCAAAAAAAGTTCGCCGTTCCTATCACGGTTTTCGGTTACAAAGTACGCAGCAAAGGCAAATACAATCATAACGACGCGTATGCTGATGCGGTTAAAGTCCCGGCCGAGATATTGTTTTTCAGTAAAAGCGGGTTCTGTACTCATTTATATTTACTTTTCGAATATAATAAATTTTTAGTGTGGGCAGTAATTTTGTACCGGTCGTCGGTTCGATAGCCAACTACCCATAAAATATCACCGTTTCCGTTTTCCAAAATTCCAATCTTGTTTTTTTCAGTAAGTGGGACTTTCAAACTTGTAAAGAAGTCGCTTAACTTTCTCTTCCCCTTCATCCCGTAAGGATAAAAATAATCGCCTTTAGACCAATGACGTAGTTTTAAAGGAAATTGTAACAGTTCGCTGTCAAAAAAAGCCTGATCAGTGCTGCCGACAATTTCCACTTCATTAATATCTCTTTCAGCAATTATTAGTCTTAGATTGTTCCACATACTAATTGTTTCACCCTGTTGTATTAAAGTTTCATCATCAGTGGCCCTCATTATTTTATTAAGGATAAGAGATTTCCTGTCCAGCAACAAACGATGTGTTGGCGATTCAAACACCTTTCCGGGCTGACCGTCCCATACGCTAGTTAGATCCCTCAATACCGTTTCAGAGAAATTGTATGGTTTGAACAACGTATATAATTGAAGCATTTGTGGATCTAATTTTTTAAGATCGTCGAGCTTAATCCTAATGTTACCATCATCGGCCAATTGAAAAAGGTCATTTCTAAGAGCTTCTATTCGGATGTTTAGAAAGTCTTCAAGTTCTTTAAACCTCAGGCTGTTTTTTTCAAAGGTATCTTCGAGATTGGGATTTAATTCTTTGAGTATGGGGATAACCTCCAGTCGCAATTTATTCCTGGCATATTTCGTGGAGCGGTTTGAACTGTCTTCCCGAAAGGGAAGCTGGCAATCAGCAATAATGCTATCAATTTCTTGTCGGTTCAAGAATAAAATGGGCCGAATAAGATTATCTCTTTTCGGCAAAATTCCATGTAATCCGGCAATTCCGGTGCCCCGCACAAGGTTTAGTAAAATCGTTTCGGTAGTATCACTTTGGTGGTGTGCTAACGCGATGTAATCATAATCAAACTTATTCCTAATCGATTCAAACCAGTTATAGCGCAAATCTCTTGCCGCCATTTGAATTGATATTTTTTGATCGAGTGCGACTCTTTGAGTATCAAAAGTGGTATTATGGAATGAAACATTCAACTCAAGCGAAAGCTTTTCAACAAACCATTCGTCCTCTTCTGATTCATCGCCACGCAACTTGAAATTGCAATGTGCAATACCAAAATTAAAACCGGCGTCGTTAAATAAATGCGCCATTAAAACAGAATCTTTCCCACCACTTACTGCAAGCAGCACTTTTTCAGAAGGATTAAATAGCTTGTGAAGCGCAATGAAAGATTTAAATCTGTCTACCGGAAGCATGTTCAAAATTATCTAAATATCCTGTATTCCGGCTTAACATAGTTTAACTAAGCCGAATGTGGTTTAGATGCTTTTAAAAACTAATTTTGCAGCGTGAAGAAATTATTTTTTCTTTTATTACTGATACTTATTACCGGGGCTGCATCTGCACAAAGTATTGTGCAATTAATCCAGTCCACATCACTATCACCTGGTAAAACCGGATTGTATGTTACGAAGCCAATATTCGCACAGGACGGAACGACATTATCTGCGGACAGCGCCTACTTCAATAATGCTGCAAACGCTTTTGATGCTTTTGGAAATGTAGTTATTACTCAAAGCGACGGTACAATTGTGTACTCGGATGTCTTGAATTATAACGGTAATACCAAACTGGCGTTACTAACCGGCAATGTACGTTTAGTAGACAAAGCCTCCACGCTTACCACCAACTATCTTACTTATAATCTGGGTACAAAAATTGGCGCCTACACGGGCGGCGGCCAGATCAATAACCCACCAACTTTAATCACCAGCAAAAACGGCTACTATTTTGGCACCACCAGCGATGCCTATTTTCGATATAATGTAGTCGTTACCACACCCGATGTATTAATGAAGACCGACACATTAAAGTATAACTCGATAAGTAAAGTAGCCTACTTTTATGGCCCCACCAATATTTTAAACAAGAGCGATAAATCAAACTTGTATACCGAAAACGGAAGTTATAATACTGCTTCGGATAAGGCATGGTTTGGTAAGAGAAATTTGTATACTGATGGAACCAAATCTTTAAAAGGAGATAGTTTGTTTTACGATGGGAACGCTGGTTTCGGAAAAGCAATCAGGAATGTGACCTTTATTGATACAGAACAAAAAACAGTTTTAAAAGGCAATCTTGGGACTTATCGAAAACTTGATGAGAGCGCTTTAATGACAGGGAGCGCCTATATAACTATGCCGACAGAAACAGATTCGGGGAGAGTGGATACTATATGGATGACAGCCGATACCCTGCTTACTAAGCTGATCTTTTTGAGAAATCTGGTACCCCTTGAGGGTAAAAAAATAAAATCGGATGCGGAAGTTGTTGAAGAGGAAGCTGCTGTTATTATTGAGGGTCAGGCACCGGAACCTGTTTCACCAAAAAGTGGATCGGCAACAACAACTGAACAATTAACAACTAGTACAGTTGCAACCCAAGATACAAGTTTAAAAAAGGAAGATACAAAACCACCTAAGCGAAGATTATTTGGTTTAAGAAAGCCAAAAAAAATAAAGGAACCAGATTTGCCCGACAGTACGATAGTGAAGAAAGTTATTCCTAATGATGCATTGGTAGTTAAGGCTAAACGCGACAGTATCTCAAACTCCAAAACTGATTCTTTAAAGAGTGTTGCAAAAGCTTTGAAAAATGTTCCCTTAGATACCACGCGAACCCGAATTGTGCTGGCCTATCATAAAGTGAAAATCTTCAAGTCGGATTTGCAATCAAAGTCAGATTCCGCTTTTTATAGTTATTCAGATTCAACCATTCGTTGTTTTAAAGACCCGATAATCTGGACTCAGGGTTCCCAGCTTTCTGCTGATACAATATTCTTACAGCTGAAAAATCGAAAACTGGATAATATGCAGCTGAAGAAAGATGGGTTTATCGTGAGCACAGAAAATGATTCACTAAAATTTAATCAGGTAAAAGGTAAAATGATGACCGGTCTGTTTAATAACAGTAAACTTTACCGAATGCTGGTTGACGGTAACGCTGAAAGTATTTATTACACCCTGGAAGATAGTATTTATTCGGGCTTCAATCGAACTCTTAGCGGTCGAATGCGGCTGGACTTTGGCGATAATAAACTCAAAGACGTAATGCTGGTACGCAAAGCGGAGGGCGAGTATTACCCGATAGAAAAGGTACCGAAAGACAAAGATACGCTGGAGGGATTTATCTGGAAACCAAAGGAACGGCCGGCATCGAAGGAAGAAATTATCCCATCGTTGAGAAAAGCGAAAAAGCCTGCTTCTAATCAAAAAAAAGCTTCGATACCTGAGAAGAAGGCAGTTGTGGCGGAAAAGCCAAAAGCTAAATAATTCTCAATTAGAAGATTAAATTTTTTTTAAGAAATCCACCATTTTGGTCATTGCCCTTCCACGATGACTAATGCTGTTTTTCTCATCCGAAGTCATCTCCGAAAAAGTCACATCATATCCCTGTGGTATAAAAATTGGATCGTAGCCAAAACCCGATTTTCCTGAGCGTTGGTGTGCAATAGCTCCTTCTACTTCACCTTCGAAGAAATGCTCTCTGCCCCCCATAATTAAGGAGATAACACACCGAAATCGAGCATTACGATTAGGACTATCGCGCAGCTTATCCAGAACAAGTTGCAAATTTGTCTCAGAGTCACGTGAACCCGAGTAATGTGCAGAGTAAACCCCTGGCTCGCCATTTAGTCCGTCTACCTCCAAACCCGAATCATCCGAAAAGCAATCAACCTGAAAACGACGAAAAATATAATGGCTTTTTTGGGTAGCGTTCTCCTGGAAAGTTGATCCCGTTTCCGGGATATCTGCCTCGCAGCCAATGTCTTTTAAACTTTTCAGTTGAAATTCATCGCCAATCATAGCTTGAACTTCTTCCAGCTTGTGCTGATTGTTAGTGGCGAAAACGAGGTATTTCATAATGAAGAATAGGGAAGGAGTGAAGGATTCGATGAATATAAGAACGGTTAGAGTTTTTTCATCTCATCCCAAAAGGTTCTTTTCTTATCCGTATTTGCGGCCATTTCGGCGAAGCTAAAAGTTGCAAGGACTTTGGTGTTTTGATGCTTAATTATTTGGTTCGACTGTACCCCATCTAGCTTTATTTGTGCTGGATTAATTCCAAAGAGAACTAACGAGCTACACACAAAGAAGTTTTTTAATTCCTCGAATGATGCGGTTGGATGTTTGGCCAGATTGACAATTGCAACATCTTTTAGCTCTTGCTTTTTAGCCTTTAGAATATTTAACAGTGTTTCTAACTCTTTCGGATTGATGATTGGATGTTGCTGATCATTCACAAGAAGCAAAATGTATTTGTTGTTTTCGCCAAGATATTCGAAAAATGCCGGCTCCTGCTTGGCAGCCTCAGGGACTATAATTTCCACTAAGCTTTCAACTTCTTCCTGAATGCTATATAAATCCTCAGTCATTAAGAAAGACAAGGCAAGCGGATTTGATGCTTTAAGTGCGTCCATGCTTCAAAATTAATTGTTTCTGTTAAAAATAGTTAAAACAAATCATCGTTACTATTAGAGTCTTAATTTGAGTTACCTTTACAGAGAATACTTATTTGATTATTTGTTGATTAATAGATTATATCTGATATTTTTGCGCCAGTCTGGTGTTAATTAATACTCAAAGCCAAGCTTTTTCATAGATCATCGTGGTCTTAACTTAACATAAACAATGAAATTTTTCTTAAGTCTTATATTCCTAGTTCTTGCCACAATAAATCCTCTTTTTGCTCAAAATACTGTTATAAACAAGATCGTGGCAGTTGTTGGCGATAACATAATTTTACAGTCGGATGTAGACAGAGATTACTCGAATTATATTTTACAAGGTAATCCGGAAAACCCGGAAGTAAAATGTCAGATTGTTCAGCAAGCACTTACACAAAAGCTTTTATCGCAACAGGCAGTAATCGATTCAATAGTAGTAACTGATGATGAGGTTACCAATGAGGCTGACCGAAGGATGCGTGCTTTGATACAGCGGGCTGGTGGTCAGGAAAAATTGGAAGGATTTTTAAATCGCTCAGTTATTCAATACAAAGATCAGATTCGCCCCGATATACGGGAACAGCTTGTGGCTAACCGGATGCAAGGTAAAATTACCGAAAACGTGAGTGTAACACCGCTTGAGGTAAAGCGATTTTTTGAAGCGATTCCAAAAGACAGCCTCGAGAATTTTGATGCCGAAGTCGAAGTAGGAGAAATTATTATGTATCCGAAATTAACAAAAAAGGAAAAGGAGGTATATCGAGACAGGGCAGAGGTGTTGCGACTACGCGTAAAAGGAGGCGAAGATTTTGCAACTTTGGCTCGTTTATATTCTGAAGATCCGGGTTCGGCATCTGAAGGAGGTGACTTAGGCTTCTTTGACCGGACAGTTATGGTAAAAGAATTTACGGCACAGGCTTTTAAATTAAAGCCTGAAGAAGTTTCTGCAGTCTTTGAGACAGAACATGGTTTTCATATTTTGCAGGTTATAGAACGTCGTGGGGAGCAAGTGCAGGCCCGACATATACTGATTAAAACCGTACCAGGAAAAGAAAGTCTTGATCGTACTAAAACCGCTATTGATACTCTTTATAAAAATATTGTTGCAAAGAAAATGACTTTTTCTACAGCTGCAGCGCTTTATTCAGACAATAATGAAACGAAATATAACGGTGGAATGATGTTGAACTCTGAAAATGTTCAAAGCCGGACTACTTTAATTCCTACCAATAAACTCGAACCTGCTGTTTTTTTTACAATCGATACCATGAAAGTTGGTGCCTATTCACGTCCTGAGCTTTTTACTGCCAGAGACGGTAAACAAGGTTATCGATTTCTGTATTTGAAATCTAAGACTGAACCGCATAAGGCGAGCCTGGACTTAGATTTTCCAAAGATCAAGGAAGTTGCTTATCAGGATAAAGTGAATCGTACCTTGAGTGAGTGGTTTGAAAAAAGAAGGAGTACTACTTACATCAAGTTGGACCCAGAATATCAAACATGTTCAAACATGAAACTTTGGGTTTCTAAATAAGCCAAAGCTTATGACTACCTATAAATCTGACATTGAAGCAGTTGATGCCTTAAGTGCATCTTACAAAAGCATTCGCGATGAAATCGGGAATGTAATCATTGGTCAGGATGACATTGTTAAATCTGTACTCATTTCCATTTTTAGCAACGGGCATTGCCTTTTAGTCGGAGTTCCGGGATTAGCTAAAACGCTACTGGTGCAAACGGTTTCACAAGTTTTAGACCTGTCATATAACCGTGTGCAGTTTACTCCAGATTTAATGCCTTCGGATATTGTAGGATCAGAAATTTTAGGTGAAGATCGCGCATTTAAGTTTATTAAAGGGCCGGTGTTTTCTAACATTATCCTTGCGGATGAAATAAATCGTACACCTCCGAAGACTCAGGCTGCTTTGCTTGAGGCAATGCAGGAAAAAGTAGTTACTGTTGGCGGTAAAACATATCCATTACCACAGCCATTTTTTGTTTTGGCAACTCAAAATCCAATAGAACAGGAGGGAACTTATCCTTTGCCGGAAGCACAATTAGACAGGTTTATGTTCAACGTATTCTTGTCTTATCCTTCGTTTAAGGAAGAACTTCAGGTAGTGAAAAATACTAC
Organism: Pedobacter sp.; assembly: GCA_036399495.1. Lineage (GTDB taxonomy): Bacteria > Bacteroidota > Bacteroidia > Sphingobacteriales > Sphingobacteriaceae > Paradesertivirga. Next base: position 59,778 of record DASWMZ010000059.1, read on the forward strand.
CGCTAACCGTAAAGTTGATCTTAGAAAAATGCTTAATGCGGAAGAGATCATCTACTTTCAGCAATTAGTTAGAAATATCCCGGTTACGGATAATGTGTTGGAATATGCGGTTGGACTGGCTGCTAAAACCCGGCCGAATACTGCAACCGCTACAGACGAAGTAAATCGCTTTTTAAGCTGGGGAGCAGGGCCACGAGCATCTCAATATTTGGTTTTAGGCGCAAAATGCCACGCAGCGATCTCAGGCAAATATTCTCCGGATATAGAAGATGTTCAAGCAGTAGCCGAACCGATATTACGCCACCGGATCGTTAGAAATTATAAGGCTGAGGCCGAAGGTATTACGACGGAAGCATTAATCAGGAAGCTTTTTTAAATACTTAACGTGATTTTTGGTCCTTTAACTGACTTTAGTGAAGCATTTGCCAGGCAGGCTTCTTTCTTTTCCTTAGATGAAAAGAAACAAAAATCAAGGCTTTCGAGTCTTGAGCTAAAAGTTCAAAAGAAGGCTGTCTGCAATCCAAGCCGCAAGTTGAGGTAGTGCTGGCTTGGACTTTCTAATCCGCTTCTCCGGATTGCTTCCCTTCAGCTCATTATGTCTTTCAGCAAGCCTTCTTTTAAACTTTCTAAACCATCAATCCTCTGAGGCCACCCTGCTTGATGCATTTGGCGTTTGAACTTCCGTAACAAAGAATCACTAAATAACCTAAGAGCGAGCGGTAGCCCGAACAAAAAGGCGGCCGAGCATCTTTTTGTTCTTGAACTTTTGGTTCTTTTGTTCAAGACAAAAGAACTAGGCCAACGCCCGGCCAAGAGGACGGCAAAAGAATCCTCAAGCAGAAACTTTCATAAGTGCTTGCTGTAACCAGATCTAATTTTAATTTCTATTTTGAGTTTAATGCTAATATAAACTACATTATTTGTCCCTTGATTTTTCAATCGACTTCTGCTGCTGCAACATACACCTCAAAAATTACCTTCCACACATATCCTGTTTGTACTTCCCAAATACGGACATAATGGTATCTCTTATTTAACCCTTTCTGAACAATGCTGGCATCTCCATAGGTATAAGCCAGTTCACCACTATAAGAACGATCGGCTTTTAGAGGTTCAGAGCCTAGTCGCTGGCCTTGCTTTTCCCAAAAGGCTGTGATTGCTTTTTTGCCGATAATGGGTTCAAATCCAGGGAACAACAAGCGCGCTTCATCAGCAAGAAATTCTTTAAGCGCAACTTTAGTGTCGGCTTTTAAAACCGTACCCATTAATTTGTCGGAACTAAAAACAACATCTTCGCGTTGCTGAAGGCGGTTTTCAGAACGCTGCTTAAGATAGATTTCATTTCTAGGATTTTGGAAAAGCATCGCCTGACTTGCTTTAGGTTTTTTGTGCTCTACACCTAAATCAAGCGCTAGCTTCCAAACTCCTTTTGTATTCTTTTTCCAAACCGAAAGATAATCCCCGTAATGGGTTTTACTGGTATCTGATGCTTTGTAAGTTGACGGACCACTGGTAATTCCCCAATCGCCACTTTTTGCTATTCTGGCATACACGGGCTGCCAGCTCAAATGCCCAAGACTATCAGATTTCTTCTTAAAGTACTTCTCCGGACTTATTGGTCCGGGTTTGAAAATGATCGTTTCCTCAGTTGAAACATTTAAAAAAGCTTTTTTAATACCTTTCTTTTTGGCTAGCGCCGAAAAATAATTTTCAGCAGATATTAGCTGACTCACTTTATCTTCCGTTTGCGTTTGCGCAAAAGTTGTTGAGACTAATGCCAGTAAAAGGCAGGTTATAATTTTTTGCATTTTTTATTTAGCGTACGTTGGGCAGTTTTATTGTTTACTTTAAATTTTATTCCAATTACTGCCTTCTTTGCTGTCTTTAAGCTGAATGCCCAATTCCTGCAAGCCAATCCTAATCTTATCGGATGTTGCGTAATCCTTATTATTCTTAGCCTCGAGGCGAAGGTTGATTATGAAATCCATCAACTGACTGAAATCGTCAGTTTGTGAGGATTCTTCTTTTAAGCCCAAAACATCAAAAACGAAAGCATTAACGGTAGACTTTAGAACATCTAAATCGGGTGCAGAAATTTTCGCTTTACCATCGTAAACACTATTAATGATCCGGGCTGCTTCAAATAATTCGGCAATAACCATCGGACTGTTAAAATCATCATTCATTGCTTCATAACAGCGTTGCTTGATCGATAAAACATCAACTTCCGATACATCGGAAGCTTTTAGTTTTTCCAGTAAAGCGCAGGCATTCATCAGCCGTTTAAAACCTTTATCAGATGCCTCGAGAGCATCGTTCGAAAAATCCAAGGTGCTGCGGTAATGGGCCTGTAGCATAAAGAAGCGAACCGCCATTGGCGAGTAGCCTCTTTTTAATAAAGGATGGCTGCCTGTAAAGAGCTCATGGGGTAAAAATCCGTTACCGGATGATTTTGACATTCTTGCTCCGTTTACAGTAAGCATATTTGTGTGGAGCCAATACTTCGCCGGTTCTTTATGATTGCATGCCCAAGATTGCGCGATTTCATTAGTATGATGTGTTGCCGCTAAATCAATTCCCCCACCGTGTATATCAAATGTGTCACCAAGATATTTGCTGCTCATGGCAGAGCATTCGATGTGCCATCCCGGGAAGCCCCAGCCCCAGGGGGATGGCCAGCGCATGATGTGTTCTGGCTTGGCCTTAATCCATAATGCAAAATCTAAACGGCCGCGTTTCTCATCCTGACCTCCCAAATCGCGAGTGTTGGTTAACAGCTCCTCCATATTGCGGTTGGTAAGAATGGTATAGTTGTTTTGCAGGCTATATTTCTCTACGTCAAAGTAAACCGTTCCGTTAACCTCATAAGCAAAGCCGTTGTTGATGATATCTTTCATCATTTCGATTTGCTCGGCAATATGGCCAGTGGCCGTTGGCTCAATACTTGGGGGGAGGGTATTGAATAAACTCATTACATCGCGAAAGCCAATAGTGTAACGCTGAACAATCTCCATTGGCTCAACCTGCTCGAGCCGTGCTTTCTTAGAAAATTTATCATCTCCTTCATCACGGTCGCCTTCAAGGTGTCCGGCATCAGTAATGTTCCGTACATAACGTACTTTAAAACCGAGGTGAACCAAATACCTGTATATCAAATCAAAAGACACAAAAGTGCGGCAATTGCCGAGATGCACATCGCTGTAAACAGTTGGTCCGCAAACATACATCCCTACAAAAGGAGCGTTTAAGGGTTCAAAAAGCTCTTTCTTTCTTGTTAAAGTATTATAAACAACCAGGTTGTTCTTCATGCTGCAAACTTAAAGAATACTGTTGAGATTGAACAGGGGATTATCCGTTAAGGGTTGAATTCGAGATCGGCTCTAACGGGATAGTGATCCGACAGCTTTTTCTCAATGATGGTAAAGTTTTTAACTTTAAATTCAGGCCTCACCAAGATATAATCGATTTGAAAATTGGGGAAGTCGCCGTTGTAAGTGATGCCAAAACCGCTACCCTTTTCGCGGAAGCTGTTTATCATTCCTTTTCCTAAAGTATTTACCGCGTATGATATCGGCGTATCATTAAAATCTCCGGCAATAATATAGGGCATCTTTGCAGAATTGGCATGTGCTTTCAATACTTCTACCTGCTCTCCTCGATTAACAAAGGCATGTTTTATTCGCTTGCTTACACGTTTGGTTGAATTTACATCAGTAGGAATTTCTTTAATGTTTTTCAAATATTCATAATCCTCCGGCTGGAAACTGATGGATTGAAGGTGAACACTGTAAACACGTAACTTTTTTCCTTTGATAACAAAATCAGCAAAAAGAACATCGTTGCCATGTGTAATATTCGGGAATTTGAGTTTTCCCTTATTGTGAATTTTATATTTCGAGAAGATTGCATACCCATGCATTTCGTAATCATTTCCTTCGCTTTCTTCGATGTAATAATGCTGAGTCTTTAAAGTTTCTGTAACTGCTTTCTTGAAATTAAATTCGCCGCTTCTCCGGGTAAAAAATTCCTGTATACAGAGTATATCGGGTTGCTCCTTTCGGAGGATATCCATCATCTGGCTTTTTATACTTTTCTCGTATTCCTTATTGTCAAATGTGCGGAAATAGTGCACATTCCAGGTCATTACCCGGAGAACATCGTTAGAAGATTTAGGTACCTGTATAGCGGTGGGTTCGCGAAAACCAATGGTGCTAACTAAAAATTTCCACCCCACTAAGATAGTAAGGAACGAAACCAATGCATAAACAGGCTTTTTGAAAAGCCAAAAAATCGCACAAACTACATTGATCAATAATAAAAAAGGGTAGCCAAGTCCGATAAAGGAAACAGGCCAGAAGCTGGTAGGTGGAATAAATGCGGCAACATAACTTAAAATAAGAATACCTGCTGCCGCGATATTTAAAACAAAAAGTATTTTAGTTAGCCAACTCCCTTTTTTTTTCTTCTTGCTCCTCGAAATCATTCTTTATTGCTGGCTTTGAACAGTTGTTCTTTTTCTTGTGGGCTAAGGCTGTTATAGCCAGATTTGGAAATCTTATCTAAAATCTGGTCTATTAATTCTTGCTCCGGAACTCTGCTGCTAACGTTTACAGTTGCGGTAGCTCTTCGCTGAACTACCCGTAATCGCTTTCTTTTTTGTAGAATTTTGCTCCAGTCGTTGCCACTTTGAAGCTGTTTAATAAAGACAAAACCTAAGAGCGCACCGCCAAGGTGAGCAAGGCTGCCACCAGGGTTTGAACCTGCAAGGCTTATAATATCCATCACTACATAAATTAAAGCCAGGTATTTTAAGCGCACTTCGCCAAAAAGTAAAAGCCTTACTGCATAATCAGGAAGTAAGGTTGAAATTGCAACTACAATGGCCATTACACTGCCCGATGCTCCAAGCAATATTGAATTATATTTTGCGGTTTCGAACAGTGGAAACGTGTTATAAAAAAGCAGGAATAATAAGGCGCCAACCAACCCACCCGCCAGGTAAGTGAAAGTAAACTGCCTTCCGTTCAAGTAATCTTCGAAAATTCTCCCAAACCAATAAAGCACAAGCATATTAAAGAAGAAATGGAAAAGCCCGGTATGGGTAAACATATAAGTAAAGAGCGTCCATGGTTTATAAACCGCCGCATATAAATCTCCGGGAACGGAAAGTTGTACTCTAAGCCAATCGGATATAGCTGTATTTTTTGTTATTAATATTTCAAGTTTTAGGAAACCCAAAATCAGAAAAACGAGGGTATTAATGCCGATAAATAAATACAACCGGCTACCCGAACTAAACATTTTATTCCAAAGCTCCTTGAATATAGACTGCTTCATATATAACCTCCCGGCCGGCGATGAATACCCCAGAATTTAATTAGTAAAAAACCAAATAATGCACCGCCAAGGTGTGCAAAATGAGCAACAGAGTCGCCCGAGAATTGTTTAACTCCAAGAAATAGTTCAAGTACTATATACCCGGGAATCAGGTACTTTGCCTTAATGGGAATAGGTGGAAATATCAACATCAGTTCGGCATTTGGGAATAACAAGCCAAACGCGATTAAGACTCCAAATATTGCTCCCGAAGCACCAAGCATTGGTGTATTATAAATGGAAAATAAATTTTGGGCGGCCTGTAAATCTGTATGTTTTAATGATTGAAGCGTGCTGGCTAAGTCTGGGTTAGTTATTGAACCCGTTATTCCATAAACCTCAATCGCCTGAACAAGCATTTGAAGAACCAATGCGCCTAATCCCGTAAGGAGGTAATAATTTAAGAAGCGCTTAGATCCGAAGGTATACTCTAATACTGGTCCGAAACTGTAGAGTGCAAACATGTTGAAAAGGATATGCATAATGGAACCCGGACTATGCATAAACATATACGTCACCACTTGCCAAATTTTGAAATCCGGAGAATCAAAATAATATACTGCCAGATACTGTACTAAAGGATAGGCCCCATTTGCCGAGAATAAATGCATAGCAATGAAAAATATCACATTGATAATTAACAGGTTTTTTACAACCGGGGGAATATTGGAGAGGGGGGAGCCGATGTTATTCATTTAGTGTTTAGGGCCGTGTAATTATCTTTCAAATTTTTGTACCAATTCGTCGAGTGTAAATGTAATGATTACTGGTTTGCCCTGAATTGAAATATTGGGCGACTCGCACGCAAACAGCTCGTCAATGAGACTATTCATTTCTGCTTGCGATAATGTAACACCTGGTTTAATCGCGGCATTCTTGGCTAGCGTCCTCGCCAAATTATCCCTTTTATTTAATTTGAGCAGTGAAAAATTGTTTTTGAAACCTTCTATAAGATGTTCAAGCATTTCCACTTCGCTTATGTTCGAACCAATATCGGCTGGAATCCCTTCAACAATAAAGGTATTTTTTCCAAACTCACGTACCTGAAAACCAAGAGCCTGTATATCAGGTAAAAGTTCTTTTACTAATTCAAAATCAACCGCACCAAGCGAAACTGTTTGCGGAAAGAGACTTTGCTGACTTGCCCCTTTATGCGTTTCTAATTGCTCTAAGAAACGCTCGTACAGTATTCTTTCGTGTGCCGCCTGCTGATCAATCAGCATAAAGCCCGATTTTATTTGTGAAATAATAAACCGGTTGTGAAGCTGAAAAAGCTGTTTCTCGCCATGTTTTGGAATCGAATTTTTTTCATCGTCCGAATCGAGATTAAACTGTTGCTGTTCTGCTTCCTGCGGTTTTACAATATCGTATAACGACCCCCAATTTTTACTTACGTTTTGTCTGCTTTCGCCGATGTTTCGGAGATAAGGAATTTCGCGCTCTTGTTTTTCTGCTGTAAACGGATTGTAATCCGGGTTAAAACTGATGGCTGGCGGAACAATATCTGCGTGAGCTAACTGCGTAATCATGCCGTTGAAGCCGGTTTCCTGATTAAAATCGAGCGTTGGCGTAATATTGTATTGTCCTAATGAGCGCTTTACTGCAGAGCGGATAATGGCATAAATTGATTTTTCATCCTGATACTTTATTTCTGTTTTTGTAGGATGTACGTTAATGTCAATTTTGGCAGGATCGATATCAATAAATAACACATAAAGCGCATAACTGTCGTCGGGGAGCAACTCCTCATATGCTTTTAGAACAGCATGATTAAGATAAGGATCTTTAATAAACCGTTTGTTTACGAAAAAGAATTGCTCTCCTCTGGTCTTTTTGGCGTATTCTGGTTTTCCCACATAACCTTTAAGGCTTATGATGCTGGTATTTTCTTCAACAGGCACCAGCTTCTGATTGTAGGTGCTCCCGAAAATATGGATGATGCGTTGTTTTAACGAAGCCTGAGGTAAATGAAAAATCTCATTTCCATCATGATGAAAAGTGAAGAAGATTTCGGGATGAGAAAACGCCACGCGCTGAAACTCATCAATGATGTGCCGTAACTCAACCGGGTTCCCCTTTAAGAAGTTTCTTCTTGCTGGAATGTTATAGAACAGATTTTTAACACAAATGCTCGTTCCCGCACTGCACGACGCCGGTTCCTGTTTGAACACTTCCGAACCTTCGATGCAGATATGCGTTCCTAACTCGTCTTCGTGTTTGCGTGTTTTAAGTTCTACCTGGGCGATTGCTGCGATAGAAGCCATTGCTTCTCCGCGAAAGCCCATGGTACGTATGGCAAATAAATCCTCCGCCTTGCGAATTTTAGAAGTCGCGTGGCGTTCAAAACACATTCGCGCGTCAGTGACGCTCATGCCGCAGCCATCATCAATCACTTGTATGAGCGATTTTCCGGCATCTTTAATAATTAACTGAATTTTTCCGGCACCGGAATCAATTGCATTTTCGATGAGCTCTTTTACTGCCGACGCAGGCCTTTGCACTACTTCGCCCGCAGCAATCTGATTGGCAACTGAATCAGGTAAGAGTTGAATAATATCAGACATAGCGTTCCAGCAAATTTAATGAAAATAAGGGTGCTTGGAGTTTCTGTTCGACCGGTGTTGATAATTAAATTGTAAAGAATTGTCCGTTTAAAGGGTTCGGAAATAATTCTTTATGTCTTAAGTAGATGAGGTATACACTCAATTTCATAGAGTTGTACAGTATTTAAGCGACACTAATATTCAATTCATTGCTGGTAAGAGAAAAGTATAGATTTTGGAGTTGATGGATGGTTTTTGGAAAATCTATTGAAATGCCTTGCCCGTTAATGTGTAATTTTAATTTAGTGCCGGAAAACACTAGCGATAAATGATTTTGACGGTAAACTAGTTCTGTTCCAATTCGTTCGAATCTAAATTTGAGTAGCCATTCGACGGACACGGGAATTGCCCAGGAATACTCAGAATCCATCCAGTAGTCAACACCTTCCAAGCTCTTACACTTAATTATATTTCGCGTTATTTCATCAACAAACACTATTGTACCGTTTGGAGCCATAAGGAAATTGTTTAAACGGAGTTCCTGAGTTATCATATTGTATTAAATTAAGTCATTTAGTTTGGAAATGTTCCCTCGTTAGCCATATTAATCTGTCATTCGTTTCACACTTGTACTTCTTAAATCATAATTTCGTTTTTTAATTTAACCTTGATATGAGGCGAATAAATGAACCATATCTCTAATGCATCGCGAATCGATATGCAAATTTACAGCACCTCACATCCAATGTCTCAAATCTCATATCTTTTTAATGAAATTTAAAGTACTTGAAATAGTTGGGGGAGTGGTTGTTCTGGCAATATCTGCGCTGTTGATTTCGATGTCATACTATGGCGATGATGAAATCCAGGCATCCGAGTGGTTAGCTCAGTCAAAATCATTAAAGTCCTCGACCGTCCTGCTCAATAATTCAAAAAATATCCTTCCGCTGAATGATTTAGAGAGAAGAAAGATTGCCGCGGTGAATGTCGGAGCGGTTTTTGGAAAGGAGTTTAACGGTGCTTTAGAAAAATATTCTCAAATTTCATCTTTTAGTCTTGTAAATACCAACCTGCAGTTATCTGTAGATACGCTTACAGCCAGGCTGAAATTTTTTAATACTGTAATTATCCAAACTGCAACCCTTCCCTTAAAGGATGTTCCCTTTCAAAATTTTGTTAAAGAGTTAACCAAAACAAAAGAAGTAGTGTTGGTGGCCTATGGTAAATCAGCTAATCTGCAATTTTTCGATAAATCGGATTTCCCCATTATATGGACTGATATTAATTCTCCTGCGGCAGCTGTTTATACAGCACAAGCTATTTTTGGCGGTATCGCAATCTCTGCTAAACTTCCCGAAACGATCTCACCTTCTTTCAAAAATGGCACAGGATTTTCAACTGCAGTTGCGCGATTAAAATATACCATACCCGAAGAGGTTGGCATCGAAAGCAAGGATTTGGAAAAGCCAATCGACAAAATTGTCGAGGAAGCCATCGCTCAAAAAGCAACTCCCGGCGCAGTGGTAATGGTGGTAAAAGACGGCAAAGTTATTTTCAATAAAGGATACGGTAATCACACCTATAAGAAAGAAGTTCCAACCAAAGCCAGCGATATTTTCGACCTGGCCTCTATTACTAAAATCGGTGCAACCACAATGGCTGCTATGCGCCTCTATGAGCAGCATAAACTTAAACTAGATACCAATATTGGCGCTTATGTTCCGTTGGTAAGGAATACCGATAAAAATAATCTCACTGTTAAAGAATTACTTCTTCACCAAGCCGGATTAATACCTTTTATTCCGTTTTATGAGAGTATAAATCATGGTGATTACAGTCGTGATTCCAGTCTTTTTCACACGCTTAAAGTAGCTGATAATTATTATCTGCGCGCAAACTACTTCGAAGAAGTGATGTGGCCTCGAATGTTGAATTCCCGACTTTCAGTTCGTGGTAAACATGTGTACAGCGATCTAAGTATGTACATCATGAAAGATATAATCGAGCATATCATCATGGAAAGACTTGATAAATATGTTTCGAATCAATTTTATAGTCCGTTGGGAATGTATACTGCAGGCTTTAATCCGCGGGAGCGATTCTCAAAAACTAAAATTGTACCTACCGAGCAAGACGCCTATTTCCGCAAAACCTTGCTTGAAGGTTATGTTCACGATCAGGGTGCGGCGATGGCAGGTGGCGTTTCCGGTCATGCCGGATTATTTTCAAGCGCCAACGATCTGGCCATTCTTTTTCAAATGATCTTAAACGGCGGAACCTACGGCGGAAAGGAATATTTCAAACCCGAAACCATTAAACTATTCACCTCAAAATATTCAAATGTAAGCCGCCGAGGCCTAGGGTTTGATCGCTGGGACCCCGATCGGACAAACCGCTACCCCTCGGATCTCGCATCCGATAAAACCTATGGTCACACTGGCTACACCGGAACCTGTGTTTGGGTCGACCCGGAATATGATCTTATTTATATTTTCCTTTCCAACAGAGTGCATCCAACTGTTACAGGGAAGTTGTCCAGCTTGCGTATTCGGCCAAGAATTCAGGATGTTATTTATAAAGCGATTAAGGAGAGTAAGTAGCTTACTGTATTCCGTCTGCAAACCCGAAAAAGAATTGACGAAGCGGAAACAATCTCCTAATATATTTATATTTAATTTGTGTTATGAAGATTGGAATAGTATGCTATCCCACCTTTGGCGGTAGTGGCGTGGTAGCCACCGAGCTTGGAAAGGCTTTAGCCAATAATGGTCATCAAGTTCATTTTATCACTTATAGTCAGCCGGCCAGGTTAGATTTTTTCTCCGAGAACTTATACTATCACGAGGTTTCCGTTTCACAATATCCACTGTTTGATTATCCGCCTTACGAAATAGTCTTGGCCAGTAAGCTTGTTGACGTTGTTCGGTTTGAAGGGTTGGATTTATTGCATGTACATTACGCAATTCCGCATGCCTCAGCTGCCTTTATGGCGAAGCAAATATTGGCTACGTATGGTATTCATATCCCGGTAGTAACCACCTTGCATGGCACAGATATTACACTTGTAGGAAAGGATGTCACTTTCAAACCAGTTGTTACGTTTTCGATCAACCAGTCTGATGGTGTAACTTCCGTTTCCGAAGATTTAAAAAGATCAACCTACGAACATTTTGATATTCAAAAGGATATTAAAGTGATCCCCAATTTTATTGATTTAACAAGATTTAGTCTCAAGCCAAAAGACCATTTCAAAAAGGCAATTGCTCCAAATAACGAACGCATCCTTGTTCACACCTCCAATTTTAGGAAGGTAAAACGGGCAACTGACGTAATCAGGATCTTTAAAAAGGTAAACGAGAAAATTCCTTCCAAGCTACTAATGGTGGGAGATGGAGAAGATCGTGTAAACTGCGAAGCCCTTTGCAGAGAATTTAAGATTTGCGAAAACGTTCGTTTTTTAGGCAAGCAAGACGCTGTTGAGGAAATTCTTTCGGTTGCGGATTTATTTGTAATGCCCTCTCATTCCGAGAGTTTTGGTTTGGCAGCATTGGAAGCAATGGCTTGTAAAGTTCCAATCATATCATCCAATACCGGTGGTTTGCCCGAATTAAATGTACAGGGCATCACCGGGTTTTTAAGTAACGTTGGGGATGTGGAGGATATGGCCAGGAACGCGATTTATATTTTGGAAGATTCCAAAAGGCTTGCTGAGTTTAAGGAGAATGCGTTAAATCGTGCGAGGGAATTCGATTTGAGCCGGATTTTGCCGATTTATGAGCAGTTTTATAAAGAAGTGCTAGATGCAGCGTTGGTTTGATCTCTCTCCTATTACTTCCCGTCAAAATTCAAACACAGCGGCGCATAAACCTTAATCCTTGAGCTTTTAAAGCTATGATAATAAATTATACAGCAAAGAGAGGTTAGCGTTTTCATTTCAGGTTGTTTATTGCGATATCCGAATAATAGATTGGTTACAAGGTAAGAAATATCGTTCAAATCAAAAAGGCTCCGTTTCCAGAGCCTTTATCTTATTTTATTAAGTGTTTGAGTTGTATAATTTCTTTTTCTTCGAGATATCTCCATCGCCCACGAGGCAAATCTTTCTTTGTTAGGCTGCCATATACTACGCGATCAAGTTTCACAACTTCATAACCTAAATGCTCGAAAATACGGCGAACAATTCTGTTTTTGCCCGTATGAATTTGGATGCCGATCTCTTTTTTACTAGCTCCCTGCACGTAACTCAATGCATCTGGTTTAATAACGCCATCCTCAAGCTCTAATCCGTATTCAATTTTGTTAAAATCTCCCTGACTAAGGCTTTTGTTCAATTCAACCTGGTATATTTTGATGATATTATTTCTCGGGTGGGAAAGCTTTTCAGCCAGATCGCCATCGTTAGTCATTAAAAGTAATCCGGTTGTGTTACGGTCAAGTCGGCCAACCGGGTATATGCGCTCTCGCGAAGCTTTTTCCACCAATTGCATTACAGTTCGGCGCTCTTGCGGATCATCAGTTGTGGTGATATAATCTTTTGGCTTGTTTAAAAGCACATAAGTCATTTTCTCGCGCTTTAAAGTTTCTCCGTTGTAACGGATTAGATCTTTAGATGGATTGACTTTGAAACCTAATTCAGAAACCACTTCGCCGTTTACTGAAATAACTCCGGCTTCAATCAATTCATCCGCTTTGCGCCTCGAACAAATACCCGCGTTGGCGATATAACGATTTAACCTAATTAATTCAGAATCGGATGTTGCAGGTTTTTTTCTACCACGAGTTGTTGATGGCTGATCAATTTTTTCTTCGGTAGTCCATTTACGCGTCTCGTTTTTACTTTTAAAAGGTTTTTTTTCATAAGGAAGTCCGGCACTTGATCTGGTCGAAGGTTTGTCGCCTTCTTTAAATAGTCGTCTTTCAAAACTTTTTTCACCCTCAGGTTTCCTGAACCTTTTTTCTTCACCTCGTTTTTCTTCACCGGCTTTAAAGGATTTTCTATCGAAAGAGCGGGCTTCCCTTGGCTTGTCGGCACTGTTTTCTTCGCCAGTTCTTGGCCTTTTCGCAAAAGAGCGCTCGCCTAATTGAGGTTTTTTCTCAGACTTCCCTGATCTTTCGGAGCTAAATGGTTTTTTTTCAAAGGATCGATCCGCCTTCCCAAACGGACGCTCCTTCGAAGCGCCATACTGTTTCTTTGTAAATGGTTTATCTTCGGATGTTCTTGAATCTTTTTTATCGCTAAAATCAGCACTTTCCGGCTTGCTTGAGCGGCTTTTGTAAGGTCTGCTAGAATCCCCTTCAAACTTTTTTCTTTTATCGTTGTTTGAACTTTCCGGTTGCTCACCTTTAGAGCTACTTTGGAAATGATTGTTTTTAAGGGATTTGTCTTCGCGACTGTTCCTGTTTTTTTTATCTGGCATGATACGCTGCTAACCTTTTTAAAATGGGGTGCAAAGTTAAGAAAATAAACGTCGGTTGCTAAATTGTGTTTGCTGTGAGATTGAAAAGTAGAGGTGATTCTAACGCGTGTAAGTAGCTGTAACTTAGGGTTAAAGTGTAACTATTTGGTAGTTAGGCATATATTGAGTACTTTTGAAAATCTTTTTAGTAAAAAATAATTAAGGAACACATGATTAAGAAACATTTAATTGCATGTTCCGGGTTACTAATAATGATGCTGGTTGCAAAATTATTTATTTACAGTACACCCGAAACCCCGTTAAATTCGTTTTCAAAAAAGGTGACATTTCCTTTTGAAAGAGAAGAAGCAATCGAGCCGGTTGCCAAGGTTAAACTTCCCGGTTTAACCTTCTCAAACGAAAAATTACCCAAAGGAAAAGCCATTGCAGCCAAAATGCGGAAATATTTAAAGGCTAATAGCTATTCAAATATTCAAACCACAAAACTTCATAAGAAGGCATCCAGATGGTTCCCTATTATAGTTCCAATTTTGAAGGCTTACGGTATTCCGGAAGATTTCAAATACATGCCATTAGTGGAGAGTGGCCTTGCAGAAGGAACGTCGCCGAGGGGAGCCTCAGGGTATTGGCAATTTATGCCGGGAACAGCGCGCAGTTACGGACTCAGAGTAAATTCTGTAGTAGATGAACGAAAGAATATGCGTAAGTCGACCATCGCCGCATGTAAATATCTTAAGGAATTGCACGGCATCTTTAATAGCTGGACGCTCGCAGCCGCTGCGTATAACATCGGCGAAATTAATCTTCTCCGCCAAATGGCAAGGCAGGGTCAAAAAAATTACTATAAAATGCGCTTAAACGGCGAAACCGCTTCGTATGTGTATAAGCTCATTGCCATGAAGGAAATCATTGAAAATCCCATTCAGTATGGGTTTGTTAAACGGAAAACCCAATTACTTGCAATAAAGCAAGATATCAAGCCGGCACAAACTAATATCATTCCTAAGGTAGAACAAGATGCTTTAAAGGCATTTGCCATACTTCAAAATTAAAATCCCTTTGAGGCTGAAGCAATTCAGCCTTTTTTACTTTAAGGGGATACACATTACCAAACAAATTCTAATCTTTATCCATTAATACTCTTTTTAATTTATGGATATAGCTACTCCGGATCTTGGCGAGCAAAGTGATGTAGAAGTTTTCGGGGCCAGGGTTCATAATCTCAAAAACATTGATGTTTCTTTTCCCCGAAATAAGCTGGTTGTAATTACAGGTTTAAGTGGCAGTGGGAAGTCTTCCCTGGCGTTTGATACGATATATGCCGAAGGTCAGCGCCGCTACATGGAGACTTTTAGCGCTTACTCGCGTCAGTTTTTAGGTGGGATGGAGCGCCCGGATGTAGATAAGATCTCCGGATTAAGTCCGGTTATTGCAATTGAGCAAAAAACCACTTCTAAAAATCCCCGCTCTACGGTAGGTACCATTACCGAAATCTATGATTTTATGCGTTTGCTTTTCGCGAGAATTGGTGAAGCCTATTCATACGTAACAGGAGAAAAAATGGAGCGCATGTCTGAAGAGCAGATGTATAAAAATGTGCTGGAAAAGTTCGACGGAAAAGCTATTAACGTGTTAGCACCAGTAGTTAAGGGCCGCAAAGGTCATTACCGCGAATTATTCGAACAGATTAGAAAGCAGGGGTTTTTGAAAGTAAGGGTCGACGGAGAAATTCTGGATCTCGTTCCTAAAATGCAGGTAGACCGTTACAAAATCCACGATATCGAAATGGTGATAGACCGGTTGATGGTTTCCGAAAAGGATAAAAAGCGGCTTTATACATCCATACAAACAGCTTTAAAAACGGCTAAAGGCATCATCAAAATATCCGATCAGGAAAACAATGAGTTTTTCTTTAGTAAGTACCTTATGGATCCGGTTTCGGGCATCTCTTATGATGAACCGCAGCCAAACACATTTTCCTTTAATTCGCCCTACGGGGCCTGTAACAAATGCAGTGGATTGGGCTACGTTTTCGAGGTAGATAACAATGCAATCATACCCAATCCAAAACTAAGTATTGTTCAAGGTGGCTTGGCACCTTTAGGGGAATATCGCGAAACCTGGATGTTCCAGATTCTAAAGGCACTTTCTAAAAAGTTTAATTTCTCACTATCAACTCCGATAGAAAAATTGGGAGAAGATATTGTCAATATTATTTTAAACGGTGCAGAAGATATTATCACCGTTCCGGTAGAATATAATAAATGGAACGTTCAAAATTATCAGATCACTTTTGACGGCATTATCAAAATGCTGGAAGAGCAGACCGAAAAACGTGGTGAGGAAGCCAGTAACGATCTGGAAAATTACCGCGTATTGCGAACTTGTCCTGAATGCAGCGGTGCGCGTTTAAAAAAGGAATCTCTCCATATTAAGGTTGATCAAAAGAATATTTTTGACTTGGCTAGTATGGACATTTCAAAACTCTCGGAGTGGTTCAATGACTTGGAAAACCGTTTAAATGAACGCCAAAATGTTATTGCCAAAGAAATTTTAAAGGAAATTCGTTCCAGAATTGGCTTTCTTTTGGATGTAGGCTTAAACTACCTAACCCTCGACAGAACTGCAAAAACACTTTCCGGTGGTGAAGCTCAGCGAATTCGCCTGGCTACTCAAATCGGCTCGCAGTTAGTAAATGTACTTTATATTTTAGATGAGCCAAGCATTGGGCTGCATCAGCGGGACAATGCCCGCTTGATATCTGCACTTAAAAACCTTCGCGATATTGGAAATTCAGTTTTAGTTGTTGAACATGATAAGGATATGATTCTTGAAGCCGATTATGTGATTGATATGGGCCCTGCAGCGGGCGTACACGGCGGTGAAGTGATTTCTTCCGGTCATCCTCGAGATTTTACTAAAACAAGCACTCTTACCAATGACTACATTAGTGGTGCGCGTAAAATCGACATGCCCGGCGAAAGACGAAAAGGCAGCGGCTATTCCCTGATTTTAAAAAATGCTTCGGGTAATAACCTCAAAAACGTAACGCTGGAAATTCCCTTAGGTAAATTTATTAGTGTCACTGGAGTATCTGGTAGCGGAAAATCGAGCTTGATAGCAGAAACGCTATACCCCATACTTAACCATCATTTTTTCCGCGCCAAGAAAACGCCTTTGCCTTATAAAAAAATCGAAGGTCTCGAGCATATAGATAAGGTAATTGAAATTGATCAGACGCCGATTGGTCGTACTCCAAGATCAAATCCATCAACCTACACCGGAGTGTTTTCTGATATCCGTAACTTGTATGTTGGATTACCTGAAGCAAGAATTAGAGGTTACAAGCCCGGCCGTTTTTCGTTTAATGTAAAGGGCGGTAGGTGTGAAACCTGCCAGGGAGCGGGGCAGAAGGTTATTGAAATGAATTTCCTTCCGGATGTGCAAGTGCCATGTGAAGAGTGCCAGGGCAAACGTTATAACCGCGAAACGTTAGAGGTGCGCTACCGCGGAAAATCAATTAGTGATGTGTTGGATATGAGTATAGAAGATGCGGTTGCATTTTTTGAGCCCATTCCCTCGATTTACCGAAAGATAAAAACCTTATTCGATGTGGGCTTGGGTTATATAAAGCTTGGGCAATCCTCTCTTACCTTATCGGGTGGTGAAGCGCAACGGGTTAAATTAGCAACCGAACTTTCAAAAAAAGATACTGGGAAAACGTTTTATATTTTAGACGAACCTACTACAGGCCTTCACTTTGAAGATATAAACGTATTGCTGGGCGTATTGAATCGTTTAGTAGATCATGGCAACACGGTTTTAGTGATAGAACATAATTTGGATGTGGTGAAAGTGTCTGATTGGGTGATTGATTTAGGTCCTGAGGGCGGTGCTGGTGGCGGGCAAATTTTATTTTCGGGGGCACCCGATGAGTTGATAAATGTGAAAAACAGCCATACAGGGAAATTTTTGAAGATTGAGATGGGAAGGTGATTGGACGTGGACTAATGAATTGGCTGTAAGACGTTCGCAGATTCATCCGTGAATATTAATTTAATCACAGAAAAAAGCATTATAATCTCAATATTTTTCAAATGCTAAATCTTTTAACATCAGATCAGGTAAGACTGGTGGATAAATATACTATCCGACAAAAGCCTATTCCTTCGATTGATCTGATGGAGAAAGCTGCCTTGGCCTTTACTCAGGCGTTCATAAAAAACTATCCTGATAAAGCAAAATCAATAGCCGTTTACTGTGGAACAGGCAACAACGGTGGAGACGGACTTGCAATTGCCCGTTTGCTGTTTGGCCTTGGATATAAGGTTGATGCAAAATTAGCCCGTTTTACAGGTAAATCTACCAATGACTTCGATGGAAATCTAGCCAGGTTAATGGCGCAGGGAATTTATTTTGATGAGTTTAAAAAGGTTGAAGAGTTAAGAGAAGAAAGAGCTGACATTATCATTGATGCAATACTGGGCTCCGGATTGAATAAGCCGTTAAAGGATGGTTGGCTAACACTAGTTGAGTGGTTGAATAGTTTAAGAAAAACCATTGTCTCGGTAGATGTACCAACCGGTTTCAAGGCCGAAGGCCCGATATCGAAGCACGCAGTTACGATCAAAGCAGATCTTGTCATTAGTTTTCAACGACCAAAACTAAATTTCCTGCTACCCGAATCAGCTATTTCGATAAAGCGATTTGAAGTAGTAGGTATTGGCTTGGACGAAGAATTTATACAAGCGCTTGAAACGTCTTATGTGTTATTAACTGATAATGATATCGCTGAACGCTTAAAGAAGCGATTGCCTTTTAGTCATAAAGGAACATACGGTCATTCTTTGATAATCGCTGGTAGTACAAATGCCATGGGCGCAGCATTGCTTTGTGCAGAGGCCTGCTTAAACAGCGGTTCTGGACTTACTACGGCATGTATCCCAGCCGAAGGCCTCACAGCTCTGAATATCAGGTTGCCCGAAACTATGGCGGCCTTGCGTTATGATAATATAATTCCGGCAGATCTCGATTGGGGAAAGTATAACTCAATAGCAATCGGGCCAGGTTTAGGAACATCTGCTGATAGTAAAGAGATTTTACAACAAACACTTATTAATTCTAAGCAACCGTTAGTAATCGATGCTGATGGACTGAATTTGCTTGCCTCAAATCCGGATTTATTTTCCATTACTCCAAAATTTTCCATTCTTACTCCTCACGTTAAAGAATTCGACCGATTATTTGGTGATCATAAAAATTGGTGGGATAGAATAGAAACCGGACTAGCAAAAGCCAAAGAGTTAAACCTAATCATTCTTCTCAAAAACAGGTACACGATGATATTTACGCCTGATGGTAAATGCATTTTCAATCCAACAGGAAGTCCGGCTATGGCAAGTGGTGGGATGGGAGATGCATTAACTGGAATGATTGCAGC
Organism: Pedobacter sp.; assembly: GCA_036399495.1. Lineage (GTDB taxonomy): Bacteria > Bacteroidota > Bacteroidia > Sphingobacteriales > Sphingobacteriaceae > Paradesertivirga. Next base: position 78,554 of record DASWMZ010000059.1, read on the forward strand.
ATTTATGGCTCAGGGTTATAAACCTGCGGATGCTGCTATATTAGGCGTTTTTCTTCATGGTAAAGCGGGACAGGAACTTGTTGAGAATGAAGGAAGATATGTGATATCGGCTTCTAAGCTTTGTAAATACCTCCCTATCACGTTAGGATTGTATGATTAATAAAGCTAGTCGACCTACTATTCTATATAACCTGATCAAATAAATGCTTTTCCGCATGATAAGACGACCGTACCAACGGGCCACTCTCAACATACTTAAAGCCCATTTTTTGACCAATTTCCTTGTATTTGCCGAATTGATCAGGATGAATCCAATCGATTACAGGATGATGATTTTTTGTAGGTTGTAAATATTGGCCCAGCGTTAGAATATGAACACCTGTATCAGCCAAATCCTGCATAGTTTCGATTACATCGGCTTCAGTTTCGCCAAGGCCTAGCATAATACCAGATTTTGTACGTAGACCAAACTCTGAAATGCGTTTTAAGGCTTCCATACTGCGGTCGTATTTGGCCTGGATTCTAACTTCTTTTGTAAGACGTTTTACCGTTTCAATATTGTGTGAAACCACTTCGGGTTTTTCGTCGCATACGCGATATAAATTATCCCAAACTCCTCTAAAGTCAGGAATAAGAGTCTCCATAGTTGTTTGCGGGCTCTCTCTTCTAACCGCTTTGATTGTCTCCGCCCAAATAGTAGAGCCGCCATCTTTTAAATCATCGCGGTCTACCGAAGTAATTACCGCATGTTTAACATTCATTAGCTTGATTGAATTCGCTACACGGTTCGGTTCGTCAAGGTCAACAGCCAAAGGTCTTCCAGTGGCAACAGCACAAAAAGAACAAGAGCGTGTGCAGATATTACCTAAAATCATGAAAGTCGCTGTGCCAGCTCCCCAGCACTCGCCCATATTGGGGCAATTTCCGCTTTCGCAAATGGTATGAAGCTTATGGGTATCTACAAGCCCACGAACGTGTGCGTATTCTTTTCCTACAGGCAACTTTACACGCAGCCAGCTAGGTCTCCGGGCGGTTTGGTTTGCAGGAATAACCGGCAATTCAATCATAACTCAAAGGTAACTGATAGATGTGAAATGTAAGATAGGAGATTTGAGAATTTGACAGGCGATAGACGGGAGTTATTTTAATTACTTTGCAAAACATTCAATAAGCTTTTACCTTTATGCTTTTACCTTGAATCGATAGAAATGGCTACATCAACAATAATCTACTTAGGCGATTTAAGAACTGAGGCAACGCATGTTCAATCCGGCAACAAAATTTTAACCGATCCACCGGTTGATAACAAAGGTAGAGGCGAAGCATTTTCTCCAACAGACCTATTAGCTACTTCTTTAGGAACCTGCATGATTACCATTATGGGTATTACTGCTAAAGAGCAGAATTTTAGTATCGACGGTACAACTTGCACTATTACTAAAATTATGGCAGCAGATCCCCGAAGAGTAAGCGAGATCCATGCCGTGATAAATTTCCCGTTTTCGTTTAACGATGAAGTAAAATCGATACTTGAACACGCCGCTAACACGTGTCCGGTAGTCTATAGCTTACATCCTGATATCAAGAAAGTAATAACGTTCAACTATTTGTAATTTCTCCTAGGAATTTACGGTCATTTGCTCTGCAGTATCTTCTGCAGAGATTTCACCGTGAGAACTTTCAAAGATACATTCGCCTCCTTTTATCAGTAATAACTGGGGAGACTCATGATGGACTTTAAACAACTGCGCTATCTCATTTGAGATCAGACGATTGTTTAATATGTCTAGAAAATAAAGGGAAGTGTCTTCAGGAAGTGTATCCCATTCAAACTCAAATTTCCTTTTAGCCATAAGGCTGATGGAGCAACGAGTACTATGTTTAAATAAGATGCTGTAACCGGGATTTTGTTTAATAGCCTGCAGTTGATCGATATGCTCTAACGGTATCCAATTCATAAAAATAGAAACTCAAAAATAGGAGGTTTGATATTATCGGCAGGGCTTATAAATTAATATTACACAAAGATTGCGTAATACTATCCTCTTCTAGCTCTAGGATAAGAGTTGTAAGCAGGGCAGATTTTTGAAGAACAAGATTCAAGTGCTGCGGTTGCGGTGAACGCAAGAAGTAATACAATAATTATTTTCTTCATAATGGTGAGCGCTAAGGTATTTAAATTCCTCCTGAATACGAAACTTATATTAATATGTTTCAATCGTTTAGATTCTTTTGTAGTTCGGCCATCAGCAGGGCGGTGGCCGCCGCTTCTTCGCCTTTGTTGCCGTGTTTTCCTCCTGCTCTTGCTTGAGCTTGTTCCAACGTGTTAGTTGTAAGTACACCAAATATCACGGGCTTATTATATTTTATTGTTACCTGGGCCAGGCCATTTGCCACTGCATCACAAATAAAATCAAAATGCGGTGTCTCTCCCTGAATAACACAGCCCAGGCATATAACCGCGTCTACATCTTTTTTACCTAACAGGATATCAGCACCCGAAATTAACTCATAGCTCCCCGGAACAGTAACTGCTATAATATTTTCAGGATTAACTCCTTGCTTCTCCAATAATGAAACTGCCCCATTATAAAGCGCACCCGTTATTTCTGCATTCCACTGAGCGGTAACCACTCCAAATTTGTAGGCTGTTCCTTCCGGAATGGTTGTATGACTAAAATCGGATAAGCTTTTGAGTTGAGTTGCCATAGTTAAAAATACAAATGGTTACCCTAGTTAAGGTAACCATCTTTATAAATAAGTTGAATAATATATTATAAACGTGCTTCTGCCCTAGCAATGTAAGCGTCGATTAAAGAAGCTTCCTGGCTTTGAGGGTAATCTTGCTTAATCTTTTTATATACATCTAAAGCGTTCTCAAAATCTTTTTGTTCCTCATAAACCAAACCCAATTTTTTTAGAAACAAAGGTGTGGTAAAAGTATTTGCAGATTTATCAGATGCCTTTTTGTAATAAGTCTCTGCTTTGTCGTAATCTTTAAGTTCAGAATAAGCATCACCAAGCATTCCGAGAACCAGTGGATCGATAACGGGGCTGCCTGTGGTGCTGTAGTTTCCTAAAACATCAGTAGCTTTCTGAAATTCTCCTTTTTGAAGGTACAGTCCGCCTAGATAGGCGTTAGCAAGATTAGCAGATTTTGTATTTGAATATTCTTCAGCAATTTTTTCAAAACCCGGATAAGAACCGTCGCCCTTAATCGCTCTGTCTGACAATGAATCTACAGCCAGATACTCTTCTGCTTTGTACATTTCATTTGCTGCCTTTTCTTTCCTTGGGTCAAGGTAAAGTTTTTGATAACCTATGTAAAGCAGAATCAGGGCCACAATTGCACCTCCTATTATTGCCAGGCTTTTTGTGTTTTCCTGGATAAAGTTGCTTGTGTTATGACTTTTAACAGGCTCTTGAATAGTATCTTTTTGATTAGTCGCCATTTGCGTTTTAAAAATTGAAGTTTGCAAAAATACTGTTTTAGCGTTTACAATCAAGCCCTGTTTAAATTTAAAAAACAGATTGCCCTGTAAACTGTAACTTTGCGTCTCTGCTATGTGGCTAAAGAAACTTTCTCTTCTAAATTTTAAAAATTATCAGGAAGCAGACTTGCAATTTTCAGCTGCCGTAAATGCTTTCGCTGGGAATAACGGTGCCGGAAAAACGAACCTTTTGGACGCTATACATTACCTTTCTCTTTGTAAGAGCTATTTCAATCCAATTGATTCTCAGCAGATAAAACAGAACGAAGAATTTTTTATGATTCAGGGTGCTTTTGAAAAAGAGCATTCAGAAGAAATGGTTGCCTGCTCGCTAAAGCGAAATCAGAAGAAGCAGTTTAAGCGTAATAAAAAAGATTATCAGCGACTGGCAGATCATATCGGCCTTTTCCCGTTGGTAATGATTTCGCCCTATGATATCAGTATCATTATTGAAGGTAGTGAAGAGCGACGTCGGTTTATAGATAATGTTATCTCTCAAACTGACAACCAATACCTAGACGAGTTAATACTTTATAACAAGAATCTTGCTAACCGGAATGCCCTGCTCAAAAGTATTGCTCAAACCGGCAGATATGATGCGCATTTGATGGAAATTTATGATGATCAATTGATCTCTTCTGGCAACAACATCTTCGCAAAGCGGAAAGTTTTTATGGAAGCTTTTCTGCCAGTTTTTGCTTCGCATTACCAATATTTAAGTGAAAGTGCAGAAGAGGTAGAATTGATCTACGATTCCCAGTTGGCTAAGGATGATTTTTCAATCCTACTAAAAAAATCACTAGAACGTGATCGTGCTTTAGAGCGAACAACCACTGGGATTCACAAAGATGACTTGTTGTGCAGTATCCATAGTTTGCCGCTTAAAAAGTTTGGA